>JAWVGM010000213.1:0-32519 GCA_033855075.1 Solirubrobacteraceae bacterium | reverse complement strand
GCCGCACGGGACCTCGTGCCGTGGCACCCGACGCTGGGGGACGTGCAGTCGCCGCAGGATCTCGCCGACTACCAGGCGGCCAAGCGCATGCACAAGGCCGAGTGGGCCAAGGCCCGCGCGGCGAGCTCGGCCACGTGGACTAGACCGCGACCGGCTCGGGCAGGGGGAACAGCCCGAGGAACCGCTTGACGACCTTCGCGTCGCCCTCGTAGGAGATGTCGCCCGTCTTCAGCGCGTCGGCGAGGGTACGGTGGCCGTGCAGCACGGCGATGAGCGTGCCCGGATCGGTGTCGATCGTCGCGTGGGGAGACGTCGCCTCGCCGCGTACGGCCTCGATCCCGCCGTCGCGCACGGTCACGCGGTAGCGGTGGTCGCCCAGCCGCAACTCGACGATCGCGTCCATGTCACCCGCGAGATCGGGCCGGAAGAGGGTGCGCAGCGAGACGATGTGCGCCTCGAGGCTCATGCCCATGCCCTCGGTGGGCGGATCGGCGTTCGCGCCGCCCCAGCGTCCAAGTTCGATGAGCGCCGGCTCGAGCGCGGCCCCGCGCGTCGTCAGCTCGTACACCTGCGTCGACACGGGAGGCGGCAACCTGCGCCGCGCCACGAGGTTGGCCTGCTCGAGCTCGCGCAGGCGCTGGGCGAGCACGTCGGGGCTCAGGTGGGGGAGCCCCTCGCGGATGTCGGTGAAGCGCTTGGGACCGAGCAAGAGCTCGCGGATGACGAGCAGCGCCCAGCGTTCGCCGACCAGGTCAAGGGCGCGCGAGATGCCGCAGGCGTCTCCGTACGTGCGCTTCTTGGCCATGCCCCGATTCTATCGCTTGACATCGGAAATGACAACTACTAGGTTGGTTTTACCAAGTGCTCTGTAGGGAATACCGACTGGGTAGTTTGAGAGACAATCTGATGCCGAGGGGAGCGTGCCCGTGACTGAAGCAGCGATAGCCGACCGCAAGCGATGGATCGCGCTCTACGTGCTCTGCGCGGGAGTGCTGATGATCGTCATCGACGCCACGATCGTGAACGTGGCCCTGCCGTCGATCCAGACCGACCTCGGCTTCTCGCAGAGCAGTCTTGCCTGGGTCGTGAACGCCTATCTGATCGCATTCGGCGGCCTGCTGCTGCTCGCCGGGCGCATCGGCGACCTCATCGGGCAGCGGCGCATCTTCATCATCGGCCTCGTCATCTTCACCGTCGCGTCGCTGCTCTGCGCGGTCTCGCAGAACCAGGGCATGCTCATCGCCGCGCGGTTCATCCAGGGGGCGGGCGGCGCGCTGGCGTCCGCGGTCACCCTGGGCATGATCGTCACGATGTTCCCCGAGCCGCGCGAGCAGGCCAAGGCGATCGGGATCTTCGGCTTCGTCGCATCCGCCGGCGGTTCGATCGGGCTGCTCGCCGGCGGCGCGCTGACCGAGGCGATCAGCTGGCACTGGATCTTCTTCGTGAACATCCCGATCGGCATCGCGACGATCGTGTGCGCCATCCGGCTCGTCGAGGACCGGCCGGGCATCGGCCTCAAGAGGGGCGCGGACATCCCCGGCGCGATTCTCCTGACGTCCGGTCTGATGCTCTTCGTCTACACCATCCTCGAGGTCAACAACAAGGGCTGGGGCTCCCTGCATACGCTCGGGCTCGGCGCCGTCGCCCTCGCGCTGATCGCGGCGTTCCTTGTGCGCCAGGACCGCATTCCCAACCCGCTCATGCCACTGCGCCTGTTCCGCTCGCGCAACGTGACGGGGGCCAACATCGTCATGGCGCTGCTCGTCGTGGGGATGTTCAGCATGTTCTTCCTCGGGGCGCTCTACCTGCAGCGCATCCGCGGCTACGGCGCGCTCGACGTCGGCCTCGCGTTCCTGCCCTCGACGATCGTCATGGGAACGATGTCGCTGCGCCTCGCCGAGCCGCTGAACATGCGCTTCGGGCCGCGCAACGTGCTCATCGTGAGCCTCGTGTTCATGGGCGGGGCGATGCTCGCCTTCTCGCAGACGCCCGTCGACGGCAACTACGTCACCGACGTGCTGCCGGCAGTCGTCCTCATGGGCTTCGGCGCCGGTGCCGGCTTCCCCGCGCTCATGATGCTCTCGATGTCGGGTGTGGAGCCGCGCGATTCGGGCCTCGCGTCGGGCCTCATCAACACGAGCGTCCAGGTCGGCGGCGCGATCGGGCTCGCCGTGCTCGCGACGCTCGCCTCCGAGCGCACGAGCGGCCTGCTCGCCGACGGCGAGCCGCCCAAGTCCGCGCTGAACTCGGGCTTTCACCTCGCCTACCTGGTGGGCGCCGGGCTCGTCGTGGTCGCGATCGTCGCCGCGGTGACGATCCTGCGCTCGGCACCGATGCCTGCTGCGCACGGCGCCGGGGACCCGGAGCCCGAGCCGGAGCCGAACGCCGCCGAGCCCGCCTACTCGAACGTCTGAGGTATCTGCGCCATGGCAACCGTACGCATCCGCGAGCCGCTCAAGAAGCTCGCGGACGGCCAATCCGACCATACGATCGACGGCGAGACCGTCGCCGAGCTCCTCAGCGAGTTCGAGCGCGCGAACCCGGCGATGAGCGGCTGGATCCTCGACGAGCGGGGGCACATCCGCCGCCACATCAACGTGTTCGTCAACGGCGAGCGCGGCGCGGAATCCACGGCCGTCGGACCCGACGATCGCATCGACATCCTTCCGGCCATCTCAGGAGGCTGACGCACCTATGACGGAGCTGCTCGCAGCGACCAAGAAGGGCCTGTTCGTCCTCGAAGGCGAGGCGGGCGGTGCGTTTGAGACCGTGGCCCGCGCGTTCGCCGGCGAGCCGGTCGAGTACGCGCTGCGCGACCCGCACAGCGGACGTCTCATCGCCTCGGTGACCTCCCCCTTCTACGGTCCGAAGATCTGGCACGCCGGCGATGCCGCGGGCGAGTGGCAGGAGGCTTCCGGCATCGCGCTGCCCGCCGGCGGCGACGCCGCGCTCGAGCGCATCTGGGTCATCACGGCGGGGGAGGCCGACGGTCTGCTCTACGCCGGCGGTGATCCGGGCGTGCTGTTCGAAAGCCGTGACGGCGGGCTGACCTGGGAGCTCAACGAGGCGCTGTGGGAGCACAAGACGCAGGAGGACTGGCAGCCGGGAGGCGGCGGCCTGTGCCTGCATTCGATCGTGCCCTGGCCAGGCGAGCCCGACCGGCTGACGGTCGCGGTCTCGGCCGCCGGCGTCTGGCACACCGACGACGCCGGCAAGACGTGGCGGCGCGGCAACAAGGGCCTCGTCGCGGGCTACGTGCCCGACGAGGAGCAGGAGGGCACGACGGCGCTCTGCGTGCATCACCTCGAGCGCGCACCGCTACAGCCCGAGCGGATCTTCATGCAGTTCCACGGCGGCGTCTACCGCTCGGATGACGCCGGCGAGTCGTGGGCGAACATCGGCGCCGGGCTGCCGTCGGACTTCGGCTTTCCGATGATGGTCGATCCCGCGGACCCCGACAGCGCCTACGTCATCCCGCTGACGGCGGACATGGACCGCACGACGCCCGAGGGTCGCGTGCGTGTCTACGAGACGCGCGACGCCGGCGCGAGCTGGTCGGCGCGCGGCGAGGGGCTGCCGCAGGACCACGCCTACCTGACCGTCCTGCGGCAGGCGTTCTGCCGCGCGCGTGAGAGCTCCCCGCTGGAGCTCTATTTCGGCGCGACGAGCGGCGAGCTCTTCGGCTCGGGCGACGCCGGCGGCAGCTGGTTCACCGCGGCGACGCGGCTTCCGCCCGTGTACGCCGTCACGGCATCAGGCTGACGACGACCCTCCCGGGGGTCGCGCGCCGCCGCACCGCCTCGTGGGCGGCGGCGATGTCATCCAGCGCGAATCGCGCCCCGACCTCTGGCCGCAGGCGCCCGTCCTTCAGGCAGGTGACGATGTCGGCTGCCGCGCGCGCCTTGGCCTCCGCCGGGAAGTCGTCGCTGCCGAGCAGCCGGATCGTCGCGTTGACGAAGAGCAGCGGCCAGAACGGCAGCGCGGTCTCATCGCCGGGCGATGCGTACGCCGCGATCGTGCCGCCCTGCGCGAGCACCTCGGCGTCGAGCCGCGCGTTCGGGCCGAGCGCCACCTCGACGATCCGCTGGACGCCGTCCGGGGCATCCGCGCGGATCGCCGCGGCCACGTCCGGCTCGCCGGTCGCGTACACGTGATCGGCCCCCGCGGAGGCCGCGCGCGCGCCGTCGTCGGGCCGCCGGACGGTCGCCAGCACACGGGCGCCGCCCCACGACGCGAGCGCGACGGCCATCGATCCGACGGCGCCCGCGGCGCCGGAGACGAGCACGTTCTGCCCGCGCACCGGGCCGTCGCCGAAGACCGCGCGGTGGGCTGTGATGCCGGGGATGCCCAGGCAGGCGCCGGTCTCGAAGCTCACGTCCGGCGGCAGCGTCACGGCCTGCTCCGACGGCACCGTCGTGTACTGCGCCGCGGTCCCGAACGGACGGTAGGACTGGGCGCCGTGACACCACACCCGCTCGCCCACGCGCGCCGAGTCGACGTCCTCGCCGACGGCGTCGATGACGCCCGCGCCGTCGCTGTGCGGGATCACGCGGGCATCCGCCATCGCGAAGCCCAGCCAGCCCGCGCGCTTCTTGACGTCGCCGGTGTTGACGCCCGACGCATGGACCGCGATGCGCACCTCACCGGGGGAGGGGTGCGGATCCTGCATCTCGCCGACCTCGAGCACGTCGCTCGCCGCTCCCTGCCGCTCGTACCACGCCGCGCGCACGGGGCGCCGAGCACGTGCTACGGGTCGAAGCGGCTGAGCACGAGGATGTTCGCGACGCCGTTGACGAGCAGGTCGAGATCGATCTCGTGGTCGTACACCGGCTCCCACGTCGAGGACATGAGGTTCTGCTGGTTGGCGTCCTTCGGCGGGGCAAGCACATCGGCGTCCGGCGTGACGAGGAGGGGCAGCGGGTGGCGCTGGGTCGAGCCGTCGGGATACTGCTGCGTGAACTCCTCACGCAGGCAGTACACCTTCCAGCCCTCGGCGAACTCCGGTCTGTGAAGAAGCGTGCCGGGTATGACCTGGGCGCGCTCGTGCGGCTGCTTGTCGATGCGCCGCAGGAACTCCTGAACGATGTCCGCGACGCTGAGGCTGCCCGGAAGCTGGCCGTCGGCGAGCTTCTCGTCGGCGCTGCGCGTCTGGTCGGTGCGCAGCGCGATCGCGCGGTCCAGCCAGTGATCGGGTAGCGGCTCGGCGGGTGCGTTGATCGCCTGCTGAAGCGCGACGCGGCCCTTCTCGGCCCGGCAGGACTCGCACTCGAGCCCGCCGACGAGGCGCACTGCGCGGGCGAACTGGATCGCCGCGTACTCCGACACGCCTGTCGGCGTCTCGGGATAGGTCCGCGAGTGCTCGTCGCACAGCGGTGTTCCACATGCCTGACAACTCGCGGCGGCGATGCACCCGCACGCGCAGAAACCGACGTAGTCCGTGCTCACCCCGAAAAGTCTAGGAGGTCACCAGGCGCGAGCAACGCCGATTGCAAACACGTCCATAGACTGGCGCCGGTGTACGCGGACGACCTGCTGGCGCCATGGCACGAGCAGGTCATGGGCCTGCTGCCGCCCCTGAACGTCTTCGACGCCCACACCCACATCGGGTCCAACGATCCCGATGGCTTTCGCTGCGCGCCCGGGGAGCTGCTCGGCCTGCTGGCGCCGGTCGCCGCGCGCGCCGTCGTGTTCCCGATGCACGAGCCCGACGGCTACTCGGCGGCCAACGACGCCGTCATCCGCGCCGCCGCCGACTCGGACGGCTCGCTCGTCGCGTTCTGCCGCGTCGATCCGCGCGACGACCCGGTCGCGGAGGTACGGCGCTGCCTCGCCGCGGGCGCGCGCGGCATCAAGCTGCATCCGCGCGCAGAGCGCTTCGGCATGCTCGACGCCGGGGTCCGCGAGATCGTCGAGGTCGCCGACGCCGAGCGCGTCCCGATCCTGATCCACGCCGGCCGCGGGATCCCGGCGCTCGGCGCGAGCGTGCTCGAGCTCGCGCGCGAGCATTCCCGGGCGCGTTTCATCCTCGCCCACGCGGGGGTGTCGGACCTCGCGTGGATCTGGGACCGGATCCCCGAGCACCCCAACGTGTTCTTCGACACCTCCTGGTACAGCTCGGCCGATCTGCGCGCCCTGTTCGGCCTGATCCCGCCCGGCCAGGTCCTCTACGCGACCGACATCCCGTACGGGACGCCGACGCAGACGATGATCATCACCTTTCGCAATGCGCTGCAAGCCGGGCTCAGCGGCGAGCAGGTCGCCGGTGTCGCCGGTGCGCAGCTCGAGCGCCTCATCGATCGCGAGGAGGCGCTCGACCTCGGCCCGCCGCCGCCGAACGGCCCGGGGCCCCACGACCCCTTGCTCGATCGCGTGAGCTACTACCTCGTGTGCGCGTTCGCGACGATGATCGCCGGCAACGTGCCGACGGAGTTCGTCGAGCTGACGCGGCTGGCGTGCGACGTGCGGTCGGACTCGCCGCAGGCGCCGGTCTGCCGGTCGGTCGTCAAGCTGCTCGACCTGGCCGACGAGCTGCCGTTCGGAGAGGCGATCCCGGAGCGGCTGGCGCGCCTCCACATCGTCGTCGTCGCGGCGACGCTGGCGGCCACGCCCGACGTGCCCGTGGTCTAGGAACGGACCGGCCTCCGCACGCTTTCGTCGCCGCCGGGGTAGGCTCGCAACGTGCGGGATCAACCAACGACAACGTGGCAGGTTGCCAGCCTCGATAACCTGGGGTCCGTGACTGACGATTCGTCAGCCGAGACGCAGGCCGCGGAGAGCGGCCAGACGGCAACAGCGCCTCCTGAGGCAGCACCGCCCGCACAGGCGGAGGCTGGCGTTCAGGCGGAGGCAGCGCGCGAGAGCGAGCCGCCCGCGTCAAACGGCACCGCAGAGTCCAACGGACATGCCGAGGCGAACGGTCACACCGACGCACCCGCGGATCCCTCGACGCTGACGATCACGCCGGACGCCGAGAAGCCTGCGTTCGGCCCGCGCATCCTCGGGGTCGCCGAGCCCGTCAAGCCGCTGCCGCCGAGCAAGCCCGCTCCGGCTCGCAAGCGCCGCCGCCGGCCCTCGGCCGCCGAGCGACATCGCCGCGCCTTCTTCTCCGCGCTCACCGAACTGCGCCGCAGCGGCAAGATCACCGCTGAGTCTCCCGCCGAGGCCGCCTCCGCCGCAGAGACGACGCCCGAGGACGCTCCGGCGGCCGAGGCTCCCGCGACGGCGGCTGCGGCCGTTGAGGCTCCGGCTGCGGAGGCGCCCGCCGCCGAGGCCGAGGCTCTGGTGGCCGAGGCTCCCGCCGTCGAGGCCCCCGAGGCCGAGACCCCTGCCCCCGACGCCGAGACTCCTGCCCCCGAGGCCGAGACTCCTGCCCCCGAGGAGGCTCCGGCTACCGCGGCAGAGGCAGCCCCTGCGCCGCAGTCCGACGCGAAAGAGTCCCAGCAGGATCGCTCGGGTGCCTCCCCGGCTCGTCTCGCCGCCGCCATCGAGCGCGTCGGCGGCCCCGACGTCATCAAGGAGGCGCTCAAGCCCAAGCAGGACGAGAAGGGCCAGCCGCACAAGTGGGCGGCCGTCTGCGCGCAGGCCGCCGAGGGCCTCAAGCCCGGCGACCCGGTCTTCAACGCGTGGGTGCGCCTGGCCGCCACGCCGGTCCGCGAGGTCAAGGCACAGCTTCCACGCCCCGCCGAGCAGGCGCGTCCCGCCGGCCGCGAGGGCGGCCGCCGCAACGGCGGCCAGCGCTCGAACGAGGGCGGCCGCCGCGATCGCCCGCGCCGCGACGACCGCTCAAGCCGCCAGGCCTTCGCCTCCCACGCGCAGGACGGCACGCTGCGCAAGAGCATCCGCATCATCACCGGTCACGACGAGGACCAGGAGCGCCGCGAGCGCGAGCGGGTGCGCAAGGAGCAGCGCGAGGCCAAGCGGCGTGCCGAGCGCGAGCGTCTCGCGCGCCTCGGCTACTAGTCCACGCGTCCGCAAGCTCTGCGCGTTTTCCCGGCGACCGGGCATCCGGGAATTCCACACAGAACCTCCGGCCACGCGTACTAGCACGATGGTTCCGGCGCACGGCTGGCGATAGCCTGCCAGCGACCATGCCGGGCCAGAGGCGCAACCTCGAACTCAAGGCGGTCGACCCCGATCCCACAGCGACGCTGCAGGCGGCGCTTGAACTCGGCGCCGAGGACCAGGGCGTGCTGCGACAGCGCGACACGTACTTCCACGCCGTCACCGGCCAGCTCAAGCTGCGCGAGGCGCCACCCCAGCCGGCCGAGCTCATCTCATACGCTCGCGCCCACCTGGCCGGGCCGAAGGTCAGCCACTACCGCGTCGTACCCGTCGCCAACCACGTCGCGCTCGTCGATGCGCTGCGCGACACGCTCGGTGTCCGCGTCATCGTCGAGAAGGCGCGCCGCCTGCTGCTGTGGCGCAACGTGCGCATCCACCTCGACCGCGTGGCGGGCCTCGGGGACTTCGTCGAGCTCGAGGCGGTCGCGACCTCGCCCGGGGGCCTCGAGGTCGAGCGCGATCGCGTGGAGGATCTCCGCGAGGTCCTCGGCATCGCCGACGAGCAGCTCATCGCCCGCGGCTACGCCGACCTGCTCGCGCGTGCGGGAACCGTGATCGCCCCGCCGTGAGCGATCTGAGCGGCAAGACGATCGTCATGTCCGGAGGCAGCCGGGGGATCGGCCTCGCTATCGCGCTGCGCGCTGCCAGCGACGGGGCGAACATCACGCTGATCGCCAAGACCGCAACGCCTCACCCACGCCTGGAGGGGACGATCTTCACGGCCGCGGAGGAGATCGAGCAGGCCGGCGGGCGGGCGCTGCCGATCGTCGGCGACGTGCGCGACGACGCCGTCGTCATCGACGCGGTCGAGCGCACCGTGCATCACTTCGGCGGGGTCGACATCGTCGTCAACAACGCAAGCGCAATCGACGTCAGCCCGAGCGCCACCGTCGCGATGAAGCGCTACGACCTCATGCAGAACGTCAACACGCGCGCGACGTTCCTGCTCTCGCGCACCTGCGTGCCGTACCTGCATGACGCCGCCAATCCGCACGTGCTGACGCTGAGCCCGCCGCTGAGCCTGGATCCGCGCTGGTACCGCCCGCATCTCGCGTACACGCTCGCGAAGTTCGGGATGAGCATGTGCACCGTCGGCATGGCCGCCGAGCACGCCGACGCGGGGATCGCCTTCAACTCGCTGTGGCCGCGGACGATCATCGCGACCGCGGCGGTGCGGAACCTGCTCGGAGGGGAGGCCGCGATCGCGCGCTCACGCCGTCCCGAGATCGTCGCCGACGCCGCCCATCACATCCTGACCCGGCCGGCCCGCGAGACGACCGGCAACTTCTTCATCGACGACGAGGTGCTCGCGGACGCCGGCGTGACGGACCTCAGCGTCTACGCCTACGAGCCGGACGCCGATCTCCAGGTGGACCTGTTCCTCGAGGGCTGAGGGCGGCCCGCGCCAGGGAACGAACAGCAGCGATGAGGGATGAGGGTGCCACGCGGCGGTGGCGGGTCCCGGTGTGGCAAGCGTTATGGCCGCTCAGCGACCATTGTGCTGGGCAGCTGCCTGTCGCCCGAGCCAATCGTCTGACGTTGATCCGGCTATACGTGCGCTTTTGCAGGACCTTGCCGGCCTCGGCCCCCGCGAAGCACCGCGCCATTTCGCGCCCTCGTTCCTTCATCGCTGTTGTCCGTCCTGGCAGGCGAACCGAGCCCGCGGCGCTATCCTCGAGCGTCTACGCGCCGAGGCGTAAGTTACTCACGGTTCGTAAGTAGAAGTGGCTATGATTGTGCGTGCAACCAAAGAAGGACACGCACACTCATGCCAAAGCTGCTGCTCATCCCTCTAGACGACACCGTCGTCTTCCCGACGATGGATATTCACCTCCCGGTCGACGCGGCCGACGAGGATCGCGTGCTGCTCGTTCCTCGCCATGAGGGGGAGTATGCGAAGGTCGGCACGATTTCGAAGGTCGCCGACACGATCCGCCTGCCCGGCGGTGGCCGCGGGGTTTCGCTGGAAGGCGTCACGCGTGGCGTCATCGGCGCGGCGGAGACCGATGCTGAAGGTCGTCTGCGCGTCGACGTCACCGAGACGCCGGACGAACACCCCGTCGACGGGCGCACCCGCGACCTCGAGCGTGAGTATCGCGCGGTCGTCGAGGAGATCCTCGTCGAGCGCGGGGCCGACGAGCGCGTCGGCGCGTTCCTGCGCTCCGTCAACGAGCCCGGGGCACTGGCGGACACCGCCGGCTACAGCCCCGACCTGAACTTCGAACAGAAGGTCCGCCTGCTGGAGACCGTCGACGTCACCGAGCGCCTCGCGCTCGCCGTCGAGTTCCAGCGCGAGCGGCTGACCGAGCTGCAGGTGCGCAACCGCATCCGCAACGACGTCGAGTCCGACGCCCAGAAGATGCAGCGCGAGTACTTCCTGCGCCAGCAGATGGAGTCGATCCGCAAGGAGCTCGGCGAGGACGAGGGCTCCGTCGCCGACGAGTACCGCAAGAAGATCGCCGATGCCGACATGCCCGACGCCGTCAAGGAGCAGGCCGAGCGCGAGCTCGACCGCCTCGAGCGGATGGGCGAGCAGAGCGGCGAGGCCTCGATGATCCGGACCTACCTGGACTGGCTCGTCTCCGTCCCGTGGAGCAAGCACTCCGACGAGGTCCTCGATCCCGTGCACGCGCGTGAGGTGCTCGACGCCGATCACGCGGGCCTGGAGGACGTCAAGGACCGCATCACCGAGTACATCGCGGTGCGCAAGCTGCGCGAGGAGCGCGGGGTGGAGGTCGACAAGAAGGCCGGCGCCATCCTCACGCTCATCGGCCCCCCAGGCACCGGCAAGACCTCGATCGGCGAGTCGATCGCCCGCGCGACCGGACGCGAGTTCGTCCGCATGTCGCTCGGCGGCGTCCGCGACGAGGCCGAGATCCGCGGCCACCGCCGCACGTACATCGGCGCCCTTCCGGGTCGCCTGGTGCGCGCGCTGCGCGACGCGGGGACGATGAACCCGGTGATCATGCTCGACGAGGTCGACAAGGTCGGCGCCGACTGGCGCGGCGACCCGTCGGCGGCGCTGCTCGAGGTCCTCGACCCCGCGCAGAACCACTCGTTCCGCGATCACTACCTCGACATCGAGCTCGACCTCTCCGAGGTCCTGTTCATCGCCACGGCCAACCAGGCCGAGACGATCCCCGGACCCCTGCTCGACCGCATGGAGGTCATCCGCTTCGACGGCTACACGGTCGCCGAGAAGACGGCGATCGCCCGTGACTACCTGTGGCCTCGCCAGCGCGAGCGCAACGGGCTGCGCGAGGACGAGGTCGTCGTCGACGACGAGATCCTCAAGGTCGTCGTGAGCGAGTACACCCGCGAGGCGGGCGTGCGCCAGCTCGAGCGCGAGCTCGGATCCCTGCTGCGCAAGACGGCCACGAAGATCGCCAAGGATGAGTCGATCGCACCCGTGACCGTCGATCTCGACGCGGTGCGCGACGCCCTCGGACGCCAGAAGGTCTTCCAGGAGGCCGCGGCGCGCACGGCGGTGCCGGGCGTGGCCACGGGCCTCGCGGTGACCGGCGTCGGCGGCGACGTGCTGTTCGTGGAAGCCAACGCGATGAAGGGCAAGGGCGGCCTGACCCTCACCGGCCAGCTCGGTGACGTCATGAAGGAGTCCGCTCGGATCGCGCTGACCTACGTGCGCGGCAAGGCCGACGAGCTCGGCATCGACGAGGATGCGTTCGAGGATCGCGAGTTCCACGTCCACGTCCCCGCGGGAGCGATTCCCAAGGACGGTCCGAGTGCGGGCGTCACGATGACGACGGCGCTGACGTCGCTGCTCACCGGACGGCCGGTGCGCCACACGGTGGGCATGACCGGCGAGGTCACGCTGCAGGGCCGCGTGCTGCCGATCGGCGGGCTCAAGCAGAAGGTGCTCGCCGCCCACGCAGCGGGCCTGACCGACGTGATCCTGCCCGAGCGCAACCGTGGCGATCTCGACGACGTCCCCGAGGACGTCCGCGAGGCCATGACCTTCCACCCGGTCATGACGATCGACGAGGTGCTCGAGGTCGCGCTGGAGCCGGCGCGTATCCCTGAGTCAGCAACGGCCTAAGTCACGTCGCGCGAAGGTGGCGGGCTCCCGCCACCGGAGCGCCAAACCCCCAACTCCCTCCCCCCACCAGGCGCCGGGCGGTGCCGCGAGAGCGGTGCCGTCCGGCGTTGGTGGTTAAGCGGGCATCGGTGGTCGAGGAACGGCGGGATCATCCAGCTGCCACTCGGCGCGGTCGAGCCGCCCCGGATCTGGGCGGTTGCACGTACCGTCGGCAGGAGCGGGTTAGCCGCGTCGTGTCGGCCGGTTGAGTGTTTCGGCCTTCGGCACACCTTCGTCGAGCTCCTTTTCGCGTTCGATCTCGGCATTGAGCTCGGCCCCGAACAGCAGCGCGACATTGGTCAGCCACAACCATGCCACGAGCACGATGGCGCCCGCGAACGCGCCGTAGATCGCGCCGATGTCGGTGACGCTCGAGACGTAGGTCGCGAAGCCGAAGGATGCGGCGAGCCAGAGCGCGACGCCGGCTATCGCGCCGGGAACGACCGATCGGTACGAGCGCTGCTTGACGTCGGGGGTCACGTAGTAGATGAACGCGAAGACGAGCATCACCACCGCCAGCGCCCCCGGCCAGCGCGCGACGTCCCATATTCCGCCGGCGGATGGTCCGAATCCGATGAAGCCCAGCAGGTCCCGGGCGAAGCTGCCACCGATGAAGACCATGACCAGGCTGACGAGCACCAGGGTCATGAGCACGGCCGTCGACAGCACGTCGATGGTCTTGCGCCGCAGGAAGGTGCGGCCGCCGTCGGTCTCCCAGATGACGTTCATCGCTCGGCGCGTCGCCTCGAGCGTCCCGGTCGTCCCGTACAGCGCCACCGCCACGCTGATCACCAGTGCCGTCGCCGCAGTCCCCTTGCTCTGCAGCGCGCCGCGCAGCGAGCTGTCGAGCGGCACGATCACCGACCGCGGTGCGACATCGCGCAGGTAGCCCATGATCGCGTCGTACGTGCGGGGGTACTCCCCGACCAGCCCCAGCAGGGACAGCGCCAGCAGCACGACGGGAAACAGCGACATCAGGCCGTAGTAGGTCAGGGCCGCGGCGTGGTGCGTCAACTGGTCGTTGTAGAACGCGATCAGCGTTCGCTTGGTGATCGTCGCCGCACGCTTCACGCGCTGATGCTTATCAGCGAGTGATCTGCCAAGGAGGTGACGCGCGGGGTGCGGGGCGAAGACTCAAGGTCTCCGCCCCGACCCACGCGGTCTGCGGTCGCGCCATTTCGGGAGCGTGAGCCGCGGTTCCCTGCTCATCGTCCCGGCGTATCCACCGAGACGAATGCGAGTCGGCCAGATGGGGGAGGGGTATCCGACCGACGGGACAGGAACCTGCGGAGCATTCTGCTCCCCTCATCTCAATCCCGGCTAAGGCCGCGATGAAGGTTGTACTTATGTCTCTTTAGGTTCCGCCGGCCCGGGCGGTCACGCCCGCCGCGGGCGCGTCGCGGCGTTGACCCACGCGATGATCGCGGCCTGGAGCGGCAGGCGCGCCCACAACAGGATTGGCGGGAATCTGGCGTATCGCTCGGGATGCAGAGCCATGTGCACGTTCGCGGGGAAGATCGCGACGAGCGTCGCGATGAGCCACAGGCCTGCGGCCCTGCGGGCCGGCGCAAACGCCACGCCCGCACCGCCCGCGATCTCGGCGGCTCCGCTCGCGCGGACGAGCTCGCGATGGGCCGGCAGGTAATCGGGCACGATCGCCTCGTACCAGCCTGGGCGCAGGAAGTGCAGCGTTCCGAGCGCGACGAACGTCGCGCTCACGAGACGGGCGGATCCGCTCACCGAGCGTGCAGCCCGTCGAGCGCGATCGTCAGGTAGCGCTCCCAGTCGACCGGCGCCCCCGCGCGCTGCGACGCGGCGATGTGGCCGAAGCCGCACATGATCGTCTTGATGTCCGCGACGGTCGCGTCGGCCCGCATCGCACCGGTTGCCTGCGCGCGGCCGATGAGCGTCGCGGTCGCCGCGGCGAGGCGCTGCTGTCCGGCGGCGGCGGTCTCGACGCTGCGCGGGTGGCCGGCGATGATCTCGCACCAGGCGATGTCGGCCGCGGCCGGACTCGCCGTGCCCCAGATCGTGTCGGTGAAGATGAGCCACGGATCGCCCTCGACCGTCAGCGCGGCCTCGACGGCGTCGGCGAGCTGGTCGAAGTGGGCCTCCGCGAGGGCTTCCACGAGCGCATCCTTCGTGGGAAAGTGCCGGTACACCGTTCCGACACCGACGCCCGCGCGGCGCGCAATATCGTCGACCTGTGCGTCGATGCCGGACTCGGCGAACGTCGCCGCAGCGGCCTGGAGAACCTTCTCGCGGTTACGGCGCGCGTCCGCACGCAGAGGGCGATGAGCGATGGTTGACAAGCGGAACGGTCCTTCCGTATGCTGGCCCGCTGAAGCGGAACCGCGCTTCATCTTAGGACACCACGACTCGGAGCACCACCCCATATGACCGATGACGCCCCGTTGACCGAGCGCCAGAAGTGGTTCGCGCTCGCGCTCCTCGCCACCACCCAGTTCGTGATCGTGCTCGACGCGGCGATCGTGAACGTCGCCCTGCCGACCGTGCAGAAGTCCCTGGTCATCTCGCAGGACAACCTGTCGTGGGTCGTCAACGCCTACGTTCTGACGTTCGGGGGCTTTCTGCTGCTCGGCGGCAGGCTCGCCGACCTGCTCGGCCGGCGCCGGCTCTTCGTCGCCGGACTGTTCATCTTCTCGGTCGCGTCGCTGCTCGGCGGCATGTCGTCCAACGAGGGGCAGCTCATCGCGGCCCGGGCGCTGCAGGGCTTCGGCGGCGCGCTGCTCGCGCCCGCGGCGCTGTCGATGGTGACCAACATGTTCGCCGAGGGCGCGGAACGCAACAAGGCGCTCGGCATCTGGGGCGCGGTGTCGGGCTCCGGTGGCGCCGCCGGCGTGCTGCTGGGCGGCTTGCTGACCGAGTACCTCGGCTGGGAGTGGGTGTTCTGGGTCAATGTGCCGATCGGCATCGCCGCGGCGCTCCTCGCACCGCGCATGCTGCGTGAGAGCCGCAAGGAGTCCGGGACGCGGACGTTCGACGTCGCCGGCGCGGTCACGGTGACCGGCGGCCTCGCCCTACTCGTGTTCACGCTCGTGGACGCCAACCGCGCCGGGTGGGACTCCACGCAGACGATCGGCCTGCTGATCGTGGCGATCGCCCTCATCAGCGCGTTCGTCGTCATCGAGCAGCGCTCGGCGGCGCCGCTCGTGCCGTTCGGGATCTTCCGGTCGCGCACCCTGACCGGCTCGAACATCACAGCGCTGCTGGTCGGCGCCGCGCTGTTCTCGATGTTCTATTTCATCTCGCTGTACATGCAGCAGGTGCTGCATTACTCCGCGATCAAGGCCGGCCTGTCCTACCTGCCGCTCGCGATCTTCATCGTCATCTCGGCCGGAATCGCGTCGCAGCTCGTCACGAAGGTCGGCTTCAAGCCGATCCTGGTCACCGGAATGGTCCTCATCTCCGTCGCGCTCGTGTGGTTCGCGCAGGTCGACGTCGGCGGCAGCTACCTGAGCGACCTGCTCGGTCCGATGATCGTCTCCGCGATCGGGCTCGGGTTCGCGTTCGTGCCTGTGACGATCGGTGCGGTGAGTGGCGTCTCGGAGGACGATTCGGGGCTCGCGTCCGGGCTGATCAACACCGCGCAACAGGTGGGCGGTGCGCTCGGCCTTTCGGTGCTCGTTGCCGTTTCCACCTCGGTGACGACCAACCAGCGCGATCTCGCGGACCTCACCGACGGTTTCCAGGCCGCGTTCCTGACCGGAGCCGGAATCGCGGTGCTCGGCATCGTCGCTGCGCTCACGCTGATCAGAACCGCCGATTCGCAGGCGCTCGTCGGGGCCGACCCGGCGGCGCTGCCGATGGCGTAGGAACGGACGGGCGTCCCGTCCTCATCCTCCGGGTGCGCGATGATCTCCCGGGATGAGAGCGGAGCTCAACTTTCCCGGGCTCGAGGTGCGGCGCTTCGAGGAGCGCGGGATCCAGGTCGTCGCGCTGTCCGGCGAGCTTGACCTCGCGAGCGTCGGCCAGATGGAGTCGGCCCTCGACGTGGCGCGGGCGGATGAGCGCCCGCGCGTCTGCCTCGACCTCGCCGAGCTTCAGTTCATCGACTCGACCGGGCTTGCCACCGTCATCCGGACCCACCTGGGCATCGAGGAGGCCGGGGGTGCGCTGGCCGTCGTGTGCAGCGAAGGGGCCGTGCGGCGCACCGTGCAGACGACGGGGCTGCTCGAGATGCTTACGGTGACGGACAGCCGCGCGGCGGCGATCGACGCGCTCCCCGGTTCGGCGCCGGACGCCTGAGCGTCAGCCGAGCTCGAACTCCTGCTCGCCGAGCAGCACGACGGCCGGCTCACCGCTGCGCGCGGCGAGGCCGAGCGGCACATCGGAGTCGGTCGTCTCGTACTCCGCGGCGACGACACTCGCGCCCGGCAGCAGCTCGGCGATCCCGTGCAGCGCCTGCGCGAGCATGTCCAGGCCGCCGATGACGCCCGTCACCTCGCCGGTGAGAGCATCGACGTCCATCGGCGGCAGCCGCCGCATCAGCGGCAGATCGGGGAGCGCGACGGTCGCGGCAGCGTCGTGGGGCAGCTCGCGCTCGCCGGCGACCTCGCGCACGACGATCCCCCGCAGCCGTGCGCAGTTGATCAGCGCGGGCTCGGCGCGGTGCAGCGCGATGCTCACGGTCAGCGCGCCGGTGCCGTGCAGCAGCTCGCGGGCGAGCGCGACGGCGAGCGCCAGGACGGGGTCGTCGGCGAGCTCGGTCACGGCGGCCCGAAGCGGGCGTGCGTGAAGCGGTACTCGGGCGTCTGCACCCAGTCGGCGGCGCCATAGCGCTCGCGCAGCGCGGCGGGAACGGCCGCATGGTCGTAGGCGACGCGATGGTGCGCGATCGTGCCGTCCTCGTGGAGGAGCGCGTACGCGGCGCGGTGATCGCCGTCGAACGGCATGCCGACGCTGCCCGGGTTGACGAGGTCGACCGGGGCGATCTGAGACCGGCGCGCGAACGGCAGATGCGTGTGCCCGAAAACGAGCCGCTCGTCGGTTACGCCGGCGAGCAGCTCTGCCTCGTCGTCGGCCGGGTCGGGGAGGAACGAGCGCACGTCGCTCACCGGAGATCCGTGCCATGCGCGGGTGGTGTCGTCGAGCGGCGCGCTCTCGAGCAGCGCGGCGAGCTCGTCGACGAGCGCGTCGCCCAGGGCCTTGCGTGCCGCGGCCGTCGCCCCGCGGACCGGCTCTGGCGCCGAATCCGGATCGGCGGTCCAGCGCTCGCCGTTGCCGCGGATCCAGGTTGCGGGCTCGAGCGCGTGCAGCCGGGCGACCGTGTCCTCCGGCCACGGGCCGAAGAGCGCGACATCTCCGCCGATGAACCAGGCCTCGGTGCCGCGCTCGTGCGCGTCGGCCAGCACGGCCTCCAGCGCCGCCAGGTTGCCGTGGATGTCGTACAGCAGCGCGAGCATGGCCCTAATGTTCCCGGTCGTGGAGCGTGCGCGCGTCGAGCCGGAGGGGGACGCCGAGCTCGCGGTCACGGGACCGACCCTACGCGTGCGGATCCCGCGGCCGGCCGATGCCGCGGCGCTCTTTCGCGCGGCCTCCGACGAGGCGGTGACGCGGTGGTTCTCGTGGGGCCCGTACACCGAGGAGGCGCAGGCCGCGGCGTATCTCGCGCGGCTGCCCGCCGAGCGCGCGAGCGGCACGCAGCTTGACCTCGTGGCCGAGCACCTCGAGGCGGGCCCGATCGGCATCAGCGGGCTGTCGGAGCTCTCGCGCCGCGACCGGCGCGCCTCGATCGGCACCTGGCTGGGGTGCGATTGGTGGGGCACCGGCGCCAACCGCGAATCGAAGGCGCTCATGTGCCATCTGGCCTTCGCCGTTCTCGGGCTGGACCGCCTCGGCAGCTACACGAACGTCGACCACACGCAGTCCCAGCGCGCGCTCGAGCGGATCGGGTTTGCGCGCGAGGGCGTCCTGCGGCGCTTTCACCGACACGGCGACCGCGCGCTCGACGTCGCGGTCTACGGATTACTGCGCGATGACTGGGAGGCCGGGCCGCTGCGCGACGTCCCGGTCACGGTGACGGGGGCGCCGCCGCCCGAGTTCGTGATCGCACAGTAGGCGGCCGGTCAGCTCAGGCCGGTTCGAGCGCCTCGAGCCCGACGAGGAACGCCTCGGCGTACGTCGGGAACTGCGGCACGGTGTCGCGCAGGACGGCGAGCGGCACCTGGGCCTTGATCGCCAGCGCGGCGTAGTGGATCCACTCGCTGGCCATCGGCGCCCAAGCCCATGCGCCGATCAGGATCTTCCGCTCGGCGTCCGCGAGCAGACCGAGCGTGCCGCGCGGGTTCTGCTCGTAGGTGTGCGGGCGGGCGATCGAGTCCGCGAGCTCGATGCGCGAGGTCAGGATCTCGGTGCCGCGCTCGCGCACCCGCGCCCCGGTCAGTCCCACGGCGGCGATCTCGGGATCGCAGAAGACGACGCGTGGGATCGCGCCGTAGTCGGCGCGCACATCCTCGCCGCAGATGTCGGCGACGGCGATGCGCGCCTGGTACTTGCCGGCGTGGGTGAACGGCATGATGCCGGTGACGTCTCCGATCGCCCAGACGCGGTCGGCTGCGCGGCAGCGCTCGTCGACCGAGATGCCCTTCGAGTCGGGTTCGATGCCGAGCGCCTCGAGGCCGATGTCCTGCACTCGAGGACGGCGTCCGGTCGCGACGAGCAGCTCCTGCGCTGAGATCTCGCGTCGATCCGCGAGCGTGACGATGCGCGCGCCGTCACGGGACTGCACGCGCTCCGCGGCCGTGCGGGTCATGACGTCGACGCCGTCCTCGGTCAGCGCCCGCTCGGCTCGCTCGCTGACGTCGGGCTCGTTGCCCGCGAGCAGCCGGTCGGCCGCCTCCACAAGCGTCACCTCGGCGCCCATGCGGCGCAGGAACTGGCCGAGCTCGACCCCGATCGCCCCGCCGCCGAGGACGATCACGCTCGCGGGGATCTGCTGCAGCGTCGTCGCCTCCCGGTTCGTCCAGTAGCCCGAGTCCGCGAGCCCGTCGATCGGTGGGATGGCGGCGTCGGTTCCGGTCGCGATGACGATCCGCTCGGTCTCGAGCACGCGGTCGCCGGCCTGCACGCGGCCGGGCCCGAGGATCTCGGCCCGCCCCTTGACGACCGTGCAGCCGCGCTCCTCGTAGCTTGAGATCTCGCCGCTGTCGTCGAGGTCGCGGATCATGTAGTCGCGGTACTTCGCGAGCTCAGGCCAGTCGAGCGCGGGCTCCTGGACGCCGGCGGCCCGGCGCGCCTCCGCGCGGGTCTCGGGCGCGCGAATCAGCGTCTTGGAGGGCATGCAGCCCCAGTACGCGCACTCGCCGCCGATGAGCTCGCGTTCCACGAGCGCGACCCTGAGGCCGCGCTTGAGCAGGCGCAGCGTGGCGTGCTCGCCGGCGGGCCCGGCGCCGATGACGACGACATCGAAGGGATCGCTCACGCTGCGCTCCTACCCGGAAACGCCGGAACGCTGCGAGAGCCTCACAGCGCGCTCAGCGGATCGACGTTCGCGCCCCGTAGCAGGATCTCCCAGTGCAGGTGCGGGCCGGTCGCCCCGCCGGTCATGCCGACGCGGCCGATCCGCCCGCCTGCGGCCACGAACTGGCCGCGCGTGACGGCGATCGAGGAGAGGTGCGCGTAGAGCGTGCGCAGCCCGAAGCGATGACGCACGATGACGAAGTTGCCCCAGCCGCCGGGGTCGTACCCGATCCAGCTCACGGTGCCGAAGCCGGCGGCGGTGACGGGCGTGCCGGTCGGCGCGGGGAAGTCGAGGCCGGCGTGAAAGCTGTTGCCGCGCGGGCCGTAGCGGTCGCCGATCGGCGCCTGGACCGGTCGCAGCAGCTTGACCGGCGAGCGGGGCGGCGGCGCCGCGAGGGCGCGCCGGGTGGACGGGCCGGCGATCGCGTCGCTCGGCAGCCCCGCCCACGTCTGAAAGCGGCCGAGCGCCGCGCCCGTGCGCGGGCCCAGGCCGCCGTCGACAGGGCCCGACGGAAAGCCGTGCGCGCCGAGCTTGAACTGCAGCGCCGCGACGTCCCAGCCGACGCTGCCGACGCGCAGCCCGCGGCTGCCGTAGGCGGGCCGGCCGAGGCGCCCGAGCGCGCGGCGCGTGCCCGGTCCCGCGACGCCGTCGGCATCCAGCCCGGCCCGGCGCTGCACGGATCTGACCCCGGCGACCGTGCCTGGCCCGACGACGCCGTCGATCCCGCCTGCGTAGACGCCGGTCGCCCGCAGTGCGACCTGTAGCGCGGCGATCTGGGCGCGCCCAAGCGAGGCGTCGGCGGGCGTGGCGACGAGCGCGAACGCGAGCGCGCCGACGAGCCCGAGCAGCGGGACGCGAAAAGCCATGGCCCGCCCGCCTTTCGGTCAGCGGTGGACCGATCATCCCGCTGGGCGGGAGCTTGCATCACTAAAACAGTGCGCTGAGACTTCGGGAAGCGGTGTGGTGGACGCAACAGCAGCGACGACTTCGTAGCTGCAGCTTCGACAGCCGCGCGGCCGCGGCCTTACGATCCGGCGATCAGCCGCGGCGGGCTTCCCAGCTGAACCCGCGCACGGCGAGCACGATGCCGAGGGCGGCCCACGCGAGCACGACCGCGAGGTCCGAGACGACGTCGCTGAACGGCGCACCGGTCACCATCGCGGCCGAGAGCCCGTCGATGAGGTGCGTCAGCGGGAGGACCTGCGCGATGTCGCGCAGGAACGTCGGCGCGTTGTTGGCGTCGTAGAACACGCCGCTGATGACAATCAACGGTAGGAAGATCGCGTTGACGTAGGCCGGCGCGGAGTCGAAGTTCGGGATCGCGTGCGACAGGGCGACGCCGAGCGACGCGAAGCAGATGACGCCGGCCGCGACGAAGACGACGAGCGTGCCCCATTCCTGCGGGAGGCCGACGCCGAAGAGCAGCGCGCCCGCACCGATCACGATCGACACCTGGATCGCGGTGTTCGTCACGGCGTGGGCGGCGAGGCCGCCGAGGTAGGAGCCGCTCGGCAGCGGCGTTCCGCGCAGGCGCTTGAGCACGCCCTGCTCGCGCAGGAAGACCATGTTCATCGCCAGCGCCACGAACGTCGTGCTCACGGTGCTCATGCCGGCGATGCCGGGCACGATGACGTCGAGGTTCTTCTGGTCGCCGGAGAAGACTGCGCCGAACAGCGCGAGGAACAGCAGCGGCAGCACGAAGTTGAAGAACGCCGCGCTCGGGTTGCGCCAGAACATCTTGCGCTCGAGGCGGTACTGGCGCCAGGTGAGGGCGAGCTCGCCGGTCATCGGGCGGTCTCCTCCTCGGGTTCGGGCTCGCCTTCGCCCGCGGCCTCGGTGGTCAGCTCGAGGTAGACGTCCTCGAGCGAGGGCCGCGTGACGCTGAGGTCCTCGAGACCGACGCCGCGGGCGAGCGCGGCGCTCGTGAGCTGGTGCAGCAGCGCGGTCGGGTCGTCCGTCTCACGGGTCACGAGCTCGCCCGTCTCGTCGCGCCACGTCACGCGGTAGCGCGACGATGCTCCGACGCCGAGCTGAGCCGGCGCGCCGACCGCGAGGATCCGCCCGCCCTTGATGATGGCGACGCGGTCGCAGAGCGCCTGGGCCTCGTCGAGGTAGTGCGTCGTGAGCAGGACGGTCTTGCCCAGGTCGGCGAGCGCGCGGATCGTCTCCCACGCCGCGCGGCGCGCGGCGGGATCAAATCCGGTCGTCGGCTCGTCGAGGAAGATGAGCTCCGGGTCGCCCACGAGCGCGAGGGCGAAGTCCAGGCGCCGCGCCTGGCCGCCGGACAGCTTGCGCACGCGGACGTGCTCGCTCTCGCGCAGTCCGGCGAGTTCGATGACCTCGTCGACGTCGCGCGGCGCGGGGTAGAAGCCGGCCCAGTGCGACACGAGCTCGCGCGCCGTCACGTGGCGATAGGTCCCGCTGCTCTGCAGCACGATCCCGACGCGCTCGCGCAGCGCCCGCGGGCGGCTGCCGGGGTCGTGGCCGAGCACCGAGACGATGCCGTCCGTGCGCGCCCGGTAGCCCTCGAGGATCTCGACCGTCGTCGTCTTGCCCGCGCCGTTGGGACCGAGCAACCCGAACACCTCGCCGCGCGCGACCTCGAAGTCGATGCCCTGCACGGCGTGCACGTCGCCGTAGGACTTGTGCAGGTCGCGTACGAGGATGGTGGGAGCGGCGGTGTCCATGATCAAGATGCACTTCGTCGGTAAGACACCGCGAGATCATGACAAGATCGCGGCCACGCCCACGTGGTTCGCTGCGCCTGCATCGACGTCGGATCGAACACCACGAGGCTGCTCGTGGCCGAGGAGGAGGACCGCCGCCCGCGCGAGCTGCTCGCCGAGCGGGCGTTCACGCGGCTGGGCTCGGCGCGTGACGCAGACGGCGCGATCGCGCCCGAGAAGATCGCCGAGGTCGCCGAGACCGTCGCGCGCCAGGTGCGTCTGGCCGGTGAGCTGGGCGCCGATCGCGTGCGGGTCGTCGCGACATCCGCCGTGCGCGACGCGTCCAACGGGGATGCGCTCGCGCGCGCGATCGCGGCGGCGTGCGGTCTGCCCGTCGAGGTGCTCACGGGGGAGGAGGAGGCGCGGCTGTCGTTCGCCGGAGCGATCGGGATGCTGCGCGAGCCGCCACTCGGCGAGCTCGGCGTCGTCGATGTCGGGGGAGGCTCGACGGAGCTCGCCGTCGGCACCATCGCCGACGGCGTGACGTGGTCGGTGTCGCTGCCGCTCGGATCCAGCGTCGCCACCCACTCAGATCTGCCGCACGACCCGCCCTCGGTGGACGAGCTCACCCGGCTGCGGGCCCGGATCGGCGCGATCTTCGACGCGGTGCAGGCGCCGCGCCCCACGATCGCCTACGCGGTCGGGGGCAGCGCGACCTCGTTGCAGCAGCTCGTCGGCTCCGTCCTCGGGCCGCATGCGCTGGCCCTGGGACTGCAGGCGCTCGTCGGTCATCCCTCGGCAGAGGTCGCCCGTCAGCTGGGCCTGCACGCCGAGCGTGTCCGGCTGCTCCCGGCGGGCATCCTGCTGCTCGACGCCGCGGCGCGAACGCTGCGCGCACCGCTGCAGATGGGCGGCGGCGGGCTGCGCGAGGGGGTGGTGCTCGAGGAACTGCGCCGCGCGGCGCGCGCGTGATGTTCACGTCCGTGCAACACGAGCGGCCGGGGCGCGTAATCTGATGGCGATGAGTTGCAACGCAACATGAGCACATCCGACACCGAGAGCCCCGTTCAGGAGACCATTCGCGCGGTCGACCTCGCGGATGAGCCCGCGGAGCCGGCGGACCGCGATCTTCACGATCCCTCCCTGTACATCGGCCGCGAGCTGTCGTGGCTGGACTTCAACGACCGTGTCCTGCAGCTCGTCGAGGACACGGACGCGCCGCTCATGGAGCGCGTCAAGATGGCCGCGATCTGGAGCTCGAACCTCGACGAGTTCTTCCAGATCCGCGTCGCCGGCGTGCACGATCAGATCGACGCCGGGCTCGCGGATCCGGGGCCGGACGGGCTGACGCCGTCGCAGACGATCGACGCGATCCGTGAGGCGGTGCTCGCCCAGCAGGAGCGCCTGGAGCGCACGGTCCTCGGCCGGCTGTTCGGAGCGCTCGCCGAGCACGGCATCCGCATCGTGGGCATGAACGATGTCGACGAGGACGATCGGCGCGCGCTGGCGGAGCGCTTCACGCGCCAGATCTTTCCGGTCCTCACACCGCTCGCGGTCGGCATGGGGCGGCCGTTTCCGTATATCTCGAGCCTGTCGCTCTCGCTCGCCGTGGTCGTGCGCGACCCGACGACCGGGCAGCAGACGTTCGCGCGCGTCAAGGTGCCCAAGGAGATGCTGCCGCGCTTCGTGGCGCTCGACGACCATCCGCTGACGTTCGTGTCGCTCGAGGAGGTCATCGCGGCGAACCTCCCGGCGCTCTTCCCGGGCATGGAGATCGTCGGCCACGGCTTCTTCCGCGTCACGCGCGACGCGGACTTCGAGGTCTCCGACGAGGCCGACGACCTGCTTCAGGCCGTCGAGGCCGAGCTGCGCCGCCGCCGCTTCGGCGAGGCCGTCCGGCTCGAGGTCGGCGTCAGCATGGATGAGGGCGTGCGCGAGGAGCTGCGCGAGGCACTGGACCTCGAAGCCCGCCAGGTCTACGAGGTCGACGGGCTGCTCGATACGGGCGACCTGTGGCAGATCTACAAGATCAAGGGGTTCAGCGAGCTGCGCGATCCGCCCTGGACGCCGGTGACGCAGCCGCGCCTGCAGGCCGACGACGGCGAGTCCGCGAACGTCATGGCCGAGATGCGCCGCGGCGACATCCTCGTCCACCACCCCTACGACTCGTTCAGCTCCTCGGTCGAGCGCTTCGTCGATCAGGCGGTGGAGGACCCCGACGTCCTCGCGATCAAGCAGACCGTGTACCGCACGTCGGATGACTCGCCGCTCGTGCCAGCGCTCATCCGTGCATCGGAGCGCGGCAAGCAGGCCGTCTGCATGGTCGAGCTCAAGGCGCGCTTCGACGAGCGCGCGAACATCACCTGGGCGCGCGCGCTGGAGGAAGCCGGCGTGCACGTGGTCTACGGCTACCCGGGGCTGAAGACCCACGCGAAGTGCATCCTCGTCGTGCGGCGCGAGGGCGACGGGGTGCGCAACTACGTGCACATCGGCACGGGCAACTACCACCCGACGACCGCGCGCCTCTACACCGATTTCGGCCTGTTCACCGTCGACGCGGAGATCGGCGCCGACGTCGCCGACATGTTCAACTTCCTCACCGGCATGGCGCGCCCGACCGAGACGCGCAAGGTGCTCATCGCACCCAAGGGGATCCGGGCCGGGATCCTCGAGCAGATCGACGAGACAATCGCGGCGCACGAGCGCGGCGTGCACGCGCGCATCGTGCTGAAGATGAACTCGCTCGTCGACCGGCGCTGCATCCGCGCGCTGTATCGCGCGTCGCAGGCGGGCGTGCCGGTGCAGCTCAACATACGCGGGATCTGCTGCCTGCGCCCGGGGGTTCCCGGCGTCTCGGAGAACATCTCGGTCATGAGCATCCTGGGCCGCTTCCTCGAGCACTCGCGCGTCTACGCGTTCGAGCGCGGGGAGGACACGACCGTGATCATCGGGTCCGCCGACCTCATGCCGCGCAACCTCGACACGCGCGTTGAGCTGCTCACGCCCGTCGAGGACGAGGCCGCGCGCGAGGATCTGCTCGACACGCTCGAGCGATCGCTCGCCACCGACGTCGGCGCCTGGGATCTCGAGTCCGACGGGACCTGGGGCAAGCGCGAGCCGGGCGATCCGTCGCGCTCGGTGCAGCGCGAGCTCATGCTGAGCCACGCTGCGCGCGCGAGCGACGCATCGCAGGCCAGCGGCGAGTGACGCGCCCGTGAGCCAGGACGAGCGCGAGGTGCCGTCGGCCTCGGCGCCTCAGGACGCGAAGGTGCACGCTCCCGCGCGCGGCAACCGCCGGCTCAAGCGCCTGCTGGACGTCGTCGACGCCGACCTCCAGGTGAAGGCGTGGTGGCATGCGGCCGGCGTCAACGCCGAGCGGCTGCACATGTCAGATCACTCGTGGGTGCACATCCAGATCGTGCTGAACATGGCGCTCAAGCTGTCGCGGCTGCTGTTCCGCCGTGGCGTGACGCCGAGCATCGTCACCGACCACCGGCTCGAGGTGGCCGACGCCGAGGTCGTCATCGCGGGGGCCGCGCTCCTGCACTGCGTCGGCATGTCGATTCACCGCATCGACCACGAGGCCTATTCACTGTTTCTCACCGCCGACAAGCTCGGCACGCTGCTCGCCGACATCTACGAGGAGCCCACGCGCTCGATCGTCGTCGCCGAGACGATGCACGCGATCATCTCGCATCGCTCGCGGGGCGCGCCGTTCACCATCGAGGGTTCGATCCTGCGCGTCGCCGATGCGCTCGACATGGCTCGCGGCCGCTCGCGCGTTCCGTTCGAGGCCGGTCACACGAATATCCATTCACTGTCCGCGTACGCCATCGAGGACGTCTCGATCGGCGCCGGCGACGACAAGGCGGTGCGGGTCGAGATCCAGATGTCGAACTCCGCCGGCATCTTCCAGGTGGACGAGGGACTGGGCACGAAGCTGCGCGGAACACTGCTCGAAGAGCACATCGAGGTCGTCGCCCGGATCGACGCCGAGCACGAGCAGCGGCTGGTCCCTATCTTCCGGCTCTGAGCGCCAACGCGCCAGGCGCGTGATCTGCCAACGCGCCATTTCCGCTTACGGGAGCAATGACTACGACCTCTGGAGGCCCAATGAGCGACTCGGCAATGCGCGAGCTCGCGGACGATCCGTCCTCGCGCAAGCGCTTCTTCAAGATGGCAGGCGGCGCAGGCGCGGTTGGCGCCTTCAGCGTTCTCCTCGCCGCATGCGGCAGTGACAAGAAGAAGTCCACCACATCGACGGCCAGCAGCTCGGCTGATGACAACAAGGGCGACCTTGAAATTGTCAACTACGCGCTGACGCTCGAGTACCTCGAGGCCGCGTTCTACAAGCAGGTCATCGCCAGCGGCCAGATCAAGGACAAGGCCGTCGTCGAGATCGCCAAGAAGTTCGGCGAGACCGAGCAGGAGCACGTCGACGCGCTGAAGGCGACCGCCGTGAAGCTCGGCGGCAAGCCTGTTGCATCGCCGAAGACGGCCTTCGAGGCCGTCATCAAGAAGGGTCCGAAGACGATCCTCGAGACCGCCGCGGTCGTCGAGAACCTCGGCGCAGCCGCGTACCTCGGCCAGGCCGGCAACATCAAGAACAAAGAAGTGCTCGCCGCGGCACTGGCGATCCACTCCGTGGAGGCACGTCACGCCGCCGCGCTCAACCAGCTCATCGGCGCCGGCTACGGCGGCAAGGGCGGGCTGAAGGGCTCGCTCCCCGACGGAGCGTTCGCCAAGCCCATGGACATGGCCGCGGTGCTGGCTGCCGCCAAGCCGTTCATCGCCGCCTAATCCACCACCACGACGAAAGCGAGATCGATCATGGCTTCATCGCGACTGGTGGCTCCTGAGCTGACCACCATCAAGGTTCAAGGGCTCACGCGCGAGGCGTTCCTCGTGCGCGGCACCCTGGCCGCCGGCGCCACGTACGGTGCCCTGTCGGCCACCCCGTTCATCACCAATGCACTCGCCGCTGACTCGGGCGGCGACGTGGACATCCTCAACTACGCGCTCACGCTCGAGTACATCGAGTCGGAGTTCTACAAGCTGGCTGTGCAGAAGGTCGGCGGCCTGAGCGCCGACGAGAAGAAGCTCGCCAAGGAGCTTCGCGACAACGAGCTCGAGCACGTCGACGCGCTCATCGCGACGATCAAGAAGCTCGGCGGAACGCCCGGCGCCAAGCCCAAGCTCGACTTCGGCGGAGCGTTCGGCGATCGCGCGACGTTCCTGAAGACCGCCAACTCGTTCGAGGATCTCGGCGTCAGCGCCTACAACGGCGCGGGCCCGCTCGTCGAGAACGTCGAGGTCCTCGCGGCCGCCGGCAGCATCGTCCAGGTCGAGGCGCGCCACGCGTCGCTCATCCGCCTCGCCCGCGGCAAGGCGCCGGCGCCGCTGGCGTTCGACAAGCCGGCCGAGATGGACGCCGTCGTCAAGAAGGTCACCCCGCTCATCAAGTCCTAGGCACCCCCTGGGACGGGTCCGACTCCCTCCGGACACTGATGGGAAGCGCGTGAAGGGCCCGGCACGGATGCCGGGCCCTGCGTGCTGTTCAGGCGCAGTGCTTGAAGCCGTACTGCTTGGCGACGCGCTTGCGATCTGCCTTGAGCTTGGGGTTTCCGGCGCCCACCGTCTGGAGCGTCTTGAGGTTGTTCGTCTTCGCCGCCGCGAGCAGCCTGTCGCCGGCGACGAGCGCCCGGTCGAGCAAGGCAAAATAGGCGTCGAGCGTCGCCTTGTCCGCGGTTGGGCGCGGCAGCGCGCGCAGTTTCACCGACGCTGCGCGCGTGGTGGTCAGCGCTCCCTGCAGGAACGGCACCGTGTCCTTCACCTGCGCGCTCTGGGGCAGGGCGTCGAGCTGGTTCGTGTACGTCTTGGACTTCGCCTTCGCGGCGGCGCAGATCGGATCGGCGTTTGCGATGAATTCGGCCTTGGTCGGTGCCGACGCGGACGACTTCTTGTTGTCGTCACCGCCGCATCCCGCGATTCCGACTGCCACGGCGGCGAGCGCCGCAACGTGCGTCTTTGACATGTCTGCCTCCCTGGAGTGGTGAGCAACGTTCCCAGAAATGGGTGACCTCGGTGGTATTTGCGCCAATCGCGGTCAGGGCGCGCGCTGGGTCACCCGGATCGTGCTCGTCCACTTGTCGCCGACCTTCTTCCACGCCTCGAGCAGCGCGCCGTCCATCGTGCGGTCCGGCGGGACGAGGACATCCTGTTCGAGCTTCGGCGCGCGGCAGGCGAAGTAGTCAGGCGTGCAGGGCATGATCTCCGGCTTGCCGCTGCGGAACTGGTTGGCGTGCAGCTCGACGACCCGCGGCTGGGCGAACACCGGCAGCTCGGTGAAGTAGGCGGTGAGCAGCAGGCGCCGCGGCGAGTCGACGAGCGCGAACGTCTGGACCCGGTAGCCGGTCACGGCGAGCTTTCTGAAGCGCGAGTCGCGAATCGCGTTGGGGAAGGTTCTGGGCTCCTGGTAGGCCTGACGGCGGAACCTCCGCGCGTCGTGGGCAAGCCCGCGGCGCGACAGGTCCGGTTTGTCGGGGGTCAGCGACAACAGGCGGTATCTGCCGTTGTCGTGGTCGATCGCGAACGGCACGAAGGCCTCGGTGGCCTGCGCGGGAATCGCGTAGCCGGCGATGATCTCGTCCGATCCGTCCTTGTCGTAGTCGGCGCTCAGCGTCGCGCCCGCGCCGAGCTCGCGCCACTCCGCCGCGGTCGACCCCGTGCCGTTGGGCTGGTAGTCCAGGGCGAGCCGCAGGCGCCCGTCGCGCACGTCGTAGATGCGGACCTCGTCGGAGTGCGGCGGCGGGCCCTTCCCGTTCGCCGCGCCGGCGTAGAACTCGTCGTGCGTCTCGCCGTCTTCGAGGACGAGCAGCCACGAGTCGGCCTCGGCCGGGTGGAGCTTCACGCGCGCGTCGATGACGACGTGGCGCTGGCGCCCGCCCGCGCCGTGGAGGGCGGCCGTCTTGATCTGGTCCATCTGCTCTGAGATCGGCTTGGGGTCGACGAGATTGCCCGCCAGGCCGACGAACAGCGTCACGACGAGCGTCACGAGCAGTCCGGCGCCGAGGAGGAGAAACCAGGCGTCGCGCCAGGGCGGGCTGAGCGCCCGGACGGGCGGTAGCGCCGCGTTGCCGTGGGCGGGCTCCGGGTCGCCGGCGGATGTCCGGTCAGGGGGTGGGCCCAGCTCGAACGTCGTCGCGCCGGCGGCAAGCGTGCGCGCCGTCTGGCTCTTCTGGTCGGTTCCGCCGAGCAGCTTCTGCCACTCCTCGGTGCGGATCGTCGCGACGACCGTAACGTCGCTTCCGAGGCTGTCCAGCGACTCGAGCGCGGGTGGGTCGAGCGCCGCGATGAACCGCTCCAGGCCGTCCAGCCAGAGGCAGATGCGCGTCTCGGGGAGATCGAGCTTGATGCCGCTGTCCGCGAACCAGCTCAGCGCGTCGGCGTTCACGGGGACGATGACCGGGAAGCTGCCGAACGCCTGGCGTGCAGCTTCGGCGGCCGTGCGCGACTTGCCGGCGGAGGGCGGCCCGTGGACGACGACCACCTTGGCGTCCTGCAGCGCGGCGCGTACCGCGTCGTCCTCGGCACGCGACCGGTAGGGCTCGGGCTTGCCGTCGCTGCCGCGGGCCGGGAACACGCCGAGCGCGCCGAGGTCGGCGCCGGCAAGCCGCTGCGGGGGCCACGTGCGCACCGCGCTCGCCAGCGCGCCGCGCTGCTTCGTGCGCTCCAGCCAGCGCTGCACCGCCGTGGTCAGCAGCGCGAGGACGATCGCCAGTAGCGCGGTGCCGAGCTTCGTCGGGTTGAACGTGCTCGCGAGCTGCGGGAGCACGAGCGCAGCGACCGCGATGCCGCCCGCGAGCCCCGCGCCCGCCGCAGCGCTCTTGCGAGCTGCGTTGCTGCCGATCACGGTCGCGACGGTCGCATGATCGCCCGATCGTCCCCGGCGTCTCGGACGGGTACGTTGCGGGTGTGAGTAGGGGAGCAGTGATCATCGCCGTCGCGGTGGCCGTCGTGCTGGTGATCGCCGCGTCCGGTTACGGCTATCACCGCGACGAGCTCTATTTCGTAGCGGCGGGCCAGCATCTCGACTGGTCCTACGCCGACGAGGGTCCGGTCACGCCCGCGATCGCGCGCGCGATGACCGAGATCGCCCCAGATTCGCTGCGGGTGCTGCGCCTCCCGTCCGCGCTGGCGGCCGGGCTGACGGTGCTGCTCACGGCGCTGCTCGCGCTCGAGCTCGGCGGCGGCCGGCGCGCGCAGCTGATCGCCGCCGGGTGCGCCGGCGTCTCCTCGATCGTCCTGTTCACCGGCCATCTGCTGAGCACGTCGACGTTCGATCTGCTCGTCTGGACCGCGGTGACCTGGCTCGCGGTGCGCGCGATCCGCCACGGCGAAGACCGGCTGTGGCTCGTGGCGGGTGCGGTGCTGGGCGTCGGGCTGCTCAACAAGCCGCTCCCGGCCTTCCTCGTCCTCGGGCTCCTCGCCGGGGTGCTCGTCGCGGGTCCCCGCCGTCTGCTGGCCAACCGCTATGTCTGGGCGGGCGCGGCGCTCGCGCTCGTGCTCTGGTCGCCGTGGCTCATCTGGCAGGCCGGCCACGGCTGGCCGCAACTCGATGTCTCGCGGTCGATCGCGGCGGGCAACTCGACGAGCTCGCAGGACTGGTGGGCCGTCGTGCCGTTTCAGTTCCTGCTCGTCAGCCCGTTGCTCGCGCCGGTGTGGATCGCGGGCCTCGTGGCGCTCTTCCGCGATCGCGGACTGGCAGACCTACGCTTCATCGCGTGGGCCTGGGTCGTGCTCGCGGTCGTGTTCATGGCGACCGGCGGCAAGCCGTACTACCTCGCCGGGCTGCTGCCGGTCCTCGTCGCCGTCGGATCGGTCAAGGCCGACGGCTGGCTCGAGCACGGGCGCCCACGCGCCCGCCGCGCCCTTCTCGCAGGCGCGATCGTCGCCAGCGGGGCGATCGGCGGCACGATCGCGCTGCCCGTGCTCCCCGCGGGCAGCTCCGATCCGGTCATCGCGGTCAACGCCGACGTCGGCGAGACGATCGGCTGGCCCGATCTCGCGCGCACGGTCGCGCGGGTCATGCGGCGCGTGCCGGACCGCAAGCGCGCGGTGATCTTCACGAGCAACTACGGAGAGGCCGGCGCGATCGACCGCTACGGCCCGGCGCTCGGCCTCCCGCGCGCCTTCAGCGGACACAACGCCTACGGCGACTGGGGACCGCCGCCCGACGGCCGCGCGCCAGTGGTCGCGATCGGGCTGCGTCCCGCGGAGATCGCAGCGCGCTTTCGCGCCTGCCGCCGCGTCGCGGTGATCGACAACAGCGCCGGCGTCGACAACGACGAGGCGGGTCGCAGCGTCGTGCTCTGCCGCGCCCCGCAGCGCCCGTGGTCAGCGGAGTGGGCGGCGCTTCGCCACCTCGGCTGAGCGCGCGAACAGCACGATCCCGAGCACGAGTCCGACTGCCGTGAAGATGCTCCACGCGACGCCCTGGCCCAGCTGCGTCGCGATGGGGCCGGGGCAGACGTTCGCGGCGCCCCAGCCGATCCCGAAGAGGATCGAGCCGACGACGTGCCGGCGCTGCGGTGCGACCGGCGCCCACGCGATGGGCTCGCGCGTGATGAGCGCCCGGGTGTGGGCGCGGCGCAGCAGCGCCAGCCCGACGAACGCCGTCGACACCGCCGCGCCGAAGAAGAGGAAGAGGTAGGAGCTTTCGAACAGCAGCCCGGCGCGCAGGACGTTCGGGTTGCTCATGCCCGACCACGTCAGCACGATGCCGAACACGATCCCGATAACGACCGCCGCCGCGCGCGCGCTCATCCGATCAGCCACTTGATGGCGAAGCTCACGACGATCGCCGTGACGAAGAACGTGGCGGTGGCGACGAGGCTGGCGGGCGAGAGCTGCGCGTTGCCGCTGAGCCCGTTGCCCGACGTGCACCCGCGGGCCAGCTTCGCGCCGAAGCCAATCAGCGCGCCGCAGGCGACGAGGATCGCGGCAATGACGATTCCGCCGCCCGTGCCGTGGAACGTGTCGGTCATCCAGCCGTACCCACGAAAGCTCGGCTTGCCCTGGATCAGGGTGAAGCCGATCGCTCCGATCGCCAGGCCGACCAGCACCCAGCCGGCGAGCCCGAGCCGCGCGCTGCGCGACGTCGCGCGGTCGACGACATCCGACCACGATTCGGTGAGGCCGAGGCGCTGGTTGA
>JAWVGM010000212.1:0-24880 GCA_033855075.1 Solirubrobacteraceae bacterium | reverse complement strand
GTTGCGTAAGAGAATTCCGCTCGAGCTCGGGCGGCGTTGGTGCACGAACAGGATCGATAAGGGAGTCTGGTAGTGGCGGTGGGATGGGTCGCGAGGCGGATTGGAGGTGAGTGGGGATCTATGCGCGCTGTAGGGGGACAGATCCCCACTCGCCTCGCGCACCCCCGCGGCGGGCCGCACCCTCATCCTCTATCGATGCTGTTTGAACCTGCCGCGGCGGCAGGCAACCCGCCCGAGGGCCCGGACGCCATCACCTCCACCCGATGGCCCGCCGGACAGCGCACAAAGCAGCGCGGCGAGCCCCAGTACTCGGTCCGCGGGTCGGGCTCGAAGCCGGCGTCGCGCAGCGCCTCGAGTGCCGCGTCGTAGTCGTCCACGACGACCGCGATGTGGCCGGACGGCGGCACGACCGCCTCCTCGGCAAACAGCAGATGGACCTGTGTCTCGCCGGATTGCACCCACGCCGCCCGCGACGCAAGGGCCGGCGGCGGCTCGACGCGCTCGAAGCCGAGCAGCGCCCAGAAGCGCGCGCACGCCGGCACGTCGGCCTCGCGAACCTCGATTGCGACGTGCTGGATCATGCGCCCCGGCGTACCCGATCGACGTTGTCGGCATGGATCGCCCGCTGCGCCTCGCCGCGCCGCGCGAGCGGCAGCTCGGCCTCGGGCAGCTTCGCGAGGTAGTTGACGTCCTCGCGCATGATCGCCGCCGCCCTGGCGCCCTCGAGGACCTCGCCGTGGCCGGGCACCACATACGCCGCTGTCTCCACGAGCGACTCGAGGCGGCGCAGCGTCGCCAGGTACGCGTCGCGCGAGCCGCCTTCGCTGATCATCGGGACCTCAACCGGGGAGATGTAGTCGCCGGCGACGAGCACGCGGGCCCACGAGATCCAGACCGCCATGCCGTCGGCCGTGTGGCCGTCGGCGGCGTGCAGCTCGAGCTCCTCGTCGCCGATCTCGCAGTGGCCCGGGACCGGGAGCGACTGGACCCGGCCGAGCGACAGGGGCGAGGGCCGGTCGACGTAGTACTCGTCGTCAAACGCGCGCAGCGCGCGCGCCGCCGCGCCTGGTTCGGCCCGCAGGCGCGCGGCGGTCGTCTCGCCCACGCCGAGCGCCGCCTCCGGGAAGGCGAGGCGGCCAAGCAGGTGATCCCAGTCGGCGTGGGTTGCGAGCAGCCCCGAGCAGTCAAAGCCCGCGCGCTCGAGCACGGCGGGCAACAGCTCGAGCTCGTCGGGCAGGACGGGCGAGTCGATGACGAAGCACTCCGCGCCGCTGCGCACGATCGTGCACGTCGTCTGCCAGATGCGGCTCGTGGCCACGAGGACGTCGGCGTGCAGGCCGATGACCCGCACCGCGACCGCCGATCCTCAGAGCCCGAGGAGCTTGACCGCCTCGAGGAGGTTCTTCACCTCGGCGGTCGGCTTCTTCTGGCCCGCGTCGAGCTTCTCCTTGTGGCGGTTGACCCAGATCACCGGGATCTTGTTCTTCAACGCGGGCTCGACGTCGTGGTAGTAGCTCGCCGAGACGTGGACCCAGCCCTTCTTGCCGCCCATGCGGCGCGCACACTCGGTGAAGTGGGCCATGTCGGGCTTGTAGGAGCGCACCTGCTGCGCGGTGACGACCAGGTCGAAGTCATGCGGGATGTGGCGTCGCGTCTGTCCCAGAAGCTTGTCGTCGATGTTGGAGATCAGCCCGGTCTGGTACTGCTTGGTGACCTTGTTGAGCTGCGTGTTGGTCTCCTTGAACGGCGGCCAGCGCTGCACGCTGTCGGGCAGAAAGCCCGAGCGCGACGGCTCCAGCGGCCACTCCAGGCGCTTGGAGATCTCGACGGCGGTGCGCCGCAGCACCTCGGCGTACAGCTCGTAGGAGCCGCCCTCGATCTCGCGCTCGATCTCGTGGAAGTTCGCGATGAGCGCCTCACGGTCGATCGTGAAGCCGTCGCGCGAGGCCTCCTTTTCGAAGGCGTCGATCACGCCCTGCTCCCAGTCGATCAGGGTGCCGTAGACATCGAATGTGACAAGTGAGATCTGCTTTGGAAGCGCCATGGCGGCGGCCATTGTAGGCAGGCGACGTTCGTAGTCCCGGGCCGGGCGTGGCGTGAGCGCGCTCTTGGACTATTGTCCGGCCGCCGATGGACCTCCTGGAGTACAAGGGCAAGCAGGTACTCGCGCGCTACGGCGTGCCCCTATTCGCGGGCAAAGAGGCTTCGACCGTCGAGGAGGCCGTCGCCGCCGCGGAGGAGGTCGGCTACCCCATCGTCGTCAAGGCGCAGGTGAAGATGGGCGGCCGCGGCAAGCTCGGCGGCATCAAGATCGCCGAGAACACCGACGAGGTGCGCGGGCACGCGACGAACATCCTCGGGATGGACATCCGCGGCCATACGGTCAACGAGCTGTGGCTGCAGCAGGCGACCGATATCGCCAGCGAGTACTACGCCGCGGTCGTCTTCGACCGCTCGGCGAAGGCGCCGCTCGTGATGCTGTCCACCGAGGGCGGCATGGACATCGAGCAGGTCGCCGAGGAGCACCCCGAGGCGCTGGCGATGCTCCACATCGACCCGCTCGTCGGATTTCAGCCCTTCCACGGGCGCCGCCTCGCCTACGAAGCCGGCGTCGAAGGCGACGTCGTGCGCCCAGTCGGCGATCTGCTCGCGAAGCTCTATGAGGTCTTCTGCAAGGAAGAGGCGACGCTCGTCGAGATCAACCCGATCGTCGTGACGCCGGAGCGCAGGGTCGTGGCGCTCGACGCGAAGGTCACGCTGGACGGCAACGCGCTGTTTCGCCATCCCGACAACGCCGCGCTGGACGACACCTCGAACGCCGACCCGCAGGAGCAGATGGCGCGCGAGCGCGGCCTGACCTACGTCAAGCTCGACGGCGACATCGGGATCTTCGGCAACGGCGCCGGGCTCGTGATGTCGACACTCGATGTCGTGGCGCATGCGGGCGGCGCGCCGGCGAACTTCCTCGACGCCGGCGGCGGCGCCAAGGCCGAGGCGATCGTGGCGTCCGTCGAGGTCATCCTGTCCAACCCGAACGTCAAGGCCGTGCTGTTCAACGTCTTCGGCGGGATCACGCGCTGCGACGAGGTCGCCAAGGGACTCATCGAGGCCCACGGCGTCCTCAAGCCGACCGTGCCCTTCGTCGTGCGCCTGGACGGGACCAACGACGTCGAGGCGCGCCAGCTGCTCGCCGACGCCGATCTGCCCGGCGTCTATGCGGAGGCGACGATGGACAGCGCGGCGGCGCGCGTCGTCGAACTCGCTCGGGAGACGACGGGATGAGCATCCTCGTCGGCGAGGACACGCGCCTGGCGGTCTCGGGCCTGACGGGACGCGAGGGCACGTTCCACGCGATGAACAACCGCAGCTACGGCACGAACGTCGTCGCCGGGGTCACGCCCGGCAAGGGCGGCCAGGACGTCGAGGGCGTGCCGGTGTTCAACACGTTCCGCGAGGCCGTCGCCGCGACCGACGCCAACACCGCGATGATCTTCGTGCCGCCGCGCTTCGCCGCCGACTCGATCCTCGAGGCGCAGGACGCGGGTATCGCCACGATCATCGCGATCACGGAGGGCATCCCCGCCCACGACGAGCTGCGGGTCTTCAACATCCTCAAGCGCACCCCCGACGTGCGCCTCATCGGCCCCAACTGCCCGGGCGTGCTGTCGCCGGGCAAGGCGAACGTCGGGATCATCCCCGCCGGCTTCTTCAAGCCCGGCAACGTCGGCGTCGTCTCGCGCTCGGGCACGCTGACCTACCAGATCGGCAACGAGCTGGCCCAGTCGGGCTTTGGCAACTCGACGATCGTGGGCATCGGCGGTGACCCCGTGCCGGGATCGAGCTTCGTCGACATCATCGGGCTCTTCGAGGCCGACGACGAGACCGAGCTCATCGTCATGAGCGGCGAGATCGGCGGCTCGGCCGAGGAGGAGGCGGCGACGTTCATCTCGGAGAACGTCACCAAGCCGGTCGTCGGCTACATCGCCGGCCTGACCGCCCCACCCGGCAAGACGATGGGCCACGCCGGCGCGATCGTCTCGGGCTCGAGCGGTGGCGGCCAGGCGAAGATCGACGCGCTCGAAGCCGTCGGCGTCCGCGTGGGACGCACGCCGACGCAGGTCGCCGAGATCGCCATGGAGATCCTGCGCGGCTAGCTGCGCGCCGCTGGTCGGCTCAAGCCCGCAGCTCGCAGGACCGATAGGTGCGGCGGACGGGCAAATGCCGGCGCTGACACGACGTCAGCGGATTGGAACAGGGACACATGCGCGAGCTACCTAGCTGGACGGACGAACTTCCTTCCCCGGCCATGGACGAGCGCGAGGCTGCGGCGTTCTTCGCGGACCTCGAGGCGTCGCTCGCGCCAGACCCGACCAAGACGGAAGCGGAGCACGCGCGCGCCGCCGTGCGGGAAGTCCTCGCCGACATCGAACTGTCCCGCGTGCAATCGCCGCCTTCGCTCCCGGCGCTCGCGCCGGCCGGCGCCGAAGCGGCGTTCGATTACTCCCACCTCCTTGGGCTCGGCGCGCCCGCGCGCCCCGGTGTCCTCGCCCGCATCGCCGACCGCGGCCGGCCCGTCTTCGTCGCCGTCGCCGCGATCGCCCTCAGCGCGCTCGTCGGCCTGGGTATCGGGCTGCTCCTGCACGCCGTGGGCTCGGACACCGGCGGGCCCGCAGGGACCAAGCGCGCGGCCGACCTGCGTCTGATCCAAGCCCGCGCGGTCACCTACCAGGCCGCGCTGAGCGCGACCAGCACGAACAACCCGTGCGCATCGATGGCCATGGGCGCCGCAGCCGACGCGCTGCTGCGCGCGGGCAGCTGCCAGAGCGCCGTCCGCGCCCGCGACGCCGCCGTAGCCCAAGCCCGGCCAGCCGGCGTGTCGAACATCAGGTTCGTCCCGGTCGTCGACAGCACCCACGGCTACGCCCCGACCGCCGGCGCGCGCGCCACCTGGCGATCTGATCCCAGCCAGAGCGTCACGTTCATCCGTGAGCGCGGCCGCTGGGTCATTGCCAACTGACATCGAGACGTCCCGGGCCCGAGCTGCCCGCTACCCTCGAAAGGAGATGCCCGACACGATCTCCTTCGCCCGCGGCGCCCCCTCGCTGGACATCGTCGACACCGACGGCCTCCGTGACGCGGCGACCCGCGCCTTCACCAACGACCCGGGCGGCGCGACCGCCTACGGGACCTCCATCGGCTACGTGCCGCTGCGGCGCTGGATCGCCGCCCAGCACGAGGTCGACGAAAGCTGCGTGCTCGTCACGAACGGCTCGATGCAGGCCGACGCGTTCCTCTTTCAGACGCTCGTCTCGCCGGACGACACGGTCGTCGTCGAGAAGCCGACGTACGACCGCACGCTGCTGAACCTCACCGGGCTCGGCGCCGACGTGCGGGCGGTCTCGCTGCAGACCGACGGCATCGACACCGCGGAGCTGCGCGAGCTGCTCGAGTCCGGCACGGTGCCGGCGCTCGTCCACGTCATCCCGAACTTCCAGAACCCCGCGGGCTACACGCTCTCGCAGGCCAAGCGCGAGGAGCTGCTCGCGCTCGCCTCCGAGTTTCACTTCACGATCTTCGAAGACGACCCGTACCGCCACATCCGCTTCACCGGCGAGGACCTGCCGACGATGATCTCGATGGACGAGCACGAGTCGGTCGTCTACGCGTCGTCGTTCTCCAAGACCGTGTGCCCGGGGATCCGCGTCGGCTACCTCGTCGGGCCGCCCGCGCTCATCGCCCAGATCGCCAAGCTCGCGACGAACACGTACATCTCGCCGAACATGGTCGCCCAGGCGATCGTCTACGAGTTCTGCGACTCGGGTGCGATCGACGGCTCGATCGCGACGGTGAAGGCGGCGCTGGCCGATCGCGTCGAGGCGTTGACCGCCGCGCTCGATCGCCACCTCCCCGAGGCGAGCTACACCCCGCCCGAGGGCGGCTACTTCATGTGGGTGACGCTGCCGGAGGGCAGCGACGTCGCCGCGATGTTCGAGGCCGCCAAGGAGCGCGGCGTCGCGTTCGTCAAGGGCTCGGACTTCCTGCTCGAGGGCGGCGAGAACGCGCTGCGCCTCGCCTACTCGGGCGTTCCGGCGGACAGCATCGACGAGGGCATCGCGCGCCTCGCCGACGCCTACCGCTCGGTCAGCGGCGCTCCCGCCGCCGCATAGCTCAGCCCGGTCCGGCGGGGCCGCCCTGCTCGTGGACCTTCGGCTCGGGGTGGATCTCGACGTGATCACCCGGGCCCGGTGGCAGCGGCTGCGGGTTGAGGGCGACCGCATCGCCGATGAGCTTGATGATCGAGCCGAGCGCCTCGGGAGGCGGCTCGGGCGGCAATGGCTGCGGGTTGAGGGCGACGGCGTCGAGCACCGAATGCACGATCGACTTCGCACGCTGGTCTGAGATGTTCGCGGCGAGCGCGCGGATCTCGCTCAGGACCGCCGCGTCCGGGTGGTGGCCTGCGTCAGTGGTCATCGTTCCCAATCCTCCGGTTTGGTGGAGGACTGTCGTATCGGATGACCGAGCGCCGCGTCAAGAAGCGTTCTCGGCGCCCTCGGCGGGGATGACCTCAAGGCCGGCGATCGCGACCTCGGGCGGCTTGCGCGCCGTGCGCTTCGGCCGCTCGGGCCGGCGCCAGAGATGCTTCTGCCAGAAGCCGACGATGCCGAACTTCCAGAACAGGTAGCCCGTGCGCCCGGGGATGATCGAGAAGTCCATGACGCGCAGGTGGCTCAGCGCGCGCTTCGTCAGATAGAGCGTGCGCAGGACGAGCCCGAGCCGCGGGTAGAGCCGCTGGGGCTCGTGGCTCGCGCGGACCTGGCTCATGAGCGGGCGCCACAGCCACGCCGGCGGGCGGCAGAGCGCGAGGATGTAGAGCATGAGGTTCGCCCAGCGCGGCGGCGTGATGAGGTAGGAGTCGTCGATCGCCTCGACGTCCATCCCGCGCTCCTTCATCGCCGCCTCGAGCCCGGTGTTCGGGATGACCTTCAGCGAGTAGATGAGCAGCGTGTACGGACGGTCCATGTCGTAGAGCAGCTGGAGCGTCGCCTTGACGTCGTCGCGCGTCTCGATGGGGTTATCCATGATCACGTCGTAGGCGCCGGGGATGTGGTACTTCGGCGCGAAGGACGCGATGACGTTGCCCGCGTGGCGGACCTTCTCGGGCGGCGTCGGTCGCTTGTAGAAGTCGAGCATCGCCTGGCTGCCCGACTGGATCCCCATCCGGACCCGATTCATGCCGGCCCACGTGAGCAGCTCGAACTTGTCCTGGCGCACGTAGTTGGGAATCACGCCGTAGACCGCGAAGGGGATGCCCAGCTGTTCGCGCCAGCGCTCGGCGAACTCCTCGAGCTGGCCGTAGGGGATCGCCATGAAGCTGTCGTCGTTGAACGAGACGTGGCTCAGGTGCGGGAAGCGCGTGCGCGCGTCCTTGACCTGGTCGACCATGTACTGCGCGCTGGGATGGCGAATGCGCTTGTACTTCGCGTCGTTGGCGATGAACTTCGTGTTGCCGCAGTAGCTGCAGTGAAACGGGCAGCCGATCGACCACAGCGTCATGTAGCTCAGGCCGTCGTTGGCGATGTAGTCCTCATAGCTCATCGGCGCGAAGCCCTGCGCTTCTGGGTCGTAGATGACCTCACGCTCGGCGCCGTACTGCGGGAACGGCAGCTCCTCCATCTCCGGGACGCTCATGAGCGGCAGGAAGTGGTTCTTGACGATTTCGCCATTGCCGCCGTTGCCGTTTGCGTGCTGGGTCGAGTTGAACCAGAAGTTCTTGACGTTCGTCGGGTCGCGTCCGTCCTTGAGGGCGTTGTAGAGCTCCTCGAACGCGAACTCCCCCTCGCCCACGCAGATCGCGTCGACGTCGGCCAGGATCGCGTCCTCGGGCTGGATGATCGGATGGATCCCGCCCCAGATCTGGTACGCGTCCGGGTTCAGCTCACGGACGCGCTTGATGACCCGCGCGGTGAGGTCGGAGTAGCCGGTCATCGACGAGTAGCCGATGAGCTCGGCGTCCTTCAGGCCGTGCGCCATCTCGTCGATCTCGGCGTCGCCGATGTGCGGCTTGTCGCCGATCGTTCCGGCGATCGCCCCGCGGACGCTCCGCCAGCGCTTGGTCGTCGTGATGTAGCACGACTCCGTGTCCGGTTCGAGCTGTGCGACGTAGGCCGCCATCTTGCGAAATCCGCAAGAGGTGATCCCGTCTTCGAGGCAGACCATCTTCGTCTTCATGCGCCCGCAGCGTACAGGGTCGACCCGCCGCGCCTTACGGCTCGTTTGCCTTGCGCTCGGCGGTCACCCGGGTCACAAACGCCTCGACGTCGCTGGCGATGATCTGCTCCACGCGCGCAGCGAACGCGTCAAAGGCCCGCGCGTGGCTGCCGAGCGCGTACGGGCCGGTGAGCTCGAAGAACAGCCAGCCCTCGCTCTTGAGCGCCTCGACCGTGCGCCGGTAGTGGTGCCAGCGCTCGCCGAACTGGAAGAACTGTTCGATCGCCGCCGCGACGGCGACGACGAGGCTGATCACGATCGCCAGCCCGGTGACGACGTCCGACAGGTCGCCCTTCAGCCCCTGCAACCCGACGAGCGCGGGGACGACCACCGCTCCGATCACCGTGACGAGCCGGACGACGTAGTAGCGCCGCTGGCACGCTCCGGCCTTGCGCTCCATCCACGCGACCTGGTCAAGCCAGCGCGAACGCAGGTAGCGCCGCTGAAGATCGCTGAGCTCGAGCCCGTCGATCAGATCGCCGAACTGGTCCTGAAGCCATGTCGAGTAGCCGTCCGGCGCCGCCGCCATCGGCCACGTCTATCACTCGAGCAGGGCCCGAACCGCAGCTTTCATCGCATCGGGATCGTCGACGCAGACCGCGGTCACCAGCTCATTGCCCGCGAGCGAGGCGACCTCGGCGCTTCCCGGTCCGCCCCGGAGCGCCCGGACGAGCTCCTCGCTCACGCGCCCGCTTCCGGCCAGCACGAGGACCGGGCGGCCCGCGTCGACGCTCTCGCGGACGTCCGTGAGCGCGATGTCACCGCCGTTCACGAGCACGGTTGCCGACGGCTGGCCCGCCGCCAGCGCAGACGCGACGCGCGCCAGCCACGGTGTCTCATCGCCCCAGCGCGCGCCGGGCACGAGCACGAAGTGCGTGTGGTGCGGCTCCGGTGCGACTCCGGTCTCGCCCGGCGCGCCGACGAGGGACGCGACGCCGACACCCACGAGCGGCGTGGGAACGCCGAGCGCGCTGTGCAGGTCACCCAGGAGCGCCATGACGCCGCTGTCGGTGCCGCCGTCGACGATGACCGCGCCGCGCTCGCCGGCGACCTCGCACAGCGCTTCCAGCGCCGGGATCAGCCGATCGGTCGCGTGATCCTCGAGGCCCGCGGCTCCACCGACGACGACGAGGGCCGGCCGCCCGATCGACAGGCCGAGCTCGCGGAGCGCTGCCGCCAGGTCGGTCGACTCGTCGACCGCGACGCAGGGAGGTGGCGCCATCGCGCCCGGCCCGGTCGCTCAGCGCCCGTAGCGCTCGCGAGCCAGCACGAGCTGCTCGGGCAGCGCGATGCGCGTCGGCGGCGAGGGATCCGCGAGCACCGAGACGGTCTCGGCAACGGAGAACGTGACCGTGATCTCGTCTCCCGCGGCGCTCGTCACGCTGACCTCCTCCGGGGACCGCGCCGTCAGCGTTCCCTTCAGCCCGGGCTCGACGCCCGACTCCTTGAGGTAGTGCAACAGGTCCTCGGCCTCGTTCTCGAAGCGCAGGATCGTCACCGCCGCGCCCTCCGTGACGTCGGCGAGCGGCACGCCGTCGATCCGCGCTCCGGCCTTGATCGGATGCCCGTGCGGGCAGGTCTTGGCGTCGCCGATCGCGGCGAGCATGCGCTCCTCGAGCACCGGGCTCATCGCGTGCTCGAGACGCTCTGCCTCCTCGTGCACCTCGTCCCACGGGATGCCGAGCACGTCGGTGAGGAAGCGCTCGATGAGGCGGTGGCGGCGGACGACGCCCTCGGCGTGGACCAGGCCGTCGTCCGTGAAGCTGATCGCCTTGTCCTTGGCGCGCGTGATGTAACCGTCGCGTTCGAGGCGCCCGATCATCTCGTGCACGGTCGGCGCCGAGAGCTGCATCGCGCGGGCGACGTTCGCGCCGGTCATCGGGAGCTTGGCCTCCTGCAGCCAGAACAGCGTCTGCAGGTACTCCTCCTCGGCGACGGTCGCGTGATCGGTCGTCATTCCGCGTCGATGGTATCGGCGGGGTCCAGCACTCGCCCGGAACCCCAATACGATCGCGGCGTGCAGATCGGACCTGGCACGCGGGCATTGGTCACGGGTGCGTCGAGAGGAATCGGTCGCGCGCTGGCCGTCGCGCTCGCCGACCGCGGCGCGACGGTGGGCCTCGCCGCCCGCACGACGCCCGACCTCGAGAAGCTCTCCGCGGACCTGCCGGGAACGCATCACGTGCTCGTCTGCGATGTCGCCCTGAAAGCCTCGGTGCAGTCCGCGGTCGACGACTTCATCGCCGTGGCCGGAGGGCTCGAGCTGGTCGTCGTCAACGCCGGCGTCGCTCACTACGAGCCGGTCATGGAGCAGAACACGGAGAAGATCGAGCACATGACCGAGGTCAACTGGCTCGGCACCGTCTACACCGTCAAGGCCGCGCTGCCACACCTGGTCGCCGCCGGGCGCGGGCACATCGTCGTCATGTCCTCCGGCGCGGGGTTGCGCTCGTTCCCGGGCGCGGCGGGGTACTCGGCGACCAAGGCCGCGCAGCGAGCGTTCGCCGACGCGCTGCGCCACGAGCTCGCCGGCACCGGCGTGTCGGTCACGACCGTCTTCCCCGGCGAGGTCGCAACCTCCTTGCACGACCACGAGCGCGGCTCGATGCCCGCGTGGTACCGCAGCGACGAGCGGGCCGCGTCGGCGGAGGAGCTGGCGGCGATCGTGTTGGACGCCGTCGACCACGACCGCCGCTACGTGCACTTCCGCCGCGCGGTGAAGGGGATGCGAATTTTGAGCGGCGTGTCGCCCGGGCTGGCGGACGTCGTGTTGCGGCGGCTGCGAGGCCCGACCGCGGCGCCGCGGCGGGACTGAACAGCATCGATAAAGGAGGAGGGAGCGGTGCGGTTCTTGGGCACGCAGGGGGCGAGTGGGGATTTGAGTCCACACAGGGACCCTGAATCCCCACTCGCCTCTCAAGACCGCCTCGCGACCCGCCGCGGCGCCCTTCCCCTCATCCTTTATCGCTGCTGTTTGGCAGCGCTCCGCGGCCGGCCCTCAGGCATCCGCCGCCGCGGTGGATCGCTCTGCAGCTCCGCGGCGAGCGCCTCCAGGCGCCGCTCGGCGAACGTCATGAACTCGCGGGTCGCCGGTGAGAGCTGGGCCTCGCGGCGCCAGGCGAAGGCGAACGTGTCGTAGACCGGCTCGGCGAACGGGACCCAGCCGAGCTGCGGCTGGGCGTGCTGGCGCAGCACCCCGCGGGCGGCGATCGCGTCGCCGAGGCCGCGGCCGGCGAGCTCGAGCGCGACCTCGACGTCCTCGACCTCGATCTGCGGCTCGATCGCGACGCCGGCGCGCTGGGCGAGTTCGACGAGCTGGCGTCGCGTCGGGTCCTCCGAGCCCCAGCTCGCCTCCGAGAGGATCAGCGGCGCGCCGGCGAGGCGCTCGATCGTCATCGCGTGCCGCAGCCGGGCGGGGTCGGCTGACGCGTAGAGGATCTCGTCGCTCATCGCGGGCCGGATGGTGAGTCCACGATCGTCGACGGGCAGCGCGACGAGCCCGGCCTCGAGCTCGCCCGCGCGGATTGCCTCGGCGGTCTCCGATGAGTTCTGGCCGACGATGCGCACGCGCACGGCGGGATGGCTGCGGCGGAAATCCTCCACAAGGTCCGAGCCCAGGTACGTGCGCGCGGTGCCGAACGTGCCGAACGTGGCCGTCCCGCCGCGCAGCTCGCGGATCTCGCTGACGGAGCCGCGCGCCGCGTCGACGGCCGCGAGCGCGGCCTCGGCGTGCGGGCGCAGCGCGCGGCCGGCCTCGGTGAGCTGCAGACCGCGGCCGACGCGCTGAAAGAGCGCGACGCCGAGCTCCGCCTCCAGGCGGCGCACCTGCTCGGAGAGCGTGGGCTGCGCGAGATGCAGCGCGTCCGCGGCGGCCGAGAACGAGCCGTGCTTGATCGTGGCCAGGACGTAGTGAAGCTGCTGAAGTGTCATAGGCAAAACCTTGAGCTCATGAAGAACATCAAGGCTACCGCTGGACTGCGCGATTGCCGAGAATGCCGTCCATGACCCCAGCGGCCGCCGCAGCAGCATCCCGCCACCGGGCAGGCATCGTGCTCTGCCTGGTCTCGGCGTGCGGCTTCGGCGTCATGGCGATCCTCGCCAAGGAGGCCTACGGCGCCGGGCTCGACGTCACGGCGCTGCTCGCCGGTCGTTTCGTCCTCGCGGCCGCACTGTTCTGGGCGATCGTCGCGGTGCGCCGTCCCGCGCTGCCGCCGCGCCGCGTGATTCTCGCCGCGCTCGCCCTCGGCGCGATCGGCTACGCCGGCCAGGCCGGCCTGTTCTTCTCGGCGCTGAAGCACATGGACGTGTCGCTCGTCTCGCTGCTGCTCTACGTCTACCCCGCGCTCGTCTTCGCCGGCGCGCTCCTGCTCGGCCGCGAGCGCATGCGTCCGGCGTCGCTCGCCGCGCTCGTGCTGTGTAGCACCGGCACCGCGCTCGTGCTCCTCGGCGGCAGCGCGGGCGCCCTGGACGGCGTCGGCATCGCGCTCGCGCTCGGCGCAGCGCTCGCCTACAGCGCCTACATCCTCATCACCGACGGGATCGTCGCGCGCATCGATGCCTTCCTCCTCGGCGCGCTGCTCACGACCGGCGCCGCCGTCACGTTCGTGACCGCCGGCGCGGCCTCGGGCTCGCTGCACTTCACGAGCACCGGCTGGATCTGGATCGCGGCCCTCGCGCTGGCGTCGACCGTTCTGCCGATCAGCACCTTCGTGCTCGGGATGGAGCGAGTGGGCGCGGCGACCGCGGCGATCGTCTCGACCGTCGAGCCGGTCCTCACCGTCGGCCTGGCCGTGGCGCTGTACGGCGACGCGCTCGGCGGGCTCCAGCTCGCGGGCGGCGCGCTCGTGCTCGGCGGCGTCATCGCGCTGCAGTCGCGAGCCCATAGCGAGCGAACCATTAGCGTTCCCGACCATGGCGCCCGCGCTCTCCCCGCCCATCAAGCCGCAGCTCGCGCGCTCGCGCACGAGCCTGCCTGAAGGCGAGGGCTGGGCGTACGAGCCCAAGTGGGACGGCTTTCGCGCCGTCGTGTTCGTCGACGGCGACGAGACCTACGTGCAGTCGCGCAACGGCAAGCCGCTGTCGCGCTACTTCCCCGAGCTGAGCTTCCCGCCGGGCCGCTACGTCGTCGACGGCGAGATCGTCGCGTCGTCGTTCGACACGCTCGGTCAGCGCATCCACCCGGCCGCGTCGCGCATCGCGCGGCTCGCCGAGGAGACCCCGGCGCGCTACGTGGCCTTCGACCTGCTCGCGCTCGACGGCGACGTGTTGCTCGAACGCAGCTACGAGGAGCGCCGCGCAGCGCTGGAGACGATCGACGGGCTGGAGCTGACGCCGGTCGTCCGCTCCGCCACCGAGGCCCAGCAGTGGCTGCGCGACGAAGAGGGGGTGATCGCCAAGGAGCTCGCCGCGCCCTACCTCCCCGGCGAGCGCAAGGGCATGGTCAAGATCAAGCGCGTCCGCACGATCGACGCGGTGGTCATGGGCTGGCGCCCCGGCAAGCTGGAGGGCACGGTCGGCGCGATCATCCTCGGGCTCTACGGGGAGGACGGGCGGCTGCACGAGGTCGGGCACTCCTCCGGCTTCACCGCGAAGCGCAAGCGCGAGTTGGTCACCGAGCTCGCCGCGTACGAGACCGGCGAACGCGGCAGCGGCGAGGCCTCGCGCTGGACCCACGGCCGCGAGCTCGAGTGGGTCGCGTTGCGGCCCGAGCTCGTCGTCGAGGTCACGTTCGACCACGTCTCCGACGGGCGGATCCGCCACGGGACGAAGGTCGTGCGCTGGCGCGACGACCGTGACCCCGAGAGCTGTCTTATCAATCAACTGGAAATTTGAAAGAAAACCCTGGGGAGGTACCCTAGTGCGGAGTCGCACTTGCCCCGGGATGATTGCGACCTCGCTTGAGCGCTCGCATCCCACTGATGCGCTCGGGCGATATCGGGGTTGTAATGGGTCGTAGCGTGACCCCATCGCCGGCTCGCTGCGTGCCGGGGGTGGGGTCCTACGGCGTTCAGGGACGGGGCGCCGGACCGCGGCCGCCGGGCGGCTACTTCTTCGCCCGCGAGGGCTGCACGCGCTTGGGCTCGCCGGGCTGCTTGGCGAAGTTGGGCGGCCACGGTGCATCGCCGAGCCCCTCCTCCTCGTCACGCCGCGCGAGGTCAAGCAGACCGTCCAGGCGTCCCGCGTGCGCGTCGATGTCCGCCGACGGATCGCCGAGCTTCTGCACCCGGTCGGGCACGGTGTCGATGCGAAAGTCTCCGGGCTCGACGTCGGCGACCTCGTCCCACCGCAGCGGCGTGGACACGCGCGCGTCGGGCACCGGTCGCACCGAGTACGCGCTCGCGACGGTGCGGTCGCGAGCGTTCTGGTTGTAGTCGAGGAAGACGCCCTGGCGCTCCTCCTTCCACCACTTGCTCGTCGCGAGCTCCGGCAGCCGGCGCTCGATCTCGCGCGCGAGCGCGAGCGCGGCGCGGCGCACCTCGGTGAACGACCACTCGGGCTCGATGCGGACGTTGACGTGGATGCCGCGCGAGCCGGACGTCTTGGGAAAGCCCTCGAGGTCCATCTCGCTCAGCACCGCCTTGACGGCGAGCGCGATCTGGCGCACGTCGTCCCACGGGACGCCCGGCGTCGGGTCGAGGTCGATGCGCAGCTCGTCGGGGTGGTCGAGGTCGGCACGGCGCACCGGCCACGGGTTCCAGTCGATGTTGCCGAGGTTCACGGCCCACAGCAGGTGCGCGACGTCGTTGGGCACGAGCTCGGTGGCGCTGCGGCCCGACGGGAAGCTCACGGTCGCGGTCTGCAGCCACTCGGGACGCTTCTCGGGGACGCGCTTCTGAAAGAAGAACTCGCCCTCGATGCCGTCCTTCCAGCGCTTGAGCACGGTGGGCCGCTCGCGCAGGTGGTTGACGGTCGCGTCGGCGACCCGCAGGTAGTACTTGGCGAGGTCGAGCTTCGTCCACGCGGGGTGGTCGTCGGTCTGCGGGAAATAGACCTTGCTGGGGCTCGACAGACGCACCTCGAGGCCGGCGGCCTCCAGCGTGGTGTACTCCTTCGCGGCCATGGCACAGAGCATGCCAGTCCTCGTGGCCCCCGATGCATTCGGCTTTGCGCTGCGCGCGCCGCAGGTCGCGGCGGCCATCGGGCGCGGCCTCGAACGCGCGGGCATCGCGCCGCCCGAGCTGTGCCCCGTCGCCGGCGGCGGCCGTGGGACCGTCGAGGCGCTACTCCCCGTCCTGGGCGGCGAAACCGCGGACGGCTTCGCGCTCATCGAGGACGGCGGGACGGCGATCGTCGAGCCCGGTGAGGCGGGCCAGACGGGCGCGCGGATCACGGCGGCAGTCGATGCGGGCGCCGCGGTCCTGATCGTGGCCGCCGCGGGCCTGCCGGACTCCGGCGACAGCGGCGCTCGCATCGCGGCGGCGGTGGAGCGCGAGGGCGGCCTGCGGGGAGCCCGTCTCGTCGTGCTGTGCGAGGCGCGTGACGTGACCATCGCGGGCGCGGACAGCGCGCTCGCGCAGACGCTCGCCCGCGAGCTCGGCGCGAAACTCGTGCCGGGCGCCGGCTTCGTGCTCGACGCGCTCGGCTTCGACGCGCGAATGCGCGCGGCGCGCGCGGTCATCGTCGGCGACGGCCGGCTCGACGCGCGGGCGCTGCGCGGTCGCGTCGCCGGGGAGATCGCGACGCGCGCGCGTCAGGCCGGCGTGCCGTGCCACGCCATCACCGCGTGCAACGAGCTGAACCGGTTCGACGCGCGAATCCTCGACCTGCAGGCGATCATCCAGGCGGGCACGACCGACGAGATCGAAGCAGCGGGAGCGTCGCTCGCCGCATACCTCTGACGGGCGCAGGGGACGCCGCTTGCGCACGAATCGCCCGCAAGCGGCAGTATGCGCACGTGCTCCGGACCCGCCTGCTCGCCGCGCTGGTCGCCGGCGCCGCCTTCCTCGTTCCCGCCGCGACGGCGCACGCCGCGCTCGAAACCGTCGTGCAGGACGACGCCTCGCTGATCCACCGCCCGCCCGACCAGGTGCGCGCGGCGATGAAGAAGCTGCACGACCTCGGCGTCGACCGCGTCCGCCTGACCGCGAACTGGTCGGTGCTCACGCGCGACCCCGACAGCGACGTACGGCCGTCCGGCTTCGACGCCCGCGACCCCGCCGCCTATCCGCAGGCCGTGTGGCAGGGCCTCGACGAGGCCGTCCGCATCGCGAGGGAGAACGGCCTGAAGGTCATGGTCGACATCGGGTTCTGGGCGCCGCACTGGGCGACGACCGACCCGCCGGGGCCGCGCGCGCGCACGAACATCAACCCCCGGGACTTCGCCGACTACGTCGTGGCCGTCGCGCGCCGCTACAGCGGCCATTACGCCCCGCTGCCGATCGTCGCTCCCCCGCCGCCTCCATCGCAGGACCAGTCGCTGCTCGACGCGCTGTTCGGCGGGCCGTCCACCCCCGTGCCTGCGCCGATCGTGGTCTCACCCGAGCCGCTGCCGGCCGCCGACGAGTTCGTCCTGTGGAACGAGCCGAACTTCCCGGGGCTGCTGCTTCCCCAGTGGAAGGGCAAGGGCAAGACCGCGCGGCCCGCGAGCCCGGGGATCTACGCGCGGATGGTGCGGGGCGCGTACGCGGCGGCCAAGCCGCTGCGGCCCGACGCGAAGTTCCTGCTCGGCAACACGTCCAGCGACGGCGGCCGTGCCCCGAGGGGCGTCGTCGCGCCGTTGCTCTTCCTGCGCCAGCTCGCCTGCGTCGACGCCCGGCTGCGCCCGCTCCGGACGAAGGAATGCAGGAACTACACGCGGCTGCCCGGGGACGGCTGGGCGCACCATCCCTACCCGCGCCAGCTGCGTCCCGACAACTCCGCCGACTCAGAGAAGCCCGACAACGTCCGCCTCGGCTCGCTGAACCGCCTGTCGAAGCTCCTGCGCAAGCTCGCCGCGCGTAAGCGCATCTCCAAGGCGCTGCAGCAGATCCACATCACGGAGTTCGGCTATGAGACCACGAAGATCGCCGACCGCCCCGTGCTCTCGCAGGCGCGCCAGGCGCGCTGGCTGACGTGGGCGGAGTACCTGGCCTCGCGCGTTCCGGGCGTCGTGAGCTACGCCCAGTTCCTGCTGCGCGACCTGCCGCCCGGGCCCGTCCGGGTGAGCAACTCGAAGTCGCGGGCGTTCGGCGAGTACTACAGCGGCCTGGAGACCGTCGACGGCGTCGACAAGCTCGCGGCCACCTCGTTCACCGCCGGCCTGTTTGCGTCGCACACGTCGAAGACGCGCGTGGTCCTCTGGGGCCGCCTGCGTCTGGGGCCGGGCACGAAGGCGATCACGATCGAGCGCAAGCGCGGCAGCGGCCCATGGCGCGCGATCAGCACGATGAGCGTCCCCGGCCAGCAGTCGTTCACGCTGAAGGTGCGCTTCGCCTCCCGCGCCGTGTATCGCCTGCGCTGGCCGCGGGCGGACGGCAGCACCGGGACCGGCCTTTCGATCAGGCCGATCACGCCGTTCAAGATGCCCGAGCCGAGGTTGACGACGGCGAAGTGATGACCGCCTCGCGGCGCTTTTCACCCACATCTTCTCTCGATGCTGTCGCAGCTCAGGCCCCGCCGCCCGCGGACGCGAACCGCACCGACAGCTCGGCGAACCGCTCCACGAGGTCGGGCGGCTCGTGCACCTCGAACGAGACGCCCAGCATTCCGATTCGCATCGCCAGCCAGTCCAGCGAGTCGTCGCTCGTGCGGTACTCGCAGCGCTCGTCGTCGAGCGGCTCCAGCGTGCCCCAGAGGTGGCGGAAGCGATCGCGCAGCTCCCGCGCTGGCGCGTGCAGCGTGACGCGCGCCTGGTAGCGGCTCGGCGCCGAGGAGAGGTTCGCGCTGACGAACGCCGCCGGGTCTCCGCCCGGGAGCTTGCGGGCGACGAAACGCGCGCCCGCCGGCGCAGGTCGCTGCAACCGGTCGACGCGGAACGTGCGCCACGCCTCGCGTTCGCAGTCCCACGCGACGAGGTACCAGCGACGGCCGATGTTCACGAGGCTGTGAGGCTCGACGAGCCGGCGGGTCTCACTCGTGTCGCGCGCGCGATAGGCGAAGCGCAGCCGCTCGCGGTCGCGGCACGCGCTCGCGATCGCCGTCAGCGCGGTGGGATCGACGGTCGGCCCGCTGACAGGCAGCGTCGCCGTGATCGACTGCAGCGCGTTGACGCGGCGGCGCAGGTGCGCCGGCAGGACCTGCTCGAGCTTCACGAGCGCCCGAATCGAGGTCTCCTCGATGCCCTCGACCGACGCGCCCGCCGCGGTCCGCAGGCCGACCGCGATCGCGACGGCCTCGTCGTCGTCGAGCAGGAGCGGCGGCATCGCGGTCCCGGCGTGCAGGCTGTAGCCGCCGGCCGGGCCGGTCACCGCGTCCACGGGATAGCCGAGCTCGCGCAGGCGGTCGACGTCGCGGCGGATCGTCCGAGCCGAGACGCCGAGCCGGCCGGCGAGCTCGCTGCCCGGCCAGTCGCGGCGCGTCTGCAGCAGCGAGAGCAGCTTGAGAAGGCGTCCCGAGGTCTCGGTCATGACAGAACCAACATCTCATCAATTGCGGACAGGAACTGGCCTAAACGCTGCGTACGGTTCGCGCATGCCAACCTCTCTCGCAGTGCCAACCAACGAAGCGAGGCGTGCCGGGGCGGCGCACGGCAGCGCCGCCGACGGGCCGGCAATCAGCGTGACCGGCCTGCGGAAGTCCTTCGGCGACGTCCACGCGCTCGACGGCGTCGATCTCGAAGTGGCCCCGGGCACGGTGCTCGGGCTGCTCGGGCCCAACGGGGCCGGCAAGACGACGGCGGTGCGCATCCTGACGACGCTGCTCGAGCCCGACGAGGGAACCGCCCGCGTCGCCGGCCTGGACGTCGTCCGCGACGCTGCGCTGCTGCGCACGCGCATCGGGCTCGCCGGTCAGTACGCGGCGGTCGACGAGAACCTGACCGGCACGGAGAACCTGACCATGGTCGGGCGTCTGTACGGCGAGCGCCGGGCCGCCGCCAAGCTGCGCGCGCGGGAGCTGCTCGAGCGCTTCGACCTGACCGACGCGGCGGACCGGCCGGTCCGCACCTACTCCGGTGGCATGCGCCGCCGGCTCGATCTCGCGGCGGCCCTGGTGGCGCGGCCGCCGGTCCTGTTCCTCGACGAGCCGACGACGGGCCTCGATCCGCGCAGCCGCCTGAGCCTGTGGACGACGCTCGAGGAGCTCGTGGCCGAGGGGACGACGCTGCTGCTCACGACGCAGTACCTCGACGAGGCCGACCGGCTCGCGGACACGATCGCGGTCATCGACCGCGGCCGGGTCATCGCCGACGGCACGCCCGACGAGCTCAAAGACCGCGTCGGCGGCGAGCGCCTCGAAGTACATCTCACTGATCCGGCCGCGGCGATCGCGGCCATGGAAGCGCTCGAGCCCATGTCCGACGACGCGCCGATCGCCGACGGCGACGCCGTGAGCGTGACGGTGCGCGGCCGGACGGGGACGATCGTCGAGGCGGTCCGCCGGCTCGACGAGGCGGGCGTCGAGGTGGCCGACCTCGGCCTGCGGCGCCCGACGCTCGACGACGTGTTCCTGTCGCTGACCGGTCACGTCGCAGCGGCAACGGACGACGAGGAGGAGCACCGATGAGACGACTCGTGACGGACACGCTGGTCATCGCCGAGCGCAACCTCGTGCGGTTGCCCCGCGCGCCCGACCTGCTGCTCGCCTTCACGGTGCAGCCGGTCATGTTCGTGCTGCTGTTCGTCTATGTCTTCGGCGGCGCGATCGTCACGCCGGGCTATGACTACGTCGACTTCCTGATGCCCGGGATCATCGTCCAGAACATCGCGTTCGGCGGGTTCGTGACGGCGCTCGGGCTCAACGAGGATCTCCACAAGGGGCTCATCGACCGCTTCCGCTCGCTGCCGATGGCGCGGCCGGCGGTGCTGGCCGGCCGCACGCTCGCCGACGTCGTGACGAACTCGCTGTCGGCGGTGCTGCTCATCGCCACCGGACTCATCATCGGCTTCTCGTTTCACGCGAGCTTCGTCGAGATCATCGGCGGGGTGGGCCTGCTGCTGCTGTTCGGCTACGCGTTCTCGTGGGTGTTCGCGCTGCTCGGGCTGCTCGTCTCCTCACCGGAGGCGGCGAACTCGCTCGGCTTCATCGCCGTGTTCCCGCTCACGTTCATCTCGTCCGCGTTCGTGCCCGTGAAGTCGATGCCGGGGGCGCTGGAGTGGTTCGCGAACATCAATCCGTTCACGGTCGTCGTCGACGCGATGCGGTCGCTCTGGCTCGGCGCACCGGGCGGCAGCGTCTGGGGCGCGGTCGCGTGGTCGGTGGCGATCATCGCGGTGTTCTCGCCGCTTGCGGTCGCGCGCTACCGCAAGACGGCGGCGCGTTAGGCGTGCGCGAGCCGGCCATGTGGCCGGCTCCCGCCGGGTTCGTGCAAGCGGTCTGACGGTCGCGCGGGCACTCGTGGCGTACATTCGCCCGCGTGCCCGACGCCCCCCGTCAGCGTCCGAGCCTGTCGCTGCCCACGCCGGGCGCGCGGCGGGCCATTGTCGTCGGCGCCGGGTCCTTCGGGACCGCTGTGGCCGTGCTGCTCGCCCGCGGCGGGTTTCGCACGACGTTGCAGACGCGCACCGAGGCGCAGGCGCGCGAGCTGCTCGCCACGCGGGAGAACCGCGAGTACCTGCCCGGCGTCGAGCTCCCGCGTGAGCTGCGCATCGAGTCGATCGCCGCGGGGCTCGGCCGCACGGACTACGTCTTCCTCGGCGTCCCGTCCCTGACCATCGGCGACACGATCCGCGGGCTTGCCGACGCGGGCCTCGGCCCGCGCACGCCGGTCATCTCGCTCGCCAAGGGCCTCACGCCGCCCGACGGGGTCGCGCCCACGGTGCTGCTGCGCGAGCGCTTCGGCGAGAGCCGCGTCGCCTGCATCGCCGGCCCCGCGCACGCGCACGAGATGGTCAGCGAGGGCGCGGCGCTCGTGGCCGCATCGACGAACGAGGAGCTCGCGATCGCGCTGTCGGCGGTCTTCACCCGCGCCGGCGTCGTCTGCGAGCGATCCAACGATCCCATCGGGGTGGAGCTCGCCGGCGCCGCGAAGAACGCCGCGGCGCTCGCCGCCGGCGCGACCGAGGCGCAGGGGCTCAACGCCGCCGGCGCCGCCGCCGGGCACATCTTCGCCGAGGTCTGGCGCTACGCCGAGCACCAGGGCGCGCGCCCGGAGTCGATGCTCGGGCTCGCCGGCACCGGCGACCTCGTGGCGACGGTGCTCGCCCCGCAGAGCCGCAACCGCCGCGCTGGGGAGCTGCTGGCCGCCGGCGTCCCCGCCGCCGAGATTCACAAGCGTGTCGGCCAGGCCGTCGAGTCGCTCGAGTCGGTCCCGCTGCTCGCCCGCGCGGTGACGCGCTCCGGCCTCGAGGCACCGGTCACCGACGGACTGGCGAAGCTCATCGCGGCGGAGCTGCCGCTCGGGGACTGGGTCGCGCTCGTCCGCACGACGGTCCCGCCGCCCGCGCGCTGGCGGCCGAAGCCCGGCGTGGTCGCCCGCGCGAGCGCACGGTCGCGCGGGCTGTTCAGCCGGCGGCGAGAGTCGTGACGACGGCCTCGTAGACGCCCGCGCCGTGGGACGCCTCGGCGACCTTCACGTTTGGCCGGCCGGCGATCGCCTCGCGCAGCGACGGGTCGCGCTCCACCGCGTTGGCGACGAACCAGAACGCGCCGACGTGCTCGGCGGTCGCCATGTCCTCGCGCGAGTCGCCGATCGCGATCGCGTCCTCGGACGCGATGCCGCGCGCGCGCATGTGCCGCGCGACACCGGCCTGCTTGGACGCCCCGCGCGGGACGAGGTGATAGGCGCGGACCTGCGGCAGGTCCGCCAGCGCGGGTGAACGCCGGTACACGGTGCCGTTGTCGACGAGGCGCAGCGCGCCGTGCCCGTTGGCCCCGAGCAGGTCGTCGACCTCGAACGCATCGACGAGACCGCGGAACAGGTGCGACACCTCGCGATTGCGGTGCCACGGGTCGTGGTACTCCAGCCGGCCCGCGTAGGTCTCGAGCAGGAGTGCCGGCGCGCCCGACGCCTCGATCTGGTCGTGGATCGTCGCCTCCGGCGACGGCATGAGCTCGCCGGTCAGCCAGTGCTCCTCGCCGTCGAGCACGAGGCACGAGCCCGACTCGAAGATGTAGGAGTCCTGGCCGATGAGCCGCGCGTCCTCGGAGACCTGCGCCTTGCGCCGGCCCGACATGAGCACGACCTCCGCGCCGGCGCGCGCGCACGCTTCGATGGCGCGCACGCCGAGCAGCGAGAACGACCCGTCGCCGTCGTGCAGCAGCGAGCCGCCACGGCCGACGAGCGTCCCGTCGAGATCGATGTACACGCAGCGCACGCGCTCAGCTCGCCGGGCGCAGTGCGCGCAGCTCGGCGAGCGGGGGACGCTCGAGCGGCTCCGCGCCGGTCGCGCCGTCCCCGAGCCGGCCCTCGCGCCGCAGCCGGCTCGTCACCGCGCCGAGCACCGCGGACGCCATCGGCGCGAGATCTTCGAGGCGCTGGTGGCGGTTCTGGCGCACGTCGAGGTCGACCTGCGCGATGCCGTCCAGGCCGAGCTCGGCGTGCACGTCGATGAGCAGCCCGATCTCGACCGCGTAGCCGGTGCAGAACGCCATCCGCTCGAGCAGATCGCGGCGACCGGCGATCTCACCGGCCAGCGGCTGGCGCACGCGAGCGAGCGGCGGATAGAAGGCCTGCAGCAGCGGGCGCGCGGCGAGCTCCGACACGCGCCCGCCGCCGGTCGGCTGCGTCGCGCCGTTCTGCTTGAACGGACGCCGGTAGAAGCCCTTGACGAACTGCACGCCGGGCTCGCAGACCAGTGGTCCGAGCAGGCCGCACGCGAAGTGCGCGCCGAAGTCCTCCGAGTCGCCGTCGACGAAGCAGACGAGCCCGCCGGTCAGGACGCTGAGCGCGCGCCACATGACGTCGCCCTTGCCGAGCGCCGGCCCGAACTCGGGGAGCAGTCCGGCGGCGCCGTGCACCTCGGCGCCGAGCCCCGCGGCGATCGCGGCCGTCGCGTCGCGCGAGTCGTCGTCCACGACGACGACCTGGTCGATCACGCCCGCGTCGCGCAGCGCGACGAGCGGGCCGACGACGCCGGCGATCGTCGTCGCCTCGTCGCGAGCCGGGACGCAGACCGAGATCGCCTCCTCGCGCTCGCGCAGACGATCTGCCGGAAAGTCGGCGTGGTGGTAACTGCGCAGGCTCACCGCGTTCGTACTATGCCAAGGGCTTGTCCGTTGCCCCCGAAGCCCATCCCTGGAGCGCACTGCTGGACGCCGGCCGTGCCGACGCGCGGCTCGTGCGCGAGGCCTTCGAGGGCGCGCGCGACCCGCTGCTCGAGCCGCTGCCCGAGGCGCTTCACCCGCAGGTGCTCGACGCGCTGCGAAGCGCCGGGATCGAGGCCCTGTGGTCCCACCAGGCCGAGGCGCTCGAGGCGGCCTGGGCCGGGCCCACGATCGTCACGACCGGCACGGCCTCGGGGAAGTCGATGTGCTTCAACCTGCCGACGCTCGACGTCCTGTGCCGCGACGCCAAGGCGCGCGCGCTCTATCTGTATCCGACGAAGGCGCTCTCCCAGGACCAGGCGCGCGCGATCAACACGTTCGGGCTGACCAAGCAGGTCCGGCCCGCGATCTACGACGGCGACACGCCGCGCGAGCAGCGCACGCAGATCCGCCGGCGCGCGAACGTCGTGCTGACGAACCCCGACATGCTCCACATCGGGATCCTGCCCAACCACCGCGCGTGGGCGGACTTCTTCGCGAACCTCGCCGTCGTCGTCGTCGACGAGGCGCACGTCTACCGCGGCGTCTTCGGCTCCCACGTCGCCAACGTGCTGCGACGGCTGCGACGCATCGCCAACGCCTACGGCACCGAGCCGCGCTTCCTGCTCGCAAGCGCGACGATCGCCAACCCGGTCGACCTCGCCGAGCGCCTGACCGGCCTCGAGGAGATCAGCCTCGTGGACCGCGACGGCTCGCCCGGCGCGCGGCGCGAGATCGCGATGTGGAACCCGCCGCTGACCGACGAGGCGCTCGGCACGCGCCGCTCCGCGCTCGCGGAGGCCGCCGAGATCATCACGGAGCTCGCCCGCAAAGGCGCGCGCACGATCTGCTTCATCAAGTCGCGCCGGGCGGTCGAGCTCGTCGCGCGGATGGTCGCACTCGCCGATCCCGATCTCGCCGATCTCGTCGTGCCCTACCGCGCCGGCTACACGCCGCAGCAGCGCCGCGAGCTCGAGGGCCGGCTCATGCGCGGCGAGCTGCTGGCGGTCATCACGACCGACGCGCTCGAGCTCGGCATCGACATCGGCGCGCTCGACGCCGCGGTCGTCGTGACGTTCCCCGGCACCGTCGCGTCGCTGCGCCAGATGTGGGGCCGGGCGGGGCGCCGCGGGCGCGGCCTGGCGGTCTACGTCGCGGGGGAGGACGCGCTGGACCAGTTCTTCTGCCGCCACCCCGACGAGTTTCTCGACCGGCCGGTCGAGGCGGCGATCCTCGACCACGAGAACGAGCAGATCCACCTCGCGCACCTGCTCTGCGCCGCGCACGAGGGCCC
>JAWVGM010000211.1:0-8554 GCA_033855075.1 Solirubrobacteraceae bacterium | reverse complement strand
CGTCCGCGCCGGCGCGCAGTTCGCGTTCGTCGGCCCCAACACCGGCCTGCGCGGGCGGCCCGGCGTCGTCATGGTCTGGCCGCACCACGACAACCACGTGCACGTCCGGCTGCGCGCGGGCTAGGTCCATTTCCTGAGCGCGTTGTTCGTCCCCCGGGCTGAGGCGGTGCGAGATGCCAACGGCAGCGATAAGGAATGCGGGGCGCGTCCTGCCGTGCCGGGACCGTGAGATCCGCGACCGCTCAGCCACCAGGTTCGTGACCTCCAACCCACCAGCCGCCTGCACGACCCGCCCAGGACCTGCGGCAGCTCAGGGCTTCGCTGCGGCCTTCTTCACGGGCCGCTTCGTGGTGCGCGCCTTCGGCGTCGTGCCCGGCTTGCGCGCGTACTTCTTGATGAATGCGGCGGTGTCCTCGTGGGCCTGCTCGTCGGGCCGCTGGTTCATCGGCGACTTCATGAGGTAGGAGGACGGGCCGTCGAGCTGGCCGCCGATGCCGTGGTTGAGCGCGAGCTTGCAGCAGCGCACGGCGTCGATGACGATCCCGGCGCTGTTGGGCGAGTCCCAGACCTCGAGCTTGAGCTCGGCCATCAGCGGGACGTCGCCGAACGCCTGGCCCTCGAGGCGGATGTGCGCCCATTTGCGGTCGGTGAGCCACGGCACGTAGTCCGACGGGCCGATGTAGACGTCGTCCTTGGGCAGCGTGTGGCCCATGATCGACGTCACCGCGTTCGTCTTGGAGATCTTCTTGGACTCCAGGCGCTCGCGCTCGAGCATGTTGTAGAAGTCCATGTTGCCGCCGACGTTGAGCTGGGAGGTGCGCATGAGCTTCACGCCGCGGTCGTGGAACAGCCGCGCGAGGTTGCGGTGCACGATGGTCGCGCCGACCTGGGACTTGATGTCGTCGCCGACGATCGGCAGGCCGGCCTTCTTGAAGCGCTTGTTCCAGTAGTCCTCGCGCGCGATGAAGACCGGGATGCAGTTCACGAAGCCGCAGCCGGCCTCGAGCACCTGCTCGACGTACCACTTCGTCGCGTCCTCGGAACCGACCGGCAGGTAGGAGACGACGACGTCCGTGTGCGTGTCCTTGAGGATCTGCACGATGTCGGCCGTCTCGCCAGGCGCCTTGGTGATCTTCTCCTTGAGGTACTTGCCCAGGCCGTCGTGGGTCATGCCGCGGTAGACCGGCACGCCGAGCTTCTTGGGCACCTTGGCGAACTTGATCGTGTTGTTCTGGCCCGACCAGATCGCCTGGCCGAGGTCCTTGCCGACCTTCGTCTTGTCGATGTCAAAGGCGGCGGTGAACTCGATGTCCGAGACGTGGTAGCCGCCGAGGTCGACGTGCATGAGGCCCGGAACGGACTCGGAGGGGTCGGCGTTCTTGTAGTACTCGACGCCCTGCACGAACGCCGAGGCGCAGTTGCCGACGCCGACGATCGCGACGCGGACCTTGTCGTGCTGGTACCGGGCCGCGCCGTTGGTGGCGGCGGCGCCGTTGCCGTTTGTGGGGGTCATTCGGTTCTCGTTCCCTTCGTCAATGCGTTCGGGGGCTAACACCCCGTGCCCGGTGGGCAGTTACACGGATTGTTCTACGTCGGCCGGGCGAGTCAGCTCCCGGCGGACATGGAAGATGCGCTGCGCGACGGTGATGCTCGACAGCGCGGCGAGGACGTACACGGCGGGCTCGAGCAGGCCGAGGCTGGCGAAGACGAGCCCCGCGGAGAGGATGATCACCCGCACGAGCCGGTCGGCGATGCCGACCTTGCACTCGACGCCGAGGGCCTCGGCCCGCGCACGCGTGTAGGAGACGGTGAGCGAGGCGAGGACGGCGACCACGACGGCGGCCACCGCGAGCTCGTCGCCACGGTCGGCGAACCGCGCCGCGATCGCCGTGAGGACGATGCCCTCGACGACGCGATCGAGCGTTGAGTCCAGAAACGCGCCGAACGGCGTGCCCTTGCCCGACATGCGCGAGTAGCCGCCGTCGAGCGTGTCCATGATCGAGCCGATGATGAACACGACGCCGCCCCAGAAGTACTGCGTCTGCCAGATCAGCAGCGCGGCACACACGTTCAGCACGAAGCCCGCGATCGAGATCATGTTCGGCGTCAGCCGCGACTCGATGAGCCGCACGCGCAGCGCCTCCAAGCGCGCGGCCCCCGGCGCATTGGAACGTCGCCGTGGGCGCTGGCCTCCGGGACCGGGTTCGGTGGGCGGCGGGGGTTGCCGCGTGCCGGTCGACATCAAGCCGTGACGGGCGCCGCGTGTCGCTCGAGCGCCGCGACCCGCGCGGGCGGACGGAACGACCACACGTCGGGGCGCAGGCGGGCCATGCCGAGCGCGAAGAGCGCCCCGATGCCCGCCGTGACCGCGCCGAAGAACGCGTCGAGGATGAAGTGGTTGGCGGTCGAGACGATGACCCAGACGACGATGAGCGGGTACAGCGACCAGAAGACCTTCAGCGCGCGCCACTTCACGAGCCGTGCGAGCGGGATGCTGATCATGAGCGCGAACCCGACGTGCATCGAGGGCATCGCGGCGTACGGGTTGAAGAGCGCGTCGACCGTGACTGAGTCCTGTGGCACGCCGGTGAAGTCCGACACCGAGTCGAAGAAGCCCCACTCGGGCAGGAAGCGCGGCGGCGCGGTGGGAAACAGTCCGTAGCCGACGAGCGCGAGGCAGAACGCGAAGAGGAACATGTTGCGCACGAAGTAGAAGCTCGCGTTGCGAAACAGGTAGAACCAGACGAGCGCGCTGAGCGTGATCGTCGTCTGCGCGTTGATGTACATCCACGAGGCGATGTCGAGCAGCCAGGTCTGCCCTGCCGTGAACGCCTGCACGGAGGGCTCGATGAAGACGTTCAGCGTGCGCTCGACGCCGATGAGCTCGCGCGCGTGATTGAACGCCACGGTGGCCGAGTCGGGGTCGTTGACGAACCCGCGCGTGAGCCGGTACAGCTGGTAGGCCGCCGTGAACAGCAGCACCTGCCGGACGAGGTCGAGGACACCGTGCGGGAGGAACCGCGCCTGGCGCGTCGTGGGCCGAGCGGACATGAGCGCGTGCTCATCCTACCGGGGGCGTTGACCCCCTTGCCAGTCAGCAGGGCGAGCCGTGCAGGCGTGCCTGCACGCTGACCGTTCCCGCGTGTCTGACGCGAACGCGGGTCATCCCGCCGCTCGCGCTCGTGATGCAGGCATCGCCGCGGGTCACCGTCCACCAGCGCGTGTGGCGCACGCGCACGTACGCGTCGCCGGCGCGCGGCGCGGTGATCGAGAAGCCGTCGGGCGTGAGCGTGATCGCGACGGCGGCGCCCGCGGCAAGCGGGGCGGGATGGACGACTTCGAACACGCGCCAGTGCACGTTGCGCCAGACCGGGCGCAGGTAGCTCGTGCCGCGCTCGATGAGCCGTGCCTCGTCGCGGCCGGCGTAGTCGAGCGGGACGTCGGGCAGCGCCACGTAGTGGACCGCGTGGAGGTCGAGCCACGCCCGGTAGCGAGCGGCCGTCAGGTGCCCGTCGTAGAAGAGGCCGTTGTAGCGGCGGTCGAGCTGGCGCTCCCACCCGCGCGCGAGCGGGATGTGAGCGGCGACGTAGTAGGCCTCCCATTTGTTGGCGGTGAACGGGACCTCGACGCGAAACGTCCCCGGCCGGGACTCGAGGAACCGCACGAGCGGGGCGTGGTAGCGCGCCTCGGCCGACCGGTCTTGCGTGACCCGCACGACATCGCGTACGGCCGGATAGAGCGACCAGTACGCGAGCGGCAGCGCGATGGCCACGAGCACCGCGAGTCGGCGCCGCCCGGCGAGGGCGCCGACGAGCAGCGGCCCGGCGAAGATCGCGCCCAGGCGCGTCGTGTTGGCCCCGAGCGGGGTCTCGATCGCGAAGGCCGCGAAGCACGCCAGCACGTACACCCCCGCGCCGAGGCGCAGCTCGCGCTCCTCGGGCGGCAGCATGACGACGACGAGCGCGATCGCCGCGAGCGCCGGCCAGAACGCCGTTGGGACGAACGGGAAGCTGCCCTTCTCGGGGAAGAGCAGGCCGAGTGCGAGCGCGGGTGCGACCGCGCCGGCAGCGATGAGCAGCGCGCCGCCGCGGCGCTCCCGCGCCGCGAGTCCCCAGCCGGCGACGGCGATCGCGACGAACACGCCCGCGACCGGGCTGGACAAGGACGTGATCACGGCGAGGCCCGCGGCGGGCACGGTGCGGCCGTGCTGTAACGCGAGGAGCGCCGCCAGTCCGGCGGCGAGGCCGAGCGTGAACGTCATCCTGCCGCTCACGACGCTCGCCGTCACCGCGACGGCAAACCAGACGGTCGCGGGATATGCCCGCGCGCCCCAGTGGTTGTGGACGAGGCGCGCGAAGAGCACCGTGGTGACGACGATGAGCAGCGCACCCGCGAGCCGCACGCCGATCGCCGCGCCGAGCGGCGGGGACAGGACGCTGTAGCCGAGCGTGTGATGCCCGGCGTACCAGCCGTTGTTCCACAGCGTGAAGCCCGCTTCGGCGAACAGGTGGGCGCGGTACTCCTGCGCGGCGAGGTCCGCGCTCGGAGGCTCCACGATGCCGTAGACGACGGCGAAGATGACCGCCAGCGCCCACGCGGGCGGCCGGCGCAGAAGTGAGGAGATCGCCACCGCGGGCGAACCCTCGCACGTCGGCTCCAGGTCAGCCGTGCAGGTGCGCGACGATCCGCTCGCCGAGCTGCGGCTGGTCGATCCAGGGCCAGTGCCCGGCGCCGGGGACGGACTCGAGCTTCGCGTCGCCGAGCGTCGCGGCGTAGCCGGCGCCGAAGCGGGCGGCGATGTAGGGATCCTCGGCGCCCCACAGGACGAGCGCCGGCGCCATCACGCTGCCGAGCTGTTCGCCGGCGGCCGCGAGCACGTCGGGCGTCGTGGCGCGCAGGATCCGCAGCACGGCGCGCTGCGTGCCCTGGTCGAAGGATGCGGCCGCGTCGTCGACGAACGCGTCGGGCACATGGCCGTCGGCGCCGGACGCGCGCCGCGCGAGCAGGCGCAGGACGCGGCGGGTCCCGAAGCCGACGGCGATCTCGCCGATCCACGGCGCGCTGGCCAGGCGCGCCGCGCCGTGCCAGCGAAACCCCGGCAGCAGCGGCACGCCGTTGACGATCACGAGACGCTGCACGCGGGCGGGATCGCGCATCGCCCAGACGAGACCGGCCGCCGCGCCCCAGTCGTGTGCGCAGAGCTTCACGCGCTCGACGCCGAGCTGGTCGAGGAACCGGTCGAGGAAGTCCGCGTGGCCGCCGAGCGAGTAGTCGAGGTCACCGCGCTTGCCGCTGCGCCCGAAGCCCGGCAGGTCGACCGCGATGCCGCCGCCGAGCGCCAGCGGTCCGAGCCAGTCGAACGAGCTCGTCGGGATGCCGTGCAGGTACAGGATGGGAACGTCGTCATCGCCCGCGCGACGCACGTGGACCGGCTGTCCGTCGAGCTCGAACGTCTCCTCGGTCACGGGCGCCATCGCGGCCAAGATAGCCTGCGCGCCGTGCGAACACTCTGCTTCGGCGAGGCCATCGTGGACCTCGTCTGCCACCGCCCGGTCGCGTCGCTCGCGGAGGCCGACGCGTTCGTGGCGCACCTCGGCGGCGTGAGCGCGAACGTCGCTGTGACGGCGTCGCGCGCGGGCGCCGCCGTGTCGCTCGCCGGCGGCGCGGGCGATGACGCGTGGGGCGCATGGCTGCACGACCGCCTCGCCGCCGAGCACGTGGACCTGCGCTGGTTCGGCCTCGCGGAGGGCCCGAGCACGGCACTCGCGTTCGTGACCATCGACGCGGCCGGCGAGCCCTCGTACGACCTGTACGGCGACGGGATCGCGGCGGCGATCATGGCGCTGAACGACCGCCTGCTCGAGGCCGTCGAGGCGTGCGACGCGCTGTTCTTCACGTCGAACACGCTCGCGGGCGAGGCCGAGGCGGCGCTGACGATGGCCGCGCGCGATCGAGCGCTCGAGCTCGAGCGCCCGATCGTCTTTGACCCCAACGTGCGCCTGCACCGCTGGGATGACAGCCCGGGTCGGGCCGCCGCGGCGGCAGGCCAGTGCGTCCCCGGCGCCTTTCTGGTCAAGTGCAACGCCGCCGAGGCCCGGATGCTCACGGGCGAGAGCGACCCGGAGGCCGCGGCGGCGTCGCTGCTCGCGGCCGGCGCCGAGCACGTCATCGTCACCTCGGGCGCGCGCGGCGCCATCCTGCGCGGCAGCGGTCTGCGCCAGAGCGTCGAGGGGCGGGCCGCGGACGTCGTGAGCACGACCGGCGCGGGCGACGTGTTCCTCGGCACGCTCCTCGCGCGCCTGGGGACGACCGACTTCTATCCGCCGGTGCTCGCCGCCGGGCTGCCCGACGCCGCGGAGGCGGCGGCGCTCGCCTGCGAGCGCTGGGGCGCGCTGGAGTGAGCGCCGCGACCGCGCGCGCTGCGAAGGCGGCGTGGAGGCCGCCGGCGCGGACGCGCGTGGCGCGCGTGCGCGCCCGGCTCGCGGAGATCTACGGCGTTCCCGTCCAGCCGCCGCACGGCCGCCCGATCGCCGAGCTCGTGCTCACGGTCCTGTCGCAGTCGACGAACGACCGCAACCGAGACGTCGCGTACGCGCGCCTGCGCGAGCGCTTCGGAGCCTGGGAGGCAGTCCGTGACGCGCCGGTCGAGGAGATCGAGGAGGCGATCCGGCCCGGCGGCATCTCGAAGGTCAAGTCGGCTCGCATCCAGGCGATCCTCGAGGCGGTCGGCGATCCGCTGGACCTCGACTGGATAGGAGATGCGCCGGTTGCGGAGTCACAGGCCTATCTCTGCGCGCTGCCCGGGGTGGGTCGCAAGACCGCCGCCTGCGTGCTGCTGTTCGCGTTCGGGCTGCGTGACGTGCCGGTCGACACGCATGTCTCGCGCGTGGGCACGCGGCTGGGGCTCCTGCGCCCCGGGGCGCCATTTGGCGAGCTGCACGACGCTATGGTCGACCTCACCCCGGAGGGCGCCGAGCTCGAGTTTCACATCAACCTTCTGCGCCACGGCCGTCGCACGTGCCATGCGCAGCGGCCGGCGTGCGGCGCGTGCGCGCTGCGCAGGATGTGCCCGAGCAGACGCGAATAATGCGGGCGGGGCACGCATCTTTTAGGGCACGCTCAGCGTCACAACTGAATCTAGTCGCCCCCGCCCACCCCTCACCACTGGAAAGCCATGGATCCGACCTACACATCGAGCCCCGCAGTCTCCGCCACCGACACGGAGCGTGCGTTCCTGGCGCAGGTGTTCGGGTGGATGTTCCTGGCGCTCGCCCTGACGACGGGCGTCGCCGCCTACCTGAACTCCACGGGCGACGTGAACGCGTACATCGACAAGCACCCGATGAGCATTCTCATCCTGTTTGCGGTGCAGATCGGGCTCGTCCTCTTCCTGAGCTTCGCGATGCCGCGGATCTCGGCGGGGGTTGCGACCGCGCTGTTCGGCTTGTACGCCGGCACCGTCGGCCTCACGTTCGCGGTCATCTTTGCCGTGTACACCACGGGGTCGGTCGTCGGCGCGTTCGCCGGCGCGACCGGGCTGTTCGCGGGTATGGCGACCTGGGGTTACGTCACCAAGCGCGACCTCTCGGGCTGGCGCGGCATCCTGTTCGGCGCGCTCATCGGCATCATCGTTGCGAGCGTCGCGAACATCTGGGTCGGCGGTGGAACGCTGAACCTCATCATCGGCTGGGGCGGCGTCCTCGTGTTCAGCGCCCTGACGGCGTACGACATGCAGAAGATCAAGGAGATCGGACGCGCGGGGTTCGCCAACGAGGACGACGAGCGCAAGATGGCGATCTTCGGCGCGCTGTCGCTCTACCTGGACTTCATCAACCTCGTCATCTCGCTGCTGCGGATCTTCGGCTCGAGCCGGTAGGGCGGGGCGCGTTCGCTACGCGGCGGCGCTCAGGTCCGCGAGCGCCGCGAGCACCGCGTCGTCGTGCGTCTTGGGCGACGCCTTCGGGATGACGTGCACGACGGTGCCCTCGGGATCGATGATGAACGTCGCTCGCTGGGCGCCCATGTACGTGCGCCCGTACATCGACTTCTGCACCCAGACGCCGTAGGCGTCGCAGACCGCGTGGTCCTCGTCGGCGAGCAGCGTGAAGTTCAGATCGCGCTTGTCGTGGAAGCGCTTGACCTTCTTGACCGGGTCCGGCGAGACGCCGAGCACCCGCGCGCCGGTCGCGGCGTACTCGCCTGAGCGGTCGCGGATCGAGCACGCCTGCGTCGTGCAGCCCGGCGTGTCGGCCTTGGGGTAGAAGTACAAGACGACGTAGCGCCCGCGCAGCTCGGAAAGCCGCACATGCTCGCCATCCTGGTCGGGTAGCTCGAAGTCTGGAGCGGGTTGGCCGGCGTCGATCACCCGCGGAATGTTGTCAGGCCGGCGCCGCACGAGGCGCGAGGCATCCGGTGGCCCGCATCTGCGCGTACGTAGCATGCACACACCATGACCCCACCTGATTCACCCTCCGAAGAGACCGCGTCCCGCGCGCACGAGGTCGCGGTGGCCGCCGCGACCTCGACGCTCCTGAACCTGTACCTGCTCGAAGGC
>JAWVGM010000210.1:0-17322 GCA_033855075.1 Solirubrobacteraceae bacterium | reverse complement strand
TTCCAGCCCTGCGACGGAAGGCGCAGCTCGTCGGGCGCGTACATGAGCCAGTCGTCGGTGCGGGCGGACTGCCATCCGGCCGGCGTCTCGCGGCGAGCGAGCGCGAACGATTCGTCGTGAAGGGACGGGAGCAGCGCGGAGTCATAGAAGTCCGCGTCAGCAAGGCAATACAGCTCGTAGCTTTTGTCCACGCCTCTCCCCGGCTCATCCAGTTTCCGGCGTCTCGATCACCCGGTTTCTGGACCTTGATTCCGAAGGTACCCACGATGAGGCGTAGTGGAACGGCATGAGCCTTTTTAGACCGAGCCGCCGGTTGCCGTCACCGTAGGCGCCCAGGCGCCGCCGCCCGGTGAGGTCGTCACGCTCAGCGATTTCCAGCGCCAGCAGCAGGCGCAGCAGCAGCAGCAGTCCCAGTTCGGCCAGTAGCCGGCGCACGCGCGCGCTGCGCGCGGCCGGCCGGGCGCGAGCCCGAGCCGGCCGGGGGTGTCACGCGCGCGCTCGGCCCGCGATCCAGCGCGCGCGTGGGACGCGCTGGTGCTTTGAGTCCACGGCCCGAAGCTGGTCTGCGCGTACGCGCAGGAGTGCGGTCGCCGAGGCGCTCGGCGCGAACGGGTCGGCGACGGTCCGGCGATCCTCGAGGCTGAGCGCGGTCCACGGCCGCCCGTCGACGAGCGCGAGGAGGACGGCGCCGGTGAGCTGGGCCGCGCCGTCCAGCGCCGCGAGGTCGCGAACGAGCCGCATGTCCTCGTCGCAGGCGAGCCGGATGACAACCGCGTCAGCTGCGCCCGAGGGCGGTGTCGTTGTCGACGATATGTTTGCGATGTTTCGCCACATGTGAGATACGCAATCCCCTATTGAGCTACGTGTACCACCAGTGTAAGATCACACACGTCCATGTCAACGTCATACAAGTTGAATGTGTTGGACTTGGAGCGCGGAGGCGAGATCTCGCTGACGCAGCAGCTCGTCGACCGGATCGCCGCGCTCGTCGACGGCGGGGAGCTCGAGCCCGGCGCGCGGCTTCCCGCGACGCGCGCGCTGGCTCAGGACGCGGGCATCAACCACCTGACGGCCGTCCGCGTGTACCGGCGGCTCGCCGAGCTCGGCTACGTGACGGCCGCGGTCGGGCGCGGCACGTTCGTCCGTCAGCACCGCCCCACCCCCGAGGCGCGCGAGAACGACGACTGGCAGCTTCCGCTGCTCGCCCCACGCTCGATGTCCTACGCCGACGACATGCTCCACGACCTGCTCGTCGTCGGCGAGGGCTCCGAGTCCGTGATCCCGCTCGGCTCGGGCTTCCCCGATCCCGAGCTGTGCCCGTCACAGGATCTCGCCGACGCGGCGGCGGCGATCGCGCGCGACCGCCCGCGTGCCGTGTCGGACTACCTGTCGGTGGAGGGCCTGCCGGAGCTGCGCGAGCGGCTCGCGGAGCTTGGGCGCGAGAGCGGCTTTGCACGCAGCGCGGACGAGATCCTCGTGACGACCGGCGCCCGCCAGGCGATCGACCTCGTCACGCGTGCCGTCCTGGGCCCGGGCGATGTCGCCGTCGTCGAGTCGCCGACGTTCGCCGGGACGCTCGCGTCGCTGCAGGCCACCGGCGCACGGGTGCTGCCCGTGCCGGTCGACGCCGAGGGCATCGACGTCGACGCGCTGGAGCGCATCCTCGCGCGGCAGGAGATCAAGCTCGTGGCGACGCAGAGCGCCTGCCAGAACCCGACGGGCGCCGATCTCTCCCCCGCACGGCGCGAGCGGCTGCTCGAGCTCGCGCGCACGCGCGGCTTCTTCGTCATGGAGGACGGCGTCTACGCGAAGATGCGCTACGAGGGCCCCGAGCCTCCCCCGATGCGCGCGGACGCCCCCTCGCACGTCATCTACATCGACTCGATGTCCAAGACGATCGGCGGCGGCCTGCGGGTCGGCTGGCTGGCCGCGAGCGGCCCGGTCATGGCACGGCTCGTGCGCCTGAAGCTCGACAGCGACATGCATACCTCGGCGCTGCCCCAGCACGTGGTGGCATGGCACCTGCAGGGCGATCGTCATGCGCAACTCCTTGCCCGCGCCGTGCCGGTGTATCGGCGCCGGCGCGACGCGCTGCTGAGCGCCCTGGAGCGCCATCTCGGCACGGAGGCGACGTGGAACGCGCCGACGGGCGGGCACCACGTGTGGATCACGCTCCACGATCCCGTCGACGAGCGCGCGCTGTACGGCGAGGCGTTCCGCGCGGGGATGACGTTCATGCCCGGGGGTGCGGTCCAGGCCGGGAAGTCGTCGCGGACGAGCCTGCGCCTGTCGTTCTCCCTCGCCGCGCCGGAGGCGCTCGACGAGGCCACGCGCCGGCTCGCCGTGGCGCTGCGCGAGGTGCGCCGCCGCCGGGGTGCGAGCGCGACGGGCGCAATGTCCTGAACGGCTCTGGCTTCGGCTACCGTGAGCGCCATGAAGATGGTCATTGCCTATATCCGCCATGAGGCGTTCGAGCCGATCCGTGCCGACCTGCTGTCGAAGGGATTTCCGTCGCTGTCGGTCAGCGAGGTCAAGGGATCCGGTCGCCAGAAGGGCATCACGGAGCGCTACCGCGGCGCCGAGCTCACGAACTATCTGCGGCCCAAGGTCAAGATCGAGTGCGTCGTCGCCGAGCGCGACGTGCGGCTCGTGGTCGACACCGTCCTGCGCCACGCGCGCACCGGCGAGGTCGGCGACGGCAAGGTGTTCGTCCTGCCGGTCGATGAGGCCTATCGCGTCCGCACCGGAGAGGCGGGCGAGGAGATCCTGCAGTCGCATCCCGATGCGACTGCCAAGACGTAATTTCCTATCTCTCTCTTACATAGCGCTGGCATCGTGCCCGCCATGAACGCACGTCGAATCATTGCGATCGCGGCGGCGGGGACGCTGGCGGCAGGTGGCGCAGGCGTCGCGATCGCTGCCGTCACGAAGGACGACCCCGGCAAGCGCGAGGACGCGGTCCTCGCCGACGCCGCCAAGCGGCTCAACGTCACGCCGCAGAAGCTGCGCGACGCGCTCAAGGCCGCGCAGGGCGCGCAGCTCGACAAGGATCTCGCCGCTGCGGTCGGGCGCGGAGACCTCACGCAGAAGCAGGCCGACGCGATCAAGAAGCATCGCGCCGGGTCGGGCTCGGTCCTCGAACCCTTCGGTCCGGGCGAGGGCATGCACGGCCCCGGCGGCCCGGGAATGCGCAAGCACCTCGAGCTGGGACCGGGCGGCCCGCCGCCCCTCGGCCATCTCCGCGGACGCGGCGTCGGCCTGTTCGACGACGTCGCCAAGGCGCTGGGCCTCAGCGACCGCGAGCTCTTCACGCAGTTGCGCAAGGGCAAGAGCGTCGCCGACATCGCCAAGGCGCAGAACAAGTCGCTCGCCGGCGTGCGCAGCGCCGTGAAGGCGGCGGCCAAGACGCGCGCCGACAAGGCGGTCACGGCCGGTGACCTGACGCGCAAGCAGGCCGACGCGCTGCTCGCCGAGCTGGACAGACACCTTGGGAACCTGGACGAGGTCGGGATGGGCCCGCGGCGGTTCCGCGGCCACGCCTTCAAGGGCCCGCCGCCGCCCGGCGTCCGTCCGGGCAGCTTCGTGCCCGCGCCGCCGCCCGGCGAGGTCATCCAGTAGGACGTCAGGTCCCGCGGCTGCCGCCGCGCTTGGGCGCGGGCGGTGGCTTGCTGGGCTCCGGCTGGGAGACGATCGTGCCCGTGTCGTCGTCGGGGGAGGACGTGTCGATGTACTTGATCGTCCTGTCCGCGTTGAAGACGACGATCAGCGTGTAGTGGTAGCGGCGGTTGCCGTCGGGCCGCGTCCCCGTGCAGCGAATCCGGCGGGCGCCGCGTGGCAGCGTCGGGACCGGACAGCGCACGCGGATCGCCGTCGGCGCCGACGACGCGACCGCCATCCGGTCGGAGACGACGGTCTCCAGGCGACTGCCCGTGCGGTCGGGCTCGGGGGTCGCGGGCTGGATCTCCCGGTTGGACTCGGCCTTGCGCCGGGCGCGCTCGGCGGCGGCGCCCGGGCAGCGGTAGACGAGATAGTCGGGCACCATGTCGCTCGCGATCGTCACGCCGTTGGCGTGATGGCGCGGGTTGGGCGCCACTCGAACGGTCAGGCTGAGCAGTTGGCCGCTGCGCGCGATGGCGGTGACCCGGTAGGGGCTCGTGAGCGGGTCTCGCTTCTGGGCGCCCGCACCGAGCGTGACCTCCGAGGCGCGCGGCTCGCCAGTGAGGAGGAGCGCCACGTCGTCCTGCTCGCCCTCGCCCTGCGCGGTGAAGCGCTGGCTTCCCGCGATGCCACGCACGCAGGCGACCTCCGGGTTCGGGTACTGGGACGCCATCTGCGCGGCGCGCAGCAGCCCGTGCGTCGCATCCAGCAGACGGCGCGTCTGCGCGAAGCCGGGGTCCGGCGCGCGGCGGCGGGCGACGCTCGTCGCGACCGCGATCGTCTTGGCGAGCACGACGATCCCGTCGTCGCCGAGCGCCGCCGCCGCGAGGCCCGAGGGCGGCGCGGGTCCGGCGACGGCGAACCCGCCCGCCTCGCGCTTCATGCCCGCGGCGACAAGCCGGCGTGCAAGGTCGTCGCGCGGCTGCGACGTCCGCAGGATCTCCACATAGCCCTCGGCGAGCAGGTTGGCGTGCACCGCCGCGCTGACCTGCGCGTGATCGATCGCCTTCGTGAACGGCGAGGCGAGGTACAGGTAGTCGAGGACCGCGAGCGCCCCGTCGTCGAAGCGCTCCTCGGGCGTCCCGCTGCCCTGGCGCCCGGCGTAGTCCTCCGGATCGAGGTCCGCGGCGACGCCGAGCTCGCGCTTGGCGCCCGCGAGGTTCATGGCGCTCACCGTGCTGGCGCCGCGCGGCACGTGGTCGAGCAGCGGCGCGACGGCCGCGTCGCCGGCGTCGCTCCTCGTGCTCGACTCAGAGCCGCAGCCCGTCGTGGGCAGCGCGAGCGCGGCGGCGAGCACCGCGACCCGTGCGATCGCGCTCGCCATCGCCACCTAGTGTTTCCTCCGGACGCAGGGAGGGCGCAATGCCCCCGGCGTTGCCCCGAGCGAGGACGACGCCAGGCCCCGATCGCCGAGCGAGCCAAGCGTGCGAGGACGTGCCGGGGGGAGCACTAGCCCTTGGCCCTGGCCCTGGCCCTGGCCCTGGCCCTGGCCTTCGCCCGCGCCCTGGCGTTCTTCCTGAGGTCCTCTTTGGAGACGATCTCGCCTGACGTGTCGTCGGGCGTGTCGGCGTCGATGAAATCGATGCGGCCGATCCCGAAGTGCACCTTCAGGGTGTAGTGCAGCAGGCGACCCTTGCGCCGGCGCGTGCCGGTGCAGTTCAGGACCTTGGTGCCCGGCGGCACTGTCTTGTCCGGACAGCGCACCTTCACCGCGGGCGGGGACTGCCCGGTGCCGCGGATGATGTACTGCGAGATCGCGGTTTCGAGCGGGCTGCCCGACCGGTCGGGCTCGATCGGGTCGGGGAGCTTGTCGCGCTGCTGCTGAGCGACCCTGCGCGCCGCGGCCGCCGCCGCGCCGGGGCAGCGGTACAGGAGGTCGACGTCGAAGACGTTGTTCGCGACGGCGATCGCGTTGGCGCGGCTGTCGAGGCCCTCGGGCGTGCGCACCTTCAGCGTGAGGAGCTGGCCGTTGCGCGCGACGGCGCCGAGCCGGAACACCCGCATCGTGTACTCCTTGCGGGTGACGCTCGACCCGAACGTCACCTCTCCGGCGCGCGGCTCGCCGGTCAGCTCGAGGACGAGATCCTCGTCCGGGTTGCCGGCGGTGAATCGCTGGCCTGCCGCGACCCGCCGGATACACGGCGCCGCATCCGGCGGCTGCGTGACGTAGCTGTGGACGTACCGGCGCGCCCCGGCGGCGGAGTCGAGCATGCGCCGCATCGGTGCCAGCCGCGGGTCCGGCGCGGTGCGCTGCAGAACGCCGGTGACGACCGCGGAGGTCTCGCCGACGGCGACGAGCCCGTCCGGCCCGAGGCCGATCACCGTGAGCTGCGTCAGCTTGGGCACCTTGGTCAGCGCGTAGACGTCCTTGCTGACCTGCGTCGTCCCCACCTTCTTCAGCCCGCGCCGCAGCGACGCCGCCGACTGGGTGGTCCGGAAGATGTGCAGATCGCCGCCGGCCAGCGGGAGGAAGGCGTGCACGGCGGCCGTGATCGCCCCGTGGTCGATGGCGGCGGCGAGCGGCGTCGGGCCCACGCCGGTGAGATACCCCATGGTGCTGAGCGCGGCCGAGTTGAACGCGTCCTCCGGCGAGCCGTTCTCCTCGAGCGCGCGGTACCCCTTGGGGTCGAGGTCCGCCGCGACGCCGAGCTCGCGTTTCGCGGCTGCCGTGTCCATCGCCACGATCTCGTTCGCCTCGCTGGGCACGCGGTCGACGAGCGCGCTGACGTTCCAGTCGCTGTCGGCGCCACGCGCGGCCTTGCCGCGGTCCTGCTCCGAACCGCATGCGCAGAAGGCCAGCGTCAGCACCAACAACGCCGCGGCCCCCGCCAAGCTCCTGCGCCCCATCGGCCCGCACCCTAGCGAACGGCCTCGGCCTGTTCATTACTCGATGTCGCGTCAGCCGCCGACGCCGGCGAGCGCCTCGACCGCCTGCTCGAGATGTCGCTCCTCGAGGCGGATGTGGCTCTGCTGGCTCATCGACCGCGGCGAGACGCCGATCGCCTCGACCGGCGGCGCGTTGGACAGCAGCGGCACGACGACGAGCAGTTCGACGCCGACCGACCACGGCCAGCGCGCCGGGTCGACGGGGCTCGGGACTTCTCGCGACGGGTCCGTGAGCACCTCGGCGATGCCGAAGATCCGCCGCCAGCCCGAGGCGTACAGGACGAGCCGGTCCCCCGGAGCCATCCGCGGGCGACGCGGGAACGCGGAGATCCCCGGCTCCAGCAGCGCCGAGCCGGCGTGCATCCAGCGATCAGCGAGCGGCGAGTGGCCGGTCCTGTGGGCCTTGAGGAAGACGGATCGCGCCACGTTCGGATTGTCGCTACCCGGGTGCGCTGAGCAGAACGCGAAGATCCGCGGCGACCTGGCGAGGGTCGTCGCGGAGCTGGCGCCACGTGATGCGGACCACGCGCCAGCCGGCGACCTGGAGCGCGCGGTCGCGCGCGCGGTCTGACTCGAAGCTGCGCCGCGTGCCGTGGGTCTCGTAGCCGTCGAGCTCGACGACGAGACGCGCGCCGGGCCAGACGATGTCGCACTCGCCGATGTCGGGGATCTGGTGGTTGACCAGAGGCCGCGGCAGATCGTGATCATCGAGAAAGATGACGAAGCGCCGCTCGAGCTCGTGGCGCGTCATCACGGCACCGACGTGATCGGCGCGGATCTCCCGCAGGGTGCGCGTCCCGCGTCGGCGCGGGTATCGATCGATCAGCTCGCGCAGCGGTGTCGCGTCGCCGAGGCGGCGGACCTCGGCCTCGTCCAGGGCCCGCTCGAGCCGAGCGCGCGGAAGCTCCCCAGCGAGGTCGAGCAGCGTCCGCGCAACCGTGGTGACCGGGATTCCGTCAACGGTCGTGACCTCGTCGGCCTCGAGCTGGACGCGGTGGATCTGGATGCCGGGCCGCCTACCGCAGGCCGCCGTGCGCGAGACCGCGACCACCCGGCCGTCGCCGCTCACGATCGTCCACAGGGCGCCCGCCGATCGGTGGCTCAGAACCGCACCTGGCCCCGCGGCGAGGACCGCGGCCATCCAGCGCCCCTTGCGCGTCAGCCCGGGGTGCCCGACCGCGTAGACGCCGCGATGCACGAGGTGCAGCCGCGCCCGATCGACCATCCGCGCGATCTGATGGCGCCCGAATCCGAGCGCCAGCATCTGGCGGCGGGCGACCACAGCGTGTTGAAGGCCCGCCAACCGCGACAAAGCCACATCAGGTCCAAGCGCGCGTACTTGGGCACCTATACGCGGCTCAATGTCGCACGCTTGGATCACTCGGACGATGCTGACCGCAACCTGCGCGCACGTCAGCACACAGGGGTGACAACGCTGCGCAGGAATCGCATCTGCTTCGATGCAAGACAGCAATGACCGACCTCATCGCCGAGCTGCGCGCCGCCTGCGGAGACCAGCACGTCCTCACCGCACACGACGACCTGCGCACCTACGAGTCCGACGGGCTGCTCCAGTACGCGGCGCTGCCGCGGGTCGTCGTCCTGCCGGCCAACACCGAGGAGGTCGCGCGCGTGGTCTGCGCCTGCCACGCGGCGCAGGTTCCGTGGGTCGCGCGCGGCGCCGGCAGCGGGCTGTCGGGCGGAGCGCTGCCCGTCGAGGAGGGCGTCGTCATCGCGCTCACGCGGATGCGGCGGATCCTCGAGGTCGACCTCGAGAACCAGCGGGTCGTCTGCGAGCCGGGCGTCACGAACCTCGCGATCTCCCAGGCGGTCGGGCCGACGCACTTCTACCCGCCCGATCCGTCCAGCCAGATCGTGTGCTCGATCGGCGGCAACGTCGCCGAGAACTCCGGCGGCGCGCACTGCTTCAAGTACGGCTTCACGACGAACTACGTCACGGCGCTCGAGGTCGTGCTCTCAAGCGGGGAGGTCGTGACGCTCGGAGGCCCCGAGCTCGACCTGCCCGGCTACGACCTGCTCGGCGCCTTCGTCGGCTCGGAGGGCACGCTCGGCGTCGCCACGAAGATCACCGTGCGCGTCGTCCCGACGCCGGAGTCGGTGCAGACGCTCGTCGGGTTCTTCGACTCGACCCACCAGGCCGGCGACGCGGTGTCGACGATCGTCTCCGAGGGCATGGTCCCGGGCGCGATCGAGATGATGGACAACCTCTCGATCGGCGCGTCCGAACAGATGGCCCATGCCGGCTGGCCGCTCGATGCGGGCGCCGCGCTCCTCGTCGAGCTCGACGGCTCTGCGGGCGAGTGCGACACGCAGCTCGCTGACGTGCAGCGCATCTGCACGGACGCCGGCGCCAACGAGGTGCGCCTGGCCCGCGACGACGCCGAGCGCGCGATCTTCTGGAAGATGCGCAAGGCCGCCTTCCCCGCGATGGGGCGCGTGAGCCCGCACTACTACGTCCAGGACTCGGTCATCCCGCGCACCCGGCTCAGCGAGGTGCTCGAGCGCATCGAGGAGCTCGCCGCCGAGTACGGCCTGCGCGTCGGCAACGTCTTCCACGCCGGCGACGGCAACCTGCACCCGCTCGTCTGTTACGACGGCAACACGCCGGGCGAGGCCGAGCGCGCCGAGGAGCTCGCGGGCGAGATCGTCATCGCGTGCGTGGAGCTCGGCGGGTCGATCACCGGGGAGCACGGCATCGGCGTCGACAAGAAGCGCTACATGCCGAAGATGTTCGGCGAGGACGACCTGGCGGCATTTCAGAAGCTGCGCTGCGCGTTCGATCCCGACGGGCTCGCCAACCCCGGCAAGGTCATGCCGACGCCCCGCCTGTGCGGCGAGGTGCCAGGCCCCTACCGCGAGCACCCGCTGGAGAAGGCCGGGCTCGCGGAGCGGATGTGAGCACGCCGCCGGCCAGCATCCAGACGGTCCGGCCCACGAGCGCGGCCGAGGCGGCGAAGGCGCTCGCGACCGCAGCCGCGGCCGAGCAGACCGTGCGCATCGCCGGCGGGGGCACCAGGCGCGGCTGGGGCCACGTGATCGCGCTCGCCGATGTCGAGCTGTCGACCGCCGGCCTCGATGAGATCGTCGAGCACAACGAGGGCGACCTGACGGCCGTGCTCGGCGCCGGGGTCCCCCTGGCCCGCGCGCAGGCAGCGTTCGCGAAGGCCGGCCAGATGCTCGCCGTCGACCCGCCGCTCGGCGCCGGCGAGGCCGCGACGGTCGGCGGCACGGTGGCGACCGCCGACAGCGGGCCCTACCGCCACCGCTACCACGCCCTGCGCGACCTCGTCATCGGCGTGGCGGTCGCGCTGCCCGACGGCAGCGTCGCGCGCGCGGGCGGCAAGGTCATCAAGAACGTCGCGGGCTACGACCTCGCCAAGCTCATGACCGGCGCGTTCGGGACGCTCGGCGTCATCTGCGAGATCTCGGTGCGACTGCACCCGCAGCCCGCCGCCACCGCGACCGTGCGTGCACCGGGGGAAGACCCCGCTCTGCTCGCCAGGGCCGCGGCGGCGCTCGCCCACCGCCCGCTCGAGCCGCTCGCGCTCGACCTCGACTACACGCGCGGCAGCGGCGCGGTGCTCGCGCGCTTCGGCGGCCGGACCGCCGCCGAGCAGGCCGCGGGCGCGGCCGGCGTGCTGCGCGAGGCGGGCCTCGAGACCGCCGACGTCCTCGAGGACGACGACGCGCTGTGGGAGCGCCAGCGCATGGGCCAGCGCGCGGCGAGCGGCGGCGCGGTCGTACGCGTCGCCGCGACACCCCGGCGCCTGGCGACCGTGCTCGGCGCCGGCGAAGCCGTTGGCGCGCGGGTCATCGCCCGTGCGGCCATCGGCACGGCCTGGGTGACGCTGCCCGCGGACGAGCCCGCAAAGCTCGCGCTCGCGATCGACGAGCTGCGCGCCCGCATCGCCCCCTCACCCGCGACCGTGCTCGACGCGCCCGAGCTCGTGCGCCAATCGCTCGATCCGTGGGGCACGCTCCCGCCCGCGACCGTGGAGCTCATGCGCCGCGTCAAGGAGAGATTCGATCCCCTGGGCACGTGTAACCCGGGCCTTTACATGGGAGGCATATAGCCGTGGGCGCCTTCGACGACATCCGGCCGCCGAGCCCCGACCTCATCGACGACTGCGTGCACTGCGGCTTCTGCCTGCCGACGTGCCCGACGTACGTGCTCTGGGGGGAGGAGATGGACTCGCCCCGCGGACGCATCGTGCTCATGCGCGCCGGCCACGAGCACGCCGAGCTGTCCGACCAGCAGGTCAACGCGTGGGACAACTGCCTGGGCTGCATGGCGTGCGTCACCGCATGCCCGTCGGGCGTGCAGTACGACAAGCTCATCGAGGACACGCGCTCGCAGATCGAGCGCAACGTCGACCGCGAGACGACCGACAGCCTGCACCGCAAGCTGCTCTTCGCGCTCTTCCCGCACCCCGCCCGGCTGCGCGCGCTCGCGCCGCTGCTCTCGGCGCAGCGCGCGCTCGGCGTCCAGCGTCTGTTCCGGCGCACCCGCCTGCGCCGCGCCCTGCCGCGCCTCGCGGCGCTCGTCCGCCTCGCGCCGGCGGCCAGGATGGCGGACACGCGCCGGCGCCTGCCCGAGCGCACCGACGCCCGCGGCGAGCGGCGCGGCAGCGTCGGCCTGCTCCAGGGCTGCGTCCAGCGCGTCTTCTTTCACGGCGTCAACGCGGCGACGGTCGACGTGCTGACGGCCGAGGGCTGGGAGGTCCACGCCCCCGCGCAGCCGGACTGCTGCGGCGCGCTGCAGCTGCACTCCGGTGACGACGAGCCCGCGCGCGTGCGCGCGCGAGAGACGATCGCCGCGTTCGAGGGCTTCGACGTCGTGGCCGTGAACGCCGCCGGCTGCGGCGCCGCGCTGAAGGACTACGGGCACCTGCTGCGCGACGACCCCGACTGGGCGCAGCGCGCGGCCGACTTCTCCGCGCGCGTGCGCGACGTCTCCGAGCTGCTCGCCGAGCACGAGCCGCGCGCCGAGCGCCACCCGCTGCCCATGCGCGTCGTCTACCACGACGCCTGCCACCTCGCGCACGCCCAGGGCGTGCGCACGCCGCCGCGCGACATGCTGCGGGGCATCCCCGAGCTCGAGCTGCTCGAGCCGTCCGAATGGGAGATCTGCTGCGGCTCGGCCGGCGTCTACAACCTGCTCAAGCCCGAGCCGGCCGCCGAGCTCGGGCGCCGCAAGGCCCGCAACCTGCTGGATACAGGATGCAACGCGGTCGTTGCGGCAAATCCCGGCTGCGCCCTGCAGATCGCCGCCGCAGCGGGCGAAATGGGCTGTACGCTCGCCGTGCACCACCCGATCGAGCTGCTGCAGGCATCAATCAATCGATCTGTCCTGCACAACCCGTAGCGTCGCGTGCGTTCGTCAGCAAACAACGGGGGCCCGCCTTCACCGGCCACGTGGCCGGCTACGGCACCCTGAGGGTCAAGCGGGAGAGGAGCCGCAGTGTCGCAGCAGACGTACGTGTTCACGATGAAGCTCGTGGACGTGAAGGGGGTCCGCCGCCGGGTCGCGGTTCGCGGTGACCTGACGCTGGTCGATCTGCACTACGCGATCCAGGCCGCGTTCGGCTGGGACGACGACCACCACTACGCCTTCTGGCTCGGAAACAAGTTCTGGGCCCGCGATGGCGATCGCTACCTGCCCCCGCGCTGCGCGGCCGGGGCGAAGAGCGCCCTCGTCCCCCTCGACGAGCTCGCCCTCGAGGTCGACCAGCGGATCGCCTACCTGTTTGACTTCGGGGCCGAGTGGCGCGTGCGCCTGCGGCTGCGCGAGATCGTGCCGGACGACGGGCGCGCCTCACCGCGGCTGCTCGCCGCCAGCGGGACGCCGCCGCCCCAGTACGCGCCGCCGGTCGTGCACGCAGGCACAACGGCCTGATCCGCCGCCGCAGGGTGGCGACCGTGGAATACCCTGCGCCCACTGATGATCTACGTGGCCGGCACCGGCAGCTTCGCCGCCGACGTGGCCGAGATCGCCCAGGATGCGGGCTTCGACGTCGCCGGGCTCATCGAGCTGCACGACCCGGCGCGGGTGGGGACGCAGATTCACGGCTTCGAGGTCGTCGCGCTCGGTCCACCCCCTGATCCCGAGGCGACGTCGATCGTCGGGGCGGGCGGTGACCGCGTCGCGATCTGCGACCAGCTCGAGGGAGCCGGCTGGCGCTTTGCGACCGTGATCCATCCGCGTGCACACGTGCCGCGCTCGGCCCAGCTCGGACCGGGAACGCTGGCCGGTCCGGGCGCGATCCTCGGCGCGGCAGTCCGCACCGGACGCCACGCCGTCCTCGGCCGTGGCTGCACGATCGGCCACCACACCGTGCTCGGCGACTTCGTGACGATCAATCCCGGCGTCCACGTGGCGGGCAACGCGGCGCTCGGGGAGGGCGCGTTCGTCGGGATCGGCGCCGCGATCCGCGATCACGTGCGCGTCGGTGCCCGGGCGCTCGTGGCCGCCGGCGCGGTCGTCGTCGCCGACGTCCCCGCGGGCGCCGAGGTGCGCGGCGTGCCGGCGCGGCCCGTCGAGCGAGCCGCGCCATGAGCCCCGACGGCCGGCTGGGCCGCGCGCGCGCGCTCGCGGGCAGCACGCGCCGGCGGTTGGGGCTCGCCTCGCCGACGGAGCTGCGCGTCGAGGAGCTCGACCGGCGCCTGGCTGCGATCGAGCAGTGGCTGCACGAGTCCTGGGAGACGACGACCGAGTCGCTACAGCGCCTCGAGCACCGGGTCGCGCGCACGCAGCAGGTCCAGGGCATGGAGACCGCCCCGCTGGATCCGCTCGAGCTGCGCAACGTCCTGTGGGCGATCGCGACCGAGGAGCCGGAGATGCGCCGCCGCGTCTGGGCGCTCCGTGACGAGCCCGGGTACGACCTCGCCTTCACCGAGCCCGAGCCGCTGATCTCGATCGTCATCCCGACCCGCGACCGGCCGAGTCTGCTGACCGAGCGCTCGCTGCCGTCGGCGCTCGCGCAGACCCACGCGAACATCGAGGTCCTGGTCGTCGGCGACACGGCCGGCCCCGAGATCGGCGCGGCGCTCGCCTCCGTCGACGACGACCGCGTGCGCTACCGCAACCTGCCCCACCGCGTCGTCGCCTCAGACGACGAGCGCAAGCACTGGCTCGTGGCCGCGACGATGATGCGCAACGAGGGCGCGCGGATGGCCCGCGGACGCTGGCTCGTGTCGCTCGACGACGACGACGCGATGTACCCCGACCAGATCGAGCGCCTGCTCGAGCTGGCCCGCGAGACCCGCGCGGAGGTCGTCTACGGAAAGGTGCGCGAGCTGGGCTCCGACGGCGCGCCGTCGGGGGAGCGCGGCGAGTTTCCGCCACGGGCGGGCGAGTTCAACTGGCAGGCGGCGATCTACCACGGCGCCCTGCGGGTCTTCGAGCGCCATTTCACGGCCGCCGAGTTCGCCACGCCGGGCGACTGGTACATGCTCGAGCGCATGCTGCGCACCGGCGTGCGCTTCGCGATGCTCGACGAGCTCGTCTGCGACTACTTCCCCTCGCAGAGCTGACCCGTCGCGAGCGATGACGACGCCGCCGCGCATCCCGCTCCTGCGCCCGTCGCTGCCGGCGCTCGAGGACTATGCCGCGCAGCTCGAGTCCGTCTGGCAGACCCGGATGCTGTCGAACTTCGCCGGCCAGGCCGCGCGCTTCGAGGAGCTGTGTCGCAGCTACGGCGGGTGGGAGCACGCGGCGGCAGCAGCCAACTGCGACCTCGCGCTGACGCTCGCGATCGGCGCGCTCGAGCTCCCGCAGGGCGCGACCGTGCTGCTGCCCTCGTTCACGTTCAACTCGACGCTGCACGCCGCGCTGTGGAACGGCCTACAGCCGCGCTTCGTCGACGTCGACGCGGCGACGTTCTGCCTGTCGCCGGACGCGCTGGGCGAGGCGCTCGAGACGCACGACGCGAGGCTCGTCCTCGCCACCCACATCTTTGGCGCCGCGTGCGACGTGGGCGCGCTGGAGGAACTCGCGCGGGGCGCGGGAGCGGCGCTCGTCTTCGACGCTGCCCATGCGTTCGCGACCTTCGTCGACGGTCGCCACGTCGGTACCTTCGGCGACGCGAGCACGTTCAGCTTCAGCGGGACGAAGCTCGTCACGATGGGCGAGGGCGCGGTCGCGGCGTTCACCGACGAGGCGGTCGCCGAGCGCTTCCGCTACCTGCGCGCCTACGGCTTTCGCGGCGACTACGAGAGCCGCTACGTCGGGCTGAATGCGAAGTTGTCGGAGCTGCACGCGGCGCTCGGCACGCTCACGGTCCCGCGCGCCGAGGAGGCCGTGGCCGCTCGGGCGGCACTCGTCGCGCGCTACCAGGAGCGCCTGGCGGACGTGCCGGGCGTGCGCTTCCAGGCGACCGGGGCGGGCGTGCGCTCGAGCTGCACGTACCTCGGCATCGACGCGGGCACGGCGCGCGACGCGCTCGCCGTGCATCTCGACGCGGCGAACATCGAGACGAAGCCCTACTTCCGGCCACTGCACGAGATGGCGCTGTTCGGGTCGCTGCCCGCGCAGCCGCTTCCCGTCACCGAGCGGCTCGGGCGCAGCACCCTGTGCCTGCCCCTTTACACCGATCTTCCGGTCGGAGATGTTGAGCGCGTGTGCGATGAGATCGAGCGCTTTGAGACCGCTCAGGCGTGATCGTCGACGAGCTGCGCAGACACGAGGTCGACGGCGACATCGAGCGCTCGGCGCGCGTGCGCTGGCGCGGCGGCGAGCACCGCCTCACGATCCAGGTCCGAGCACATCCAGGCCACGTACATGATGTGGGACCCCAGGGTCAATGGGGACCAGTTGCTCACGAGCGATCCGCGCGAGGCGAGCGACCTCGGGTACCACGACGTGACGCTGCTCGGCCATCTCGTCGGCGAGGCGCCCGTGACCGGAGCGCTCGGGACGATCCGGCCGCGGATCGAATGGGCGTCGCGCTTCGGGCTCTAGCCGCTACGCGCCGGCGTCATCCGCCGGCTCGTCGGCCGCGAGCGCCGACGGCGGGAGCGCGTAGAAGCCATCGCTGGACGGACCCGAGTCCGGGCTCGTCCCGCGGTGGACCTTGATGAGCGGCTCCTCGATGACCTGACCGCCCTTTGACTGCACCCACTCGTCGACCATCGGCCGGTACTCGTGCGGGACCTCCGAGCGCATGAAGGCGAGCATGCCCTCCGGGCGGTTCGGGGGATCGACCACCGGCATGTCCAGGAAGATGTCGCGAATGAGATCGGGCATTGCTCCCAGGTTAACGGCAGAGCCGACGCCCGGGCTCGAACCGGGGACCCTTCATTACGAGCTTGCTCGCCGTCATCGCAAGCGCCGCCGCGGTCGCCGTCAGAGCTCAGATCGCCGATCCGCTCATCGGCCTGCGATCTGCGTCGTGATCTCGCACATCACGCGGGACTCGTGGCGGACGGTGCGCGGCGAGCCACGCCACGCACCGACTCCAGGCGATCCAGGCGACGCGCCTCGTCCCAGAAGGCGATCAGCATCGGGACGAACTCGATGAAGTTGTAGGCGTAGTGCAGGTACGGCCGGTCCAGCGGCGAGCCGATCAGGCCGTGGTGGCCCATGATGCCCGAGGCGCCGCCTGAGATGTACACGGTCTTCTCGGCGATATGCAGCCAGAACAGGTAGAAGTGCTCGAACCGCCAAGCACGTCGACGTGCTCTACGCGGTCGTCGAGCCGTACTTCAAGTCGCTGGAGACCGGCCGGCGGGTCTTGGCGCTCGCGCGCGATCTCGGAATCGAGCATCTGGCCCTGCTGGCCAACAAGGTGCATGACGGCGAGCTTGAGGTCGTGCAGCGGTTCGCCGGCGAGCATGACCTCGGGCTGATCGGCGCGATTCCGTATGACGAGTGCTTTCATCACGCCGAACGCGCCGCGGTTGCGCCGATCGACTACGCCCCGGATGCTCCGGCCGTCGTCGCGATCGGCAAGCTTGCGCGCAAGCTCGTACGCGGCTAGGCAGAGAGGGGACTGACCCATGACACCGACCAAGACCCTGGCCGCGTTCGCCGCTGCGGGCGCACTGATCGTCGCCGGCTGTGGCAGCGACGACAACAAATCCAGCAACAGCGCCGCCAAGGCCACGGGCAACGGCGCCGACCGGGCGTTCGTGGCCGACATGGTGCCCCATCATCAGGCCGCGATCGAGATGGCCACGATCGCACGCAGCCGCGCCCAGGGAGCGTTCGTCAAGACGCTCGCCGACAACATCATCAAGACGCAGGCCGAGGAGATGAAGACCATGCGCCGCGAGGACGCGGGCCTCGCCAGGGCGGGCATCAAGCTCGGCTCGCTCGGCGTGCCCGAGAACATGAAGGGCATGGACCATAACCCGGCGACACTCAAGACCACGCACCCCTTCGACGCGGCGTTCATGCGGATGATGGTCCCCCACCACCAGGGAGCGCTCGTGATGGCCAAAGCCGAACTGGCCAAGGGAACAGACCCACAACTCAAGACGCTCGCGCAGGCCATCATCACCGCCCAGCAACGCGAGATCTCAGAGATGACCAAGCAGCTCGGCAAGACAGGCACGGGCGGGATGCACGGCCCCACGATGTAGCTATCCGTTGCCCTTAGGCCCTCGCCGCGTGCTAATGAGTCTTCAAGCGAGACACAAAAGTGGCTGGTTAGTTAGCGGCTACTTTGTTGAAGCCGACGCCGGACTCGAACCGGGGACCCCTTCATTACGAGAGCTTCCGGGGGGCGTTTTCGGTGTCTTGCGGTGTCCCCGCCGACC
>JAWVGM010000209.1:0-4982 GCA_033855075.1 Solirubrobacteraceae bacterium | reverse complement strand
CGCGCCGCCGCCTCCGAACCCTTTGCCACCGAGCAGGAAGTACTTGGCCTGCTCGGCGGTGTCAGACGCCTTGAAGTAGTGCCCGCCGGTGGTGACCTGCCCCTGAAAGACGCCGCCGTAGCCGAGGCTGTTGATGATCGTCGAGTAGGTCGACTCGCCGATCGCAGCGCAGTTCATCGCGACCTGCGCGAGCGCGGGCGCCTTGAAGTCCGCGGCGACGCCGTTGGCGATCTGAATGAGCGCCAGTTGCGCCGCGGTCGCCGGCTTGCCCTTGATCTTCAGGTTCGCCGTCTTGGACAGTCCCGGTGCCCGCGACTGCCTGGCCGCGTGTGACCCGGGCGCCGCCGTTGACCCAGTCGCCGCCGGAACGATCCGCAGGGCGCGACTGATCAGCTCGGCGCGCTTTTGGTAGCCGGCGCCGTCGGGGTGGATGCCGTCGCCGAGGCTGACGGTGCCGGCGCTGACGAGGTGCTTCCAGTCAAGGATCTGCAGGGTGTCGTCGGCCTCGTCTCGCAGGACGGCGTTGAGGTCGGCGTCGGTGGTGCCGCCCAGTGGGGTGCGCGCGATGTTCACCCAGTAGATCTGCGTGACGCCCGGCAGTGCCTTGACGGCCTGCACGACGCTGCGAAACCCCGGCACGCTGGTGTCGTTGGTGCCCAGCTGCACGAGCAGGGTCTGGGGCAGATGCGCGATCGCGCTGAGGACCGCGAGGCCCGCGGCCGATGCGCGGCCGGTCGCGGCGTCGGTGCTGATGTGACGTTTGACGATCGCGTCCAGGGGGCCCGTGGTGCCGACGGCGAGGCTGTCACCGACACTGAACACGTTTCCGCCCTGATCTGAGGCGCCCGAGCCGACGGTCCCGCCACCGGATGGGGCAGGCTGGGCGATCGGCTGCTTGACATGCAGGTCAGGGCAGATGAACTTGATGCGGGCCTCGTCGCACAGGCTCTTGATGAACTCCGCGCGCGTCTTGTCGGCGCGGCTTGCGTGCATCGCGCCGGTGAATGTGCGCAGGATCGCGACCGCCCGCGCCTCGAAGGTGAGGTCCAGTTCGACGCCGCCGTCGTTTGACGCCAGGTCGATGTCGCTGAGGCGGAACGTGAGGTCGTCGAGGTCCAGGTCGACGGCCTTCTGAAACAGCGAGCTGTTGAGCAGCTTGGAGCGCGGCGGCTCACCGACCGCCGGGTCGTTGACCAGCGCGACCATCGTGCTGGCCCCATCCATCGCGCGGTTCAGGCTGACGTCCAGGACCGCGCCCGAGACGTCGGCGCGCATCGTCTCACCGTCCAGCACGAAGTCCTCGAGCGCGATGTCCGCGACCGCCGGGTCATCCAGCGACAGGCGCTTGGGCTCCTGCTCGGCGGCCAGCGCGTCCTTGGCCTTTTTGGGCTTGTTCACGAAGAGCTAAATCCGGGTTGGACGGTCATGCCCGATCCAGTGATGGTGGCGATCGCCGTTGGGTAGCGGGCGACGAACGCGGCGGCGTAGCCGAGTAGCCGTAGGCGGGCGCCAATCTCGCCGGATTGCGATTCGAGGTCGATGGTCATGCGCGGGACGGTCTCAAGGAGCAGCATGTCGGTGGGGCGACACGCGACGATCGCGTCCTGCGTGCCGGCGCCGGGTGTCGCGCCGCCGAGTGTCGCGGGGATCGCGTTGTCCTCGGTCGTCGGGTAGTCCAGCAGCGGTCCTGCTGGCTGCGGCCACGCCGCCGCGTTGATCCACGCCTTGCGGCTGGTGCGCATGAGCCACGTCTCGGGACCGAGACCGCGCGCGTTGCCCAGCTGCGCGGCTGCCTGCGCGCAGAGCGGGACGAGCTCGGCCGCGGTCGGCGACGCGTCGGTGTAGGTGACGGCGCTGGCGAGGCCGGCGCCGGCGGGGACGTTGAGCACGCCGAGGAACTGGCCGCCCGAGCCCGACCCGTTGGCGAGCATCGCCTCGAGGCGCAGGTCGTAGTCGGCGGCGAGGTCGGCGAAGATCGCATGGTCGAGGTAGGCGCCGGGCGGGGAGAGCTCGAGCAGCTGCAGAGCGACGTCGGAGAGGCCGGCGAACGTCACGACCGGCGACGTCACGGCGGCATCGGTGATGTCGCGGCCGGGCCCGGGCGCGCCGTCGGCGGGCGTGCCGACGAGGGTCCCGGTGGTCAGGCGCGGGACGTTGACCTCGCCGACGCCGTCGGGCAGCAGGAAGCCGGGCATCAGCGCCGACAGGGCGCGCCCGGGCCGCGGCGCCGTGGCAGTCTGGTCGATCAACCACAGCGGCGGGGCGCCGAAGCCGCCCTGGCCGTCGATGCGGCTGGGGCTGACGCGCAGCTCGACTCCCTGCGCGGCAGCCGCGGCGCGGGCGCGGGTCTCGCGCTCGGCGAGCACGGTGCGCATCTCGGTGGCGTGACGCTGCTGCCGCGCCTCGGCACCGGGGTGATTTCCCTCAAACGCGAGCGCGAGATCACGGAAGTAGGAGTGCGGCGCGTCGGGCTCGTAGGTCAGTGGCTCGTGCAGAACGGTCGTCATGATCGGCTCCTGGTGCGTGCGGCCTTGACGCGGGCTGCTCGTGCTGTGGCCGGGTCGCGTTGTTTGGCTTGCAATGCGCGCGTCTCGACGCGCCCGAGCTCGATGCGGACCGTCGTGTCCTCGGCGGCGAGCTGCGCGAGCCGCTGGTCGTGCTCGGCGATCGCACGCCCAACCCGTTCCTGGATCTCGGCGAGCTGCCCGAGTAGCCGTTCGCGGTCGGGGGCGTCGAGCTCGTACTGGACGCGATAGCGCTCGTCTGCCGCAGCGACGGCCTGGCAGCGGAGCTGGCGCTCCGCCTCGTTTCGCTCGGACTGCTCCCTGGCCCAGCCGGTGATCATCCGCTGCGGCGGCATGCCGGCTTGTCGGCTTTCGCGCCGACGCGTGTCTTGAGGTCGTCGAGCTCGCGCTCGAGCGCGGCGACGCGATCCATCTCGATGGTGGTTTCCTCGTCGGTCACGGCGCGTCCTTCCGTCGGGTCTCAAGCGCGTCTTGGCGGACCGCGTACTCGGTCTGCCATGCGCCGATGAGGGCCATCGCGTCGGGACGGTTGGGGTGCCGGGCGATCCCGAGGATCGCCTCACCGATCTGACCGACCGCGAGCTCGAGGCGCTCCAGGCGCGCGTTGACGTCGCTGACCCGCGCCGCCGCGGTGGCGGTGCCTGGCTGAGCCTTGCGCGGCCGGGGTGTCATTTCGCGCCTCTTCGACGTACGTCCTCGATGCGCTGGTCAAGACGCCGGCGCCGGACCTTCTCGATGCGCTCGTCGAGGCGCCGGCGTTGGCGATCGGTGTCGCTGACCAGGAGATCCGCCGTGGCTACGCGCGACCCTCCCGATGGCGGATCGGCGCGATGTGTGGCGAGGATCTCGCGTGCTCTGCGCGTGTAGTTCGGCGGTGGCTGGGTGCGCGCGTGCTCGGCGGCGCGAACGGTCGCCAGCGCGGCGGGATTGGCGCCCGCGCTGACGACGGAGACGTCGCCGCGGTGCAGACTGACGGCGCTGATCGCGCGCTTCGTGCGGTCCTTGTTCCAGGTGTCGGCGGTCACCTTAAAAGCAAAACTCATCGCGTCCACGTCCCCACGGCGCATCTTGATCTCCAGGGACCGCACGTCGGGGTCCTGGGGGTCCAGGGTGGCTTCGACCTTCAACCCATGGTCGTCCTCGGACAACATCAGCGTGCGCGAGGTGGTGCGCGCGATCGGCATCCCGGTGTGTTGGATGAGCAGCTGCACGTCGGGCTGCTCGCCGAGCGTGCGCTTGAACGCGCCGCGCTCGATCGTCTCCATGTACCAGCCGACCTGGTAGGCGACACCGGTCACGCTCGCGTAGCCGCTGAGCCGCAGCGTGCCGTCGTCCTGCTCGCGCAGCTGCAGATCGCTGACGTCGAACGTGCGGCGCTCAAGGCCCTGGCCCTCGAGATCCGCGATCTTCTGGCGGCGCCAGTCGGGGGTGTCAGTGGCCGACATCGCGCGGGTCCCTTGCGCCGGCCGATGTGACCGGGACCAGCTCTTCGACGAGCTCGAGCGGATCGACCCCGGTCAGCGCTGCGATGAGCTTCAGCGGATCGAACCCCTCGACCATGCCGCGGATCACGATCGCTAGCGCGAACTCGTGCTGACGGCGATCGTCGGGCTGGGTCTCGTCCGCGGATCTCTCCCACATCCGGTCAGAGATCGCCGGCCACCACGCCGGCGGAACGCTGCGGCGCAGCTCGTCGGTCTCGCGCACGAGGCTCGGGGTCGCGCCGATCATGCAGCCGATCGCCGTCCTGGAGCGCTGCGGGGAGGGAAACGCCGAAAGTGGCCGTCACGGCCAGTGATCCCCAGACTTTCGAGGGGCACGCCCTCGCCATCACGCAGCCACCGACGAGCTCGATCGACGTCGTGCGAGTGGCCTCGTCCGACGGGCGGCTCAGCTTCGGAGCGCGACGGGATCGTGATCGCCCCCGTTCATGTGCTGCGAAGACGTACGAGCGGGCCGCTGCTCGGAGACGGCACCGCCCGTCCGGAAGCGCCGCTGGCTGAAAACGCGAGGCATCGACTAAGCACCATAGACTCTCGACCTAATTCTTACCCTGAAGGTTGGTTTGCTCGGGGAAGGGATGCCGATGACGACGATCGACGAAGCGGCGGCAACACAGCGGCCAGCGACGGAGATCCCCACGCTCAAGCGCCGGCCATGCGAGGCGTGCGCCGTGGACGTCCTGATCGCCGCGGGCACGCAGATCGTGCTGGACGCCCGCGAGCTGACCCCGCTCGAGCCGTGCCCGCGCTGCCAGCTGGAGTCGCGCACGCGGCCCGCCGCGCCCGGACCCGCCCCGCGCCGTGACGTTGCACTCCGCGCGGATCTCAGTCCGCACCACGGCAGCGTCGCGCTGCAGCATCGCGCCTGCTGCGCGGCCAAGGGCCGCGATCCGGTGGCGTGCGTCTGCGACCCCAGGGCCTACCTCGTCGTCGACCACAAGCACATTCGCGCCGG
>JAWVGM010000208.1:0-21190 GCA_033855075.1 Solirubrobacteraceae bacterium | reverse complement strand
TCGGCCTCGCGCAGGTCGTCGAGGTCGTAGCGCACCGTGCAGCCGAGCGCCTCGATCCCGCGCGGCATGAGCGTCGGGGGGCCGCAGACCGTCACGTGGGCGCCCATCGTCTGGAAGGCGAGGATGTTCGAGCGCGCGACGCGCGAGTGCGCGACGTCGCCGACGATCCAGATCGAGCGCCCGTCCAGCGAGCCGAGCTTCTGGCGCAGCGTGTGGACATCGAGCAGCGCCTGGGTGGGATGCTCGTGCTTGCCGTCGCCGGCGTTGATGATCGAGGCGGTCGTCCAGCCGGCGACGAGCGCCGCGGCGCCCGCGTACGGCGTGCGGATCACGATCGCGTCGGGCGAGTGCGCCGTCAGCGTGAGCACCGTGTCCTTCAGCGACTCGCCCTTCTCGACGCTCGAGCCGCTGGCGGCGAAGTTCACGACGTCCGCGCTGAGCCGCTTGGCGGCGAGCTCGAAGGACGAGCGGGTGCGCGTCGAGGCCTCGTAGAAGAGGTTCAGGACGGTGCGACCGCGCAGCGCCGGCACCTTCTTGATGTCGCGGTGCGAGACCTCCTCGAACGCGGCGGCGCGGTCGAGGATGCGCTCGATCGCCTCGCGGTCGAGATCCTCGATTGAGAGCAAGTGCTTCATACCTTGGCCCCCGTGTACTCCTCGATCGTCACGCTGTCCTCGCCGTCGATCTCCGCCATGCGCACGTAGACACGCTCGCGCCATGCCGTCGGCAGGTTCTTGCCGACGTAGTCGGGCCGGAACGGCAGCTCGCGATGGCCGCGGTCGGCCAGGACAGCGAGCTGGACGCGCCGCGGGCGGCCGTAGTCGAACAGCGCCTCGATCGCGGCACGCACGGTGCGCCCGGTGAAGAGCACGTCGTCGACGATCACGATCGTGAGCCCGTCGACGTCGAAGTCGAGCTCCGTCGCGTGGACGATCGGCGAGCCCCCGCGGGTCGTGACGTCGTCGCGGTAGAAGGAGATATCGAGGTAGCCGAGCGGCACCTCGATGTCGTGCAGCTCGAGCAGGAGTTCCTGCAGGCGGGCCGCGAGCAGCGCCCCGCGACGGTGGATGCCGGCCAGCGCGAGCTGCTCGGGCGGGCCACCGTTCTCGACGATCTCATGCGCGATGCGCGTCAGCGTTCGCCGCATGTCCTCGCTGTCGAGGACGACCTTCGGGTCTGACATGGTGCGTTCGTCCTTCCTGGCCTCACAGGACCGGGTTAAAGGAGTTGCTCAAACGAGACTAGCAGCGGCCCCCGTCGGCAGATGTGTGCCGTCCGGGGCGATCATCGCCGCGCTCGTCGCGGCCGGCATCGACGAGCCGGCGCTGGCGGGCGCGATGGCCAGGCTGCAGTACTCGCGCGTGCCCTGAGACCGCCGCGTGAGCGCCTGTGGGCCGTCGGCGGCACGGAGGGGCAGGCGAACAGCATCGATAAAGAAGTTGGTTCAGTCGGCGCGGTGGGTCACGTGCCTAAGTGACCGATCGTCCAACGGCGAGCGGCGATCGGTCACTTGTGCACGCCCTACGTGCACAACTGACCCTTCGCCGTAGCGGCACGAACGATCGGGCACTTGTGCACCTCATCGGGTGCGGAACTGACGTCCCGGCCCGCGCGCTCGGCCGCTCCGTCACTCGTGCACCCTCGTCGACCCGCCCGCCCAGCCCGAACCTGCATCCTTTATCGATGCTGTTCGTCCTGAGACCCGCCGCGCCGTCGCTCACGCACTCGACTCGAGCGGGCGCGCGGGCTCGCGCGGGGCGCCGCCCTCCCAGCGCACGAGCTCGGGCTCGCCGCGCTCGGGCAGCGGGAGGTCGATCGTGTCGAAGTCGCGTGGCACGACGGTGTTGGAGAACCCGGCGCGTGCCTCGTCGCGGATCTCGCGGCCGTTGTAGCGCGAGGACAGGTGGGTGAGCGCGAGGAGATTGACCTCGGCGTCGGCGGCGATCTGCGCGGCCTGCTGCGCGGTCGAGTGCAGCGTCTGCTTCGCGCGATCGAGATCCTCGTGCGCGAACGTCGCCTCGTGGACGAGAACGTCTGCCCGGTGCGCGGCGACGACGACGGCGTCGGTCGGTGCGGTGTCGCCTGTGACGACGACCTTGCGCCCGCGCCGCTCCTCCCCGACAACCTGGTCGGGATGCACGCCCGCGACGGTCTCGCCGCGCTGTAGGCGCCCGAAATCAGGACCCGGCTCGACGCCGAGGCGCTCGGCGAGCTCGGCGTCGAAGCGCCCGGGACGGGCGTGCTCGACGAGCGCGTAGCCAAGCGAGTTGCCGCGATGGCGAACCGCGAACGGCGCGATGTCGAAGCCGTCGCGGCCGACGACCTCATCGGGCTCGAGCTCGGCGATCGTCAGCCCGTAGCGCGGGCGGCCGAACACGGGGCGCACGCGCTCGAGCAGCGCCGCGATCCCCTGTGGACCGTGGATCGTGAGCGGGCGCTCGCGGTCGCGCAGCTCGAAGGACTTGAGCATCCCCGGCAGCCCGAGCCAGTGGTCGGCGTGCATGTGCGTGATGAAGACGTCCGTGAGGTCGAGCAGCCCGACCGAGCGCACGAGCTGGCGCTGGGTGCCCTCGCCGCAGTCGATGAGGATCCGGTCGCCGCCGCGGCGGATGAGCAGCGCGGGCAGACCACGGCGCGCGGAGGGCACCGATCCGCCGGTTCCAGCGAAGAAGAGCGACAGATCCATTGCCTGGCCGAGGGTACTGCTGCGGGCGTATCGTCCTCCGGAGGGGCGCCGCCACCGGGCGGCGGCGACGCGGACGGGAGCGAGCATGCTGAAGGAGTTCAAGGAGTTCATCCTGCGGGGCAACCTCGTCGATCTTGCCGTCGCGGTGGTCATCGGCACCGCGTTCGGCGCGCTCATCGCGGCGTTCGTCAAGGATCTCGTGACCCCGCTCATCGCGGCGATCGGCGGCACGGCTGACTTCTCTAATCTCGCCATCACGATCAACGGCAGCAAGTTCCTCTACGGCGACTTCATCAACGCGCTGCTCGCGTTCTTGATCATCGCCGCGGTCATCTTCTTCTTCATCATCAAGCCGGTGAACATGCTCATGTCACGCCGGAAGGTCGAGCCCGCGACGGACGCCCCGACGCGCGAATGCCCCGAATGCCTCAGCGAGATCCCGGTGCCGGCGCGCCGCTGCGCGTTCTGCACGACGGAGGTCGGGCCCGCCGCCGTGTAACCCGAGCGCGCCACCGGTGTCATGTTGACCACTGGTCAGCAATAGACGCTGCGAAGGAGGCTCGCGATGGAATCGACGAAGCGAAGCGCCAGGAGCATCGGCGCATGGATGTGGCGGCGGTTCCGGCTCGTCGCCGGCGTGGCGCTGCTCGCCGGGCTCGCCCTGACCGTCTTCTCCAACCGCGACGCCATCGCCGGCTTCGACTGGGCGCTGGACCCGGTCGCCATCGCGGCGTCGATCGCGCTGCTGGCCGGTGCCCCGCTCGCGCAGGGCCTGACGCTGGGCACGGCGCTGCGACGACTCGGCGCGCGAGCGCCGCTTGCCTGCACGCTGCGCGTCTGGGCGCGATCGTTCCTGCTGCGCTACGAGCCCAGCGGGGCCATCGGCTTCGTCTACCGCGTGCGCGAACGCGAGCGCCTCGGAGCGACGGCACCACAGGTCCTCACCGCGACCGGGTACGAGCAGCTCGCCGCCATGACCGCCGCGGCAATCGCCTCGGTCGGCGGTTTCGTGGCAGCGGGCATCGCGCCGCCGCTGACCGCGGTCCTCCTCTTCGTCGCGCTCGTCGGGCTGTCGCTGGCGCTTCGCCCCCGCTGGCTGGGCGACCCGCTCGCGCGCTGGCTGTCCCAGCGCGGCCTGGCGATGGCGGGGCCGCTGCGCCAGCGCACGCTCGTGCAACTCGTCGCGATCGACCTGATCGGATGGGCGGCGACCGCCGCCGGCGCCGCGCTCCTGGCCGGTGCGGTGCTCGGCGCCGCCGCGCCCACCGCATTCGGCCTGCTCGGCGCGCTCGCCCTGGCGACGCTCGCCGGCGCGTTGGTGCCGCTGCTGCCCGCCGGCCTGGGCCCGCGCGACGCGGTGCTCGTCGTCGCGCTGACCGGCCCGGTCGGCGCCGGTGCGGCGGCCGCGCTGGCGCTCGCACTGCGCGTCGTGTCGTTCGTCGGCGAGCTCGTCGCGGTCGCGGTCGCCGAGCTCGCGGCCCTGGCGATCGCGGGGCGCGAGCTACGTGCCGCGGCACCTGCGCCGGTCGCTGCGACGCCGGCGGCCGCGATGACCGGATCACCTGACCGGGCGATCGTGGTCGTCCCCACCTACGACGAGCGCGAGGCGCTGCCGCTGTTCGTCGAGCGCTTCGCGGCTGCGGCGCCCGGCATGGAGCTGCTCGTCGTCGACGACAGCTCACCCGACGGCACCGGCGAGCTCGCCGACGCGCTCGCCACCAGCCGCCCCTGGATGCACGTGCTGCACCGCGCCGAGAAGGACGGCCTCGGGATGGCCTACCGCGCGGGCTTCAGATGGTGCCTGGAGCGCGGCCACACCGTGATCGGCCAGATGGACTGCGACCTGTCCCATCCGCCCGAGAAGCTCGCCGAGATGCAGCGTGTGCTGGGCGAGCGCGACGCCGGGCTCGTGCTCGCGTCGCGCTACCTGCCCGGCGGCGGCACGGACGGCTGGAGCCGGGTGCGCCTGGCGATGAGCCGGCTCGGATGCGGCGCGTCGCGCATCGCGCTCGGCCTGCCTTACAGCGATCTCAGTGGTGGCTTCAAGCTGTGGCGGGCGGAGTGCCTGCGCGCGATCGACCTGGACGAGCTCCTGAGCGCGGGATACGCCTTCCAGGTCGAGACGACGCAGCTCGCCCATCTCGCGGGCGCGCGCATCGAGGAGATCCCCTTCGTGTTCTCCGAGCGCATCGCCGGCGCGTCGAAGATGACGCTGCGCATCTCTCTCGAGGGCATTCGGGTGACGCTGGCGCTGCGGCGCCAGCGCCGCCCGCGCCGCGGTTCCAGTCTCGGCGTCGCCTTGTAGCCTGGCTGATCACGCGCCCGTAGCTCAGTGGATAGAGCGCTCGCCTCCGGAGCGAGAGGTCGCAGGTTCAAATCCTGCCGGGCGCGCTTCTCCTGGTCCGCGGGCGTCTCTTGATCCTGGACGGGCTGATTTTCGGCAGATAGGCTCGGGGCCATGAGGGTGTCCGTGGTCAAGTCGCTGATCTGCGCCGGTCTGCTCGGCGCGATCATCTATGTGCTCGCTGCGGGCGGCGCCGCCTCCGGGCAGGAGTACCCGTTGCCGCCGCCGCCCCCCCCGCCCGTCACGCTCACCAAGCTCAAGCCGTTCCCGGTCATCCGGATCAAGGGCTTCGCGACGACGAACGGAGCCCAGGTGACGCTGCTGTCCGTCAAGGCCAAGGTCGGCGTGATCATCGTGAGCCACTGCACGGGCAAGAAGAAGTCGCAGTGCCCCTACAAGCGGCGCGTGCAGCAGATCAAGGGCACGGCGGGCAGGACGAAGACGGTGCACGTCAACGGCTTCGAGCGCGGCTTCCGCGCCGGGGTCGAGCTGCGCATCTTCGCGGTGTCCTCCGACCGGATCGGCAAGTTCACGCGCTACGTCATTCGTAGTCGCAGAACGCCGCGCCGGACTGACCGCTGCGTGCGCGGCGTCGCCCTCACGCCGCTTCCCTGTTCGAAGGCGTAGCGAACCCGAGCGCCGGCTCAGCCCGAGCTGTCGAACGGGACGGCCGGCGGAGGAGGCGGTGGAGGCGGCGGTGGAGGCGGCGGCCGCGGCGCGGGAGGCGGTCGCACGGCCACGGGCGGCCGGGGAACGACGGGCCGCGGCGCGACCACGACCGTCGGGGCGGGCGTGCGTGCGCGGCGGTTGCGCGCCGCCTTGCGGGCCGCGATCCGGCGAACGAACGCGAGGTAGCGCCTGTGCTTCGCGTTGCGCACCCGCAGCTCGCGCAGGCCCTTTGCTTTGGCGCGCGTCGCAGCGAGCTTCTGGGCCTGCGTCGGACCCGCCGGGGTCGTCGAATGCGCCTGGACGCCGGCCACCCGGGCGGTGACGCCGGCCGCACTGGCGCTGGTGTCCGCGGACCCGTTGCCAAACTCGCCCAGCACCATCCCGATACCGAAGCCGACGGCTGCACTGGCCGCGATGGCCAGGAGGGCCAGCGCCACCCTGGCAAACGGATCGATCTCTCTTCCCCTCAAAGTGACCTAGCCGCCTAACGTTTCCGCGCTGAGGTCAGGACGATGTGCCTGGTTTCGCCTGCTGATGTGCCGGATCTTTGCGCAACGACGGGCCCGGCTCAACCAGGACCCTGCGATTTCCGTTCCTCCAGCGTGGCGCGGATCTCGTCCAGCGCACCGCCCACGCGCTTGAGGTCCCAGTGGGAGAGCGTCACGAGCCGGACCGGCGTCCTGGCCACGACGGATGCCGTGCGCAGCGTCTTCTCCAGGACGCCGATCTCGCCGAAGAAGTCGCCCGGGCCGAGCGTGGCGACGTGTTCGCCGTTGCGCAGAACCTCGGCCTCGCCCTCCTCGATCGCCATGAACTCGTACGCGTAGTCGCCTTCCTTGACGAGGTGCTTTCCGGCCGCCACCGAGGTCTCGGTCGCGAACGTCGCGATGCCCTTCAGCGTCTCGTCGTCGAGTGACGCGAAGATCGGGATCGCCCTGAGCCGCTCGGGGTCCATACGCAGGGAATCTAACCCAGCGCGGGGATCTTCTGCACGAGCGACAGCACCGGCGCGAAAAGATCGCCCTGCTCGGCGACGCGTTCGATGACCTGCGCGCTATCGAACACGAGGCTGTCCGGGTCGCCGCTGTCGTGACACGCGCGCACTTCGTCCCACGTCACCGGCGTCGAGACGGTCGGCCGCTCGCGGGCGCGCAGCGAGTACACGCACACCGTCGTCTTGTGCTCGTCGTTCTGGCTGTAGTCCACGAAGACCTTGCCGTGGCGCAGCGACTTCGTCATGCGCGACACGACGAGGTCCGGCTCGGCGGACTCCAGCAACTCGGCAACCGCGCGCGAGAAGCCCTTCGTGGCGTCGTACGTCGCATCGGGCACGTTCAGCGGCACATACACCTGCAGGCCCTTGTTGCCCGACGTCTTGGGAAAGGCGCGCAGGCCGAGATTTCGGAGCATCCCCTCGATCAGCAGCGCGACGCGGCAGCACTCCACGACCGTCGCCGGCGGCCCCGGGTCGAGATCAAAGACCATCATCGTCGGGCGGTCGATCGGATCGGCGCGCGACAGGGACGTGTGGAACTCGAGGGCCGCGAGGTTGCCCAGCCAGACGAGCGTCGGCAGTTCGTTGCAGACACAGAACTCCACGACCTTCTTCGACAGCGGGATCGGAGCGACGGCAACCCACTCCGGGCGGTGGCTCGGGCAGTTCTTCTCGAAGAAGAACTTGTCCTCGACCCCGTTGGGGTAGCGCTTGCGCGTGAGCGGCCGGCCCTCGAGGTGCGGCAGGATCGCGGGCGCGACGTGGACGAGGTACTCGATGACGTCTCGCTTCGTGAATCCGACCTGCGGATACATGACCTTGTCGAGGTTCGTGAGCTTGAGCGTGCGTCCATCGACGGTCACCTCCACGCCGTCGCGCACCTTGCGCCCGGCGTCGAGGAACGCCGATGCGGGGGCCTCCTCGCGCAATCCCTTGTAGGACGGATGGCGCAGCATGCCGTCGCCCGTCCACTCGGTGAACTCGACCTCGGCGACGCGGTCGGGCGCGACGAAGACCGAGCCCTTCGGCGGCTGCGGCCCATCCGGGCTGAACGGCGACGACTCGCGCTCGGAGAGCGTGTTCGACAGTCGCTTCAGCTCCGCGTCGGTGAAGCCGGTGCCGACGCGGCCGGAGTAGCGCAGCTTGCCGTCGTCCTCGACGCCGACGAGCAGCGCGCCGATGCGGTCGCGGCGGCGGCCCTCGCCCGGCAGCCACCCACCGACGACGACGTCCTCGCGGCGCACGTTCTTGATCTTGATCCAGCACGCCGAGCGCCGCCCGGGCTCGTAGGGGCTGTCGCGGCGCTTGGCGACCACGCCTTCGAGCCCACTCGCCCGGCTCGCCTCCAGCACCGCCTTCCCGTTCCCCGTGACGTGGTCGGGCGTCTGCCAGGCGGGGCCATCGAGCTCGAGCGCCTTCAGCCGCGCGCGGCGCTCGTCGTAGGGAAGATCCATGAGCGAGTGGCCGTTGAGCCACAGCAGGTCGAAGACGATGTACGCGACCGGGGTCTGCTTGGCGAGGCGGCGCGCGGTGCTCTCCGAACCGACGTGCATCCGGCTCTGGAGACGCCCGAAGCTCGGGCGGGGTGGGTGGGATCCGGTCTCGAAGGCGACGATCTCGCCGTCGAGGACGGCGCGGTGCGAGCTCAGCGCGCGGTTGAGCGGCTTGAGCTCGGGATAGGAGTTCGTGATGTCGTTGAGGTTGCGGCTCTCGAAGCGGATTCGCCCCGGCTCGGAGTACGCGATCGCGCGCACGCCGTCCCACTTGATCTCGTAGGCCCAGCGATCGTCGCCGGCGGGGAGGCTCCCGGCCTTGGCGAGCATCGGCTTCACGCGCTCGGGCATCGGCTCGCGGTCGGGATCCTCGGGCGGATCCATCCGGTGGATCATCCAGTCCTTGCCCGGCGGTTCGCCCTTGCGCTTCTTGAGCGGGAACAGACCGTAGCGCCCGCGCAGGCGCTCGCCGTGGAAGGTGATCTCGACCTTGTCGTCGTCGAACTTGTGCTCCTCGTACGTGCCCCGGTCCCAGATGCGCATCGTGCCCGCACCGTAGGAGCCCTTCGGGATGTCGCCCTCGAACTCGAGGTACTCGAGCGGATGGTCCTCGGTGTGCACCGCGAGCCGGTTGTCCTTCGGGTCCTCGGGAATCCCGTTGGGGATCGCCCACGACGCGGCCACGCCGTCGTGCTCGAGGCGCAGATCCCAGTGCAGCCGCGTGGCGTGGTGCTCCTGGACGACAAAGCGGTTGCCGCCGGCGTCGGCGGCCTGCGTGACATCGCCCTCGGGCTCGGGGGTCGGCGCGCCGCGCTTGCGCTTGTACTCGCCGAGCCGGTTGCGGGTGGGCACAGCCACAGTGTGGCGGTCCTACCCCGCGGCGATCCACATTCGCGTGGACGGGTACGATTCCCGCGGGGTCGTCGAATATTGGGAGGTTGGCCGTGCTTCGGGGACGTAGTCGTGTCCGTTTGGCCACGATGGCCGCGGTGCCGTGCGCGTTGCTGCTGGTGCTCGCCGCGCTGTTGACGTCGGCGCGCGCGGCGTTTCCCGGCGTGAACGGCAAGATCGCGTTCGGCAGCCTCGGGGGTGGAGGCGGTCTGTTCGTCATGGACCCCAACGGCGCGAATCAGACCAGGCTCACGAGCGACGGGACGTACCCGGCGTTCTCGCCCGACGCGTCGAAGATCACCTTCACGAGCACGCGTGACGGCGACTTCGAGATCTATGTCATGAACGCCGACGGCACGAGCCAGATCAACCTGAGCAACAACCCCGCGCCCGACCAGTCGCCGGCGTTCTCGCCCGACGGCGGCAAGATCGCGTTCATGAGCCTGCGCGATCTCAACAACGAGATCTACGTCATGAACCCCTTCGGCGCGGGCCAGACCAATCTCACGCACAACCCGGCGAACGACCTCGACCCGGCGTTCTCGCCCGACAACTCGAAGATCGCCTTCACGAGCGACCGCGACGGCAACTACGAGATCTACGTCATGAACGCGAACGGCACAGGCCAGACGAACCTGACGCACAGCCCCACGTTCGACGAGTCCCCGTCGTTCTCGCCCGACGGCACGAAGATCGCCTTCTCGAGCGACCGTGACGGCAACTCCGAGATCTACGTCATGAACACGAATGGCACCGGCCAGACGCGGCTGACGACGAACGCTGCGTCCGACCGCGATCCGGTGTTCTCGCCCGACGGCACGAAGATCGCGTTCGCCAGCGGCCGCGGCGGCGGCATCTACGTGATGAGCGCCGGCGGCGGCCCGGCGACGGCGCTGTCGAACGCCGGCGACTACGGCCCCGACTGGGGCAGGGGCACCGCCACACCGCCGACGACGTACGCGTGTCCGGCGGGTACGTCTGCGTCTGTCCACTGCGCGCCCGACGCTGCGGGACGGGTGTTCATGGTCGGCACCGACGCGAACGAGACGTTCATCGGGACCGGCGGCCGTGATGTCGTGTACGGGCTCGGAGGCAACGACACGATCCGGTCCCGCGGCGGCGCCGATCGGGTCACGGCGGGCAAGGGCAACGACCGCGTCTCCGGCGGCTCGGGCAACGACCGGCTCTCGGGTGGCCCGGGCAAGGACCGGCTGTCCGGTGGCTCGGGCAAGGACCGCCTGTCCGGTGGTCCGGGCAACGACCGGCTCAGCGGCGGTGCGGGCAAGGACCGCCTGAACTGCGGGACCGGCGGCAGTGACCGGGCGTCCGCCGGCGCAAAGGACCACGTCTCGCACAACTGCGAACACCGGTGACGGTGTGCTGGCCCGAGCGGCGCGGCGCGCCCACCGGCCCTGCCTGAAGCCCACGGTCGTCCGCCCCGCGCAGAAGGGCGCGGCGAAGCGCCGCTCGCGCAGCGTGCGTGTCAAGCGCGCCTGAGCGCTCAGGTCGCCGTCAGGTCGCGTCGGTCATCCTGTCGGGTGATGACGAGCGGCCGCGTGCTGGTGGTCGAGGATGACGCAGACCTGCGACGGGTGCTCGCGCGTGGCCTCGACGAGGAGGGTTTCACCGCGCTCGCGGTCGCGACGGGCACCGCGGCGCTCGAACAGGACCTCGACCGAATCGACGCGGTCGTCCTCGATGTCGGGCTGCCCGATGCCGACGGCCGCGATGTCTGCCAGGCACTACGGGCGCGTGGCTGCCAGGCGCCCGTGCTGTTCCTGACCGCGCGCGATGCGCTCTCAGACCGCCTGTCCGGCTTCGGCGCCGGCGGCGACGACTACGTCACCAAGCCGTTTCACCTGTCCGAGGTCGTCGCGCGGCTGCATGCGTTGCTGCGCCGCGGCAACGTCGGGGCTCTGGAGGTCGGCGACCTGCGGCTCGACCCGGTCGCCCATGAGCTCAGCGGCCCGGACGGCCGCGTCCCCCTCACCCCCACCGAGTTCCGCCTGCTCGCCGCGCTCGCCGGGCGGCCCGGCGCGGTCTTGCGCCGCCGCGAGCTCGCGTTGGCGGCGTGGCCGGACGGCGCGGTGGTGCACGCCAACACCCTGGATCAGTACCTCGTGCGGTTGCGGCGCAAGCTGCGCACGGCCGCGCCCGAGTGTGTCATCACGACCGTGCACGGGGTCGGCTACCGCCTCGGATGAGCGACGAGGCACCACCGGCCGGCAAGCGGCGCCGCCTTCGCATGCCGGGAACGCTGCGGGCACGCGTCGCCGCGGTCGCGGGGCTCGTCGCGGCGGTGGCGATCGTGATCCTCGTGATCGCGTTCAACGTCGCGATCCGCGGCAGCCTGCACCGCGATGTCGACGGCCGGTTGCGCTCCCAGGCCGCGGCGGCCGCGACGACGGCGCAGGTGACCGACAACGGCCACGTCGTGATGCGCGAGTCGCCCGACGACGCGGCGATCGATCGCGAGGTCTGGGTCTTCTCGGGCACGCGCGCGGTGGTGCGCGCGCCCGGATCGCCGGCGCTACAGCGAGCGGTGCAATCCATGGTCGGCCGCAACGACGCCTTCGAGACCCTTGCCGGCGAGAGGGGCCGCCTGTTCGCCAAGGCCCTGACCAACGACGGCCGGCGGTTCGGGACGGTGGTGGTCGCTCGGTCGCTGGACGCCTATGACCGCACGACCGACGTGGCGCTGTTTGGCTCCATCGCCCTGGGCCTGCTGCTCCTCGGGGCGGTGCTCGCGGTGACCTGGGTGGCCACCGGCCGCGCGCTGCTGCCCGTTCGCGAGATGGCGCGCACGGCGGCCGACTGGACCGCGCATGACCTCGACCGTCGCTTCGGGTCGGGTCCGCGCCCGGACGAGCTCGGAGAGCTCGCGCACGCGTTCGACGACCTGCTGGACCGCGTGGCGGCCAGCCTTCGCCATGAGCAGCGCCTGTCGGCGGAGCTGTCCCACGAGCTGCGCACGCCCCTCGCCCGGATCACCGCCCAGGCCGAGCTCCTGCTGCGACGCGACCGCCCCCCCGACGAGCGGCGCGAGGCGCTCGAGTCCGTCCTGCGCAGCGCTGAGGAGATGGAGGGCATCCTGACCACGCTCATGGCGGCCGCACGGGCGCAGTCGGGTCAACAGGCGGGCCGCAGCGCGCTTGCGCCGACGCTCGAACGGCTTGCCGAGCGCTGGTCGGTCGTCCTTGAGCCACCGGGTCCGCTGCACGTCGGCGTCGACGCAGAGATCGTCGAGCGGATCGTCACGCCGCTGCTGGACAACGCCACGCGGGTGGCGGGCGAGCGCGTGAGCCTGCGGGTGCACCACAACGACGGCGAGGTCGCCATCGATGTGGTCGACGACGGCCCGGGGGTTCCCCGCGCGGAGCGAGACGCCGTCTTCGAGCCGGGGCGCCGGGGCGCCGGCCTCGCCGGACAGGGCGGCGCCGGGCTGGGTCTCGCGCTGGCACGCCGGCTGGCCCGCGCCGCGGGCGGCGACGTGACCGCAGAGGAGCCCGAGCCCCCAGGCGCGGGAGCGCGCTTCCGCGTTCGCCTGCCCTCGTAGCGCCGGCTGCTCAGCCGGTTCGGGCGAGTGCCCGCGCCCGGCGCCGGCGCACGACCACGGCGACCACGGCCAGGACGAGCGCGACGGCGCCCGCCAGCTCCACGCCGTGCATGACCGTGTCCACCTGCCCGTAGTTGTCGCCCAGCGCCCACCCCGCGCCCGCGAACCCGAAGCACCAGATGGCCGAGCCGAGCAGCGTCAGCGCGGAGTAGACGCCCAGCGGGCTGCCCAGCACGCCCGCGGTCACGGAGATGAACGAGCGAACGAGCGGCGTGAGCCGGCCGAGGAGCACCGCGGCGCTGCCCCGGCGCGCGAACCACGCCTCGGCCCGCGCGAGGCGCTCCGGCCCGAGGTGCAGCCAGCGACCGTGACGCTCGAGCAAGGCGTGACCGCCGCGCCGCCCGATGCCCCAGCCGACCCATGAGCCGACGAGGTACCCGAGCGTCCCGGCAAGCGCGAGGACCACATAGCCGCGCACGTCCGCATGGAGCGTCATGCCGAACAGCATCGGCGCATGTCCGCCGACCGCGCCGGTGGGTAGCGCGCCGGCGTAGAGCATGACCGCCTCTCCGCCGATCGGCAGGAGCGCATCCAGCGCCATGAGGACGAACACCGCATACACGCCGTGCGCAGCGACGAAATCTAAGAGCGGGCGCACCCCGTCAGGATCGCCTCCCCCGCCTGAAGACATCCTGAATGAGCGCAGCCCGGATATGGGCGGGATGCCGGCGCCGACCACCGGCTTCGCCGGCGGTGCCCGCAAGGACGCAGGGAGCGTGGCGTGCGACCGCACGCGAGCGACCGAGGACGCGGCCTGGCGGTGATCGGCGCCCGCCCGCCCCAGCTAGCCGCCGGCGACGGCGGGGAGGATCGTCAGCTCGCCGCCGTCTGGGACGGCGGTCGCCAGGCCGTCGAGGAAGCGGATGTCCTCGCCGCCGAGGTAGACGTTGACGAACCGGCGCAGGTCGCCGTCCTGGTAGAGGCGCTCGCGCAGGTCGCCGTGCGCGTCGAAGAGCGACTCGAGCGCCTCGCCGACCGTCCCGCCCTCGGCCTGGAGGGAGGCAGCGCCGCCGGCGGCGTCGCGCAATTGCGTGGGGAGCTTGATCGTGATCGCCATCGCGCGAACCCTACGCCGTCACGGGCGAGCCGAACATCGCCTCGAAGGACTCGATGTTGGGCTCGACCTCGACATCGGGGAACGAGTGGCGCACGGCGTCGAGCGTCTTGAGGCCCTCTCCGGTGATGACGAGCACGACGCGCTCGTCGGCCCCGATCTCGCCGCGCTCGGCGAGTTCGGTCAGCACGGCGGTGGTCACGCCGCCCGCGGTCTCGGTGAAAACCCCGGTCGTCTCGGCGAGCAGGCGGATGCCCGCGCGGATCTGCTGATCGGTGACCGAGTCGATCGAGCCGCCGGTCGCACGCGCGAGATCGAGCGCATACGGCCCGTCGGCGGGGTTGCCGATGGCCAGCGACTTGGCGATCGTGCTCGGCTTGACCGGGCGGCAGACGTCGGCACCCGCAGCGAACGCGGTGGCCACCGGGGAGCAGCCGGTCGCCTGGGCGCCGTTCATCGTCGGCACGTCGCCGTCGAGGAGCCCGATGTCGATGAACTCCTGAAAGCCCTTGGCGATCTTCGTGTACAGCGAGCCCGACGCGATCGGCACGACACAGCGGTCGGGCAGCTCCCACCCGAGCTGCTCGGCGATCTCGTAGGCGACGGTCTTCGAGCCCTCCGCGTAGTACGGGCGCATGTTGATGTTCACGAACGCCCAGTTCTCGCGGTCGCCCGACAGCTCGGTGCACAGCCGGTTGACGTCGTCGTAGTTGCCGCGGACCTTCACGACATTCGTGCCGTAGACGCCGGTCGCGAGGATCTTCTGCTCCTCGAGGTCGTGCGGGATGAGGACGTAGGACTCCATGCCGAGCGCGGCGCCGTGGGCGGCGACGGAGTTCGCGAGGTTTCCGGTCGACGCGCAGGCGAGCGTGTCGAAACCGAGCTCGCGGGCGCGCGTCGCGGCGACCGAGACCACGCGGTCCTTGAAGGAGTGCGTCGGGTTGGCCGCGTCGTTCTTGACCCAGACCTCGCGCAGACCCAGGCGGGCGGCGAGGCGGTCGGCGCGGATGAGCGGCGTGCAGCCCGCGGGCAGTCCGGTGCGCGAACGGGGCTGCGCGCCCTCGAGCGGCAAAAAGTCGTGGTAGCGCCAGATGTTCTGCGGCCCGCCCTGGATGCGGCGGCGCACCGCGCCGACGTCAACGTTGGTCTCGTGCTCGTACGCGACCTCCAACGGACCGAAGCACCGAGAGCACACGTAGCGTGCTTCCAATGGGTACTGCGTTGCACATTCCCTGCACTGAAGCGCTGTTGCGGCCATCTATGTGAACCTCCGCCGGGATGGAACTTGTGGCGAAGGCGTGAAGGCCCGTGCCACATCTGACAGGAATTGGCACCGTTTTCGCCGAAGCGGAATGGTTGCCGGGGCTTCAAAGGGCCTGTCCCTCCACCCCTCTGGATGTGTCCAGCTCTGGCAGGGCACAATATCAAGCCATGCCGAACCTTCCCAAGCCACGCTTCGGTCGCCCCACACGGGGCCGCGGGACCGTCACCGGACCTCCGGAGATCGATGCACCGACCCCGAATGTCGAGGTCGTGGAGGGGTCCGGGCTGCGCTGGCTGCACATCGAGCGGCCGACTCCGGCGGACCGGGCCTGGCTCGAGGAGCACTTTGACTTCCACCCCCTCGACTACGAGGACGTCGCGTCGCGCAACCAGCGCCCGAAGGTCGACGAGTACGACGACTACCTGTTCGTCGTCCTGCACTTCCCGCGCTTTGACAAGTCCGTCGGGCGCCTGAACGCGGCCGAGCTCGACATGTTCGTCGGGCCCGACTTCGTCATCACGCTGCCCAACGAGCCGATCCAGCCGCTCGAGTACCTCTTCGAGCGCTGCCGCGCGAGCGAGGAGATGCGCGACTCGCTGTTCGCGAAGGGCCCGGGCTATCTGCTCTACAAGATCGTCGACGACTGTGTCGACGCGTCGTTTCCGATGCTCGCCAAGATGGGCAACAAGCTCGAGGTGCTCGAGGACGAGATCTTCGAGGGCCGCTCGGCGGAGATCGTGCGCGACATCTCCAACGTCAAGCAGGAGATCATCAACTTCCGCAAGATCGTCCGCCCGCAGCGCGCCGCGCTGCAGGACCTCGAACGCACGAAGCGCTACATCCCAGAGGGCCTGGACATCTACTTCGACGACATCAACGACGCGTCCGAGCGCATCTGGGACATGCTCGAGAACTTCAAGGAGGTCGTCGAGGGCCTGGAATCCACGAACGAGTCGGTGCTCTCGCACCGGGTCAACGATGTCCTGAAGGCACTCACCGCGATCAGCGTCGTCGTCCTGCCGCTGACGCTCGTCGCGAGCGTGTGGGGCATGAACGTGGGCGTCCCGGGCCAGGGCTCGATCCACGCGTTCTGGATCATCGTCGGCTCCATGGTCGCGCTGCTCGGCGGAATGCTCTGGTTCTTCCGCAGCCGCGGCTGGCTGTGACGCTCGAAGAGCCACTGGAGCGCCTGGCCGAGTCCGCGATGCTCGCCACCCCGACGGCGCGCAAGCGGATGCTCATCGTCGTCAATCCGTATGCGTCGTCGGTCTCGCCGCACCTGCGCAACCTGGTCGTGTCCGCGCTCGCCGGACGCTACGAGGTGGAGGCCGTCGACACGCAGAGCCGCAATCACGCCACCGATCTCGTTCGGGAGGCAGCGCACGAGGGCTACGACGTCGTCGTCTCCTTCGGCGGCGACGGCACCGTGAACGAGGTGGCCAACGGCCTGGCGGGCTCCCAGACGCCGATGACCTGCCTGCCCGGCGGGGCCACGAACGTGCTGTGCAAGATGCTCGGGATCCCCGGCGACCTCGTCGACGCCACGCAGCACCTCCTGCGGATGGCGGACACCTGGCGCCCAAGGCGGATCGACGTCGGCGTCGCCAACGGGCGCGCGTTCACGTACTCGAGCGGCTTCGGGCTCGATGCGAGCATCACGAAGCGCATCGACAAGAACCTGAAGCTCAAGGCCTCGCGCTTCAGCGACCTGTACTTCGTCTATTGCGCGATCGAGACGGTGCTGCGCGAGTACATCCGCAACGCGCCACGCATGGACGTCGAGGTCGCCGGCGAGACGGTGCGCGCGATCGCGACGCTGGTCCAGAACGGCGACCCGTTCACGTACCTCGGCGACAAGCCGATTCGCATCGCCCAGGGGGCAACGCTCGACTCCGGGACGCTTGCGGCCGCTGCACTGCGCCGCGCGCGCCCGCAGGACATCCCCACGATCATGCTGCGCCTGCTGTCGTCGCGGCGCAGCGTCGTCGGGCACCCGCAGGTCCATCACGTCGCCGGGGTCGGCGGGCTGCGCTGCACCGCGGTCGAGGGGCGCGAGATTCCGCTGCACGTCGACGGCGATCACATCGGGGACTTCACCGAGGTGGTGTTCGGGATCCGGCCGGCCGCGCTGCTCGTCGTGGCGTAGGGGCGATACCCGTTCTCCGCGCGCTGTTCGCCGCCGGTCTCGCCACCAGCCTGCTCGCGGGGCACTCGGTGCATCACCACGAGATCCGCGCGCGCGTCGTCGGCGATCCGGCGGCGAAGACGCGCGTGCTCGTCGTCGGGTGTCTCCACGGCGACGAGCAGGCCGGCGAGGCGGTGACCCGCGCCCTGCGAACGGCGACGCCCCCGGCGGGCAGCGCGATCTGGCTGCTCGACGAGGCCAACCCCGACGGCTGCGCCGCACACACGCGCGACAACGCGCGCGGCGTCGACCTGAACCGCAACGCGCCGTGGCACTGGCGCCGGCTCCCGCGCCCGGGCGGCGGGACGCCGTACTCGGGTCCGCGCGCGCTCTCCGAGCCCGAGTCGCGCGCGATCCGGCGTCTCGTGCGCCGGCTGCGCCCCGACGTGACCATCTGGTACCACCAGCACGCACGGCTCGTCGACGATTCCGGCGGGAGCCGGGCCATCGAGCGCCGCTACGCGCAGCTCGTCGGGCTGCCGTTCCGGCGCTTCGGCACGGGCCTGCCCGGCCGCATCACCGGCTGGCAGAACGCCCGTTTCCAGGGGACGACCGCCTTCGTGGTCGAGCTCGCGGCGGCGCCGCTGCGAGCGAGCCAGATCAGACGACACGTCCGCGCGGTGCTCGATGTCGCCAAGCGTGCGCTCTCAGGTGATTCCTAGGAAGCGCTAACGCGACCTTCATACGGCGTTGGGACAGTCACGGACACCCCAATCGCCAGGAGTTCGTCATGTCCACCATCACCGCCACACGCAAGGTGCTCGTCATCGCCAACGAGACGATCGAGGGCCAGGTCCTGCACGACGTCATCGTTGGATGGCGCGACACCGAGGTCGTCGTCGTCGCCCCGGCACTCAACACGCGCATGCGCCACTGGACGTCAGACGAGGACCGCGCGCGCTGGCAGGCCGCCGGCCGGCTGGCCGCGACGCTCGCTGCCCTGCGCCGCGCCGGCGTCGACGTGGACGGCTGGGTCGGCGACGCCGACCCCATGCGCGCGATCGCCGACGCCCGTGCGGTCTTCGAGGCCGACGAGCTGCTCATCGCGACGCACCCCGAGCCGCGGTCCAACTGGCTTGCCCACGACCTCGTTGGCCGTGCCTGCGCGCGCTTCTCGCTGCCCGTCGCCCACATCGTCGTCGAGCACGCCCGGAAACCCGTCTCGCTGCTCGCCGCCTGAGCCGTCCGGCGCCCACGCGAGCTCCCATGTCCCTGGCCGTCGCCGCCGATCCACACCTGTACTGGATCACCAGCCGTGCCGCGGGCACCGCGGCGCTCCTGCTCGCCAGCGCGTCTGTTGGCGTCGGCCTGACGATGAGCGGGCGCCTGAGCCGGCGCCGCGGGCCCGACCTGCGCGTCACGCACGAGGCGCTGTCGCTGGCCGCCCTGGTTGCGATCGTCGTGCACGCGGTCGCGCTGCTCGGCGACGGGTACCTGAAGCCGAGCCTCGGCGACATCGCGATCCCGTTCGTGAGCAGCTTTGAGCGGCTGTGGATGACGGTCGGCATCATCTCCGGCTGGGGGTTGTTGATCCTGGGCCTCTCCTACTACGCGCGGGCACGCATCGGCGTCGAGCGCTGGCGGCGCCTGCATCGCCTGACCGCCGTCGTCTGGATCATGGGCATCGCGCACTCCTTCGGGCAGGGCACCGATGCCGGGCAGCTGTGGTTCGTCGTGGCCACGGGCGTCGCGATCCTTCCCGCCGCCGGCCTGCTCGTCGTCCGCCATCTGGGCATCCGGCCGTCGGCGGTGCCGTCATGACCCCGCGCGCGCTCGCGCTGCGCGCGGCCCGGCGCCGGCGCCGGTTCGCGATCCGGGCGCGGATCGCCTCGCTGGCCGCCGCGATCTTCCTCTCGCTGTTCGCGACGATCTACGCCCAGCTCGCCTCCGGCAACGACCCGGCGCTCGCGCCCAAGGCCGCGACGCTGGCGGCCGTCGACGCGAGGGCCAAGGTGCTCGCCGTGCAGGCCGCGCAGGCCAAGCGCGCGGCCGCGAAGGCGGCGGCCGCCGAGGCGGCCTCCGCGCGGAAGTCCGCCGCGGCGAGGCTCGCCGCACACCAGCGGGCGGCCGCCAAACGCCAGGACGCGCGCGCCGCGGCGCAGCTTGCTGCCGCCTCGTCGGCCGCGAACGCGGCGAGCGCCGCGCCGGCGAGCACGACGCAGAGCCAGTCATCGGCGAGCGCCGCGCCGGCGAGCACGACGCAGAGCCAGCCGTCGGCGAGCACGCAGGGCACCACCGCCGTCACGACCCGGCAGTCCTGATCGATCCGTCCAGCGGGCGAGCGCCATCGTGCCTCCGGCGACCTTGCGGCGGGCCGTGAGCCTCGTCACGCTCGCGCTGAAGGAGTTCGCCAAGCAGGCGGCGGCCGCGGACGCCGATCAGCCGGCGCCCGGCGTGACCCGGTAAGCGTCGAACACAGAATCGATGTTGCGCAGGCGATTGATCGTCGCCTTGAGCACGTGGGTATCGCCGACCTCGACGACGAACCAGTTCTGCACCATCGGATGCTGCACGACGCAGCGCGCCTCGACGATGTTGATGCCGGCCTCGGCGAACGTGCGCGACAGGTCCTCGAGCAACCGGTGGCGGTCCCACGCGTCGACCTGGAGCTCGACCTTGAACGAGGTCTCGTGCTCGCCCTCCCAGCTGACGGGCGTGAAGCGGTCGGGGTCCTTGGCGAGCGCGACGGCGTTCGGGCAGTCCTCGCGGTGGATCGTGATCCCGCGGCCGAGCGAGATGTAGCCGACGATCGGATCGCCCGGGACCGGGCGACAGCACTTGGCCAGGCGCAGCATGACGTCGTCGACGCCCTCGACGCGGATGCCGAACTGCGACGACGTGCTCGTCGGCTGGCGGCGCTGGCGGCGCGTGGAGAGCATGTCCTGCGCGGCGGTGCGGGCCTCGCCCTCCGCCGCCTCGCCCTGCTTGAGGCGCTGCATGACCTTGTTGACGACGACCTTCGCCGAGACCTTCGCCCCGCCGAGGGCGATGTAGAAGTCGTCGGCCTTCTTGAAGCCCATCTCGCGGATGACGTCGGCGAGCAGCGGCGAGGAGACGACCTTCTGCGCGGGCAGGCCCTGCTTCTTGAGCTGCTCGTGGAGGATCTCGCGGCCGGCGTGCTCGGTGTCGACGCGCGACTCGGCCTTGAACCACGCCTTGATCTTGTTGCGCGCGCGGGTCGTGCGCACGACCGCGAGCCAGTCGCGGGACGGGCCGCGCTCGCGGTTGGCCGTCATGACCTCGACGATGTCGCCGGACTTCAGGACGTAGTGCAGCGGCACCATCTTGCCGTTGACCTTCGCGCCGACGCAGCGGTGGCCGACGTCGGTGTGGACCTCGTAGGCGAAGTCCAGCGGCGTCGCGCCCGCGGCGAGGTTCTTCACCTCGCCCTTGGGCGTGAAGACGTAGACCTCGTCCTCGATGAGGTCGACCTTCAGCGCGTCCATGAACTCCTTGGGATCGGACGTCTCCTGCTGCCAGTCGAGCATCGAGCGCAGCCACTGGAGCTTCGCGTCGCCCTCGGCGGCCGGGCCGGTCTTGCCGTCGCCCTTGTAGATCCAGTGCGCGGCGACGCCGAACTCGGCCATGTCCTGCATCTCGCGCGTACGGATCTGGATCTCGAGCGGCAGACCCTCGGGCCCGATCACCGTCGTGTGCAGCGACTGGTACATGTTGAACTTCGGCATGGCGATGAAGTCCTTGAAGCGCCCGGGCAGCGGCTTCCACAGCGAGTGCACGACGCCGACGGCGCCGTAGCAGTCCTTCACCGAGTCGACGATCACGCGCATCGCGGTGAGGTCGTAGATCTCGTTGAACTCGCGGCCCTTCTTCGTCATCTTCGAATAGATCGAGTAGAAGTGCTTGGCTCGGCCGGAGATGTTCGCCTCGATGCCGAGCGCCTGTAGCTCGCGCCCCAGATAGGCGCCGGCCTTCTCGACGTACTGCTCGCGCTCGTTGCGCTGCTGGTTGACGAGACCCTTGATCTCCTGGTACT
>JAWVGM010000207.1:0-11093 GCA_033855075.1 Solirubrobacteraceae bacterium | reverse complement strand
TCGTCCTCGTCGTGGACGTGCTGGCACAGCAACCGCTCACCGTTGCCGATCACGTCGCCGACGAGGCGGTGGAACTCCTCTGCCGTGCGGTAGGTGCGGATCTCGCGGCTCACGGGGACGCCGGCGGCAGCGAGGAGGTCCATTCCGCAGGGGCTCGCCACGCCCGCGCTGCAGATCACCGGCGTCTCGTCGGCGATCGCCATGATCGGGCCCGTGTAGGCGTCGCACAGGTGCGGATCGGCCGTGTTCGCACCCGCGTCCGAGAGCGGCAGCCTCGCGGTGAGGACAGCGCCGGGGCCGAACACGGACGTGCGCTCCCGTGCCGGGGTCGTGCTCGCGGCCGCGGGGACGCGCGTGGGCGTCGCTCGCTCGAGGATGTCCCCACGGGTGCGATCGCCGGCGTGGCGGCCGTCGGCGTCGATGTCGAGATCCTCGACCGACGAGGGACCAGTGGGGTGATCGGTCATTCGTGTCAGCGTCTCGGCCCGAGGCTCCACCGACCAGGGACGAGCAGGCGAAAAGTTGTGCGCGAATTTGTCCTCACTGGCACTATGCGCCCGCAGTCGCGCCGCTATGCGGACATCGGCGCGGCAGGGTCGGCTATTCGCCGTCGATCACGGACCCGTCTGACCGGGCGATCGCATGCGGCATCGCCGACGCCGACCTCGCGATGCCGACGTCGCCGGCGTTGTCGAGCAGGATGAGGCCGCCGTAGCCGCCGTAGCGCTCGAGCACGCGTGCCACGGAACGCTCGGCCGCCGTCTGCGCGCCGCCGGCGACCTGCTCGACCGTCCAGAACGCCGCGCACGCCCGCGCGAACGCATCTCCATCGCCGGTGCACGAGCAGGCGGCGTGTTCGTCCGCGTATGTCCCGCCGCCGACGAGCGGCGCGTCGCCGACCCGTCCCGGGTCGGTCCCGGCGATCCCGCCGGTGCTCGTCGCCGCCGCGAGGTGGCCGCCCGCGTCTCTCGCCACCGCGCCGACGGTGTTGCCGCGGTCAAAACGCTCCAGGCCCTCGGACTCAGCGCGCCGTTCTGGGGTGATCATGAGCTCCGGATCGCATGGCGCGAACCCCCGCGCACGGGCGAACGCCGCTGCTCCCTCTCCGACGAGCAGGTGATAGCGGCCGTCCTCGAGCACGGCGCGCGCGACGTCGATCGGATGGCGAAACGGCGGGAGCACCGCCACGGCGCCCGACGCGAGCGAGGTGCCGTCCATGACGCAGGCGTCGAGTTCCAAGGTGCCACGACTCGTGAGCACGGCACCGGTACCGGCATTGCACGCCGGATCGTCCTCGACGACCCGCACCGCGGCGATGACCGCGTCCAGTGCGGTACCCCTTGCCGCCAAGACCTCCCAGCCGGCATGGGCAGCTCGTTGGCACGCTGCGCGACCAAGGCTCGTTCCGGCGTACCACTCCGAGGCGCCGCCATGCACGACGACGATCGGCTCGACTCGTTGACTCACCAGCGCCAAGGGCTAGGGCCGGCGACCCGGCGTCGCGCGCGAGCGGGTCGGTCTGGCGAAAGCAGCCGGGGGCACCGGCGCAATGCTATCCCGCCGCAACCCGTGCAGACGATGGGGTTCGTGCGGTGGCCGGGGGTGGTCACCGCCTGAAGCGCCGTCTGCGCGGTACGTCCGGGGGCGTAGCCGCACGTGTCGCCGTGTGTCGGACGACACGGAGGGGCGTTTCGTGCAGCATGGCCCGCATGGCGATGCGATCAGTACCCGGCGGAGCGGTGGCCAAGCGGGCTCCGAAAGCGCGCCGCGCCGCACGGCTCGAGCGCCGTGACCGCTTCGGAGGCACGGACGGCAACGAGATCCTCACGAGCGCGACCTCGGTCCTGCTCGTCGGCTTGCTGGTAGCCGAGGGATTCACGATCGTGAACATGCGCGGCCTGGTGACCGCGCACATGTTCATCGGCATGGTGCTGATCCCGCCCGTGCTCCTGAAGCTCGTCAGCACCGGCTACCGCTTCGTCCGCTACTACACGGAGGCGCGCGCGTATCGGCAAGAAGGTCCGCCGCTGCTGCCGCTGCGACTGATGGCGCCGGTGCTGGTCGCGAGCACGGTCGCGGTGTTCGTAACCGGCGTGCTGCTGCTCGCGGCGGGACACAAGTCGGACGCGGTGCTGCAACTACATCAGCTGAGCTTCATCCTCTGGGGAGTGGTGTTCGCGGTGCACGTCCTCGCCTACGCCCCTCGAGTCGCCCGCTCGCTGGGCACGGACTGGCGTGCGGCACGCCGCGACGCGGTGCCCGGCGCTGGCTTCAGAGGGATGCTTGTGTGCGCCGCCGCCGGTGGCGGCGCGGCACTGGCCCTCTCGCTGCTGCCGGTGATGAACGCCTGGCACGGCGGACACTAGGGCCGAGTCAGCGGACGGGCACGAGTTCGGGACGGCACATCACGCGGTGACCAGTCCCGCGCGCAGCGCCTTCCCGTTGCGCAGAGCTTTTCCGTTGGCGGCCGCGCGGCGCGGAGGGGAAGCGGTATGCGGCGCCGGGGCGGGCGCCAGTGCCCGCAGCTCGGCCTCGAGGAGCGCGGGTAGCTCGTGTGCGTCCTGCAGCGCGTCGGGATCGGCGTAGCAGCTGATGAACAGCTCCTGGCGGTAGCGGACCAGCCCGATTGACAGCGCGTGGCCCTGGGCGATCGGGACGACCGAGTAGACCTCCTGAAGCTCGCAGCCCAGCAGATACAGCGATCCGCGCGGTGCCGGCGGATTGGACACGGTGAGGTTGAACTGGCGCGGGCCGGCCAGCGCCCGCGCCACGGGTGAGCGCAAGGGTGGCGGCAGCAGCGCGGCCGCCTGATACAGCGCCTTGACACCCGCGGTGCGATCGGTGTGCTTGAGCAGTTGCGTCTGGTCGCGTACGTAGTCCAGCCGCTCGCGAGCGCTCGTGAGATGGATCGGCAGCGCGACAGTGACCATCGCGATGCGGTTGCCGGCCGCGGTGTCATCGAACTGGCGTGTGCTGACCGGGACCATCGCCTTCAGCGGCGCGTCCGGCGTCTCGTCGTGCCGCAACGCGAGCGCGCGCAGCGCCCCGGCGACCACCGCGAGTCCGATGTCGTTGAGCGTGCCGCCGCCGCTGCGTGCTGCGCGCACGTCGTCGCGACGGGCGCGGTAGCCCACGAGCGTCCTGCGGGCGCCGATCGTCGTATTCAACTCAGACCGTGGAGCGGGCGGTAGGACGTCTTCGCGCACTGCGCCCGCGATCAGCTTGGCCCCGCGCACGACGCGACCGGCCGTCGCTTCGGGGTGCGTGACCGCGGTCGCCGCCTCGCGGAGCGCGCCGACGCCGTCACTGAGCGTCTGGCTGACGGCGTCGAGCGCCCAGCCGACGCGGCCGGCCCGGCCACGGGGACGCCAGGGCACTGCGGACTCCGACGTCGTGCAGGGCTCGGGGAAGGGTTCGGCGTCAAAGATGAGCCGGGCGAACTGAAGCGCGCCCATCCCGTCGACGAGGGCGTGATGGACCTTGCCGATCAACCCGACACGGCCGTCCCGCAGGCGCGGGACGAGACAGATCTGCCACAACGGCCGGACTCGATCCAGCGGTGTGGAGAAGACCGCTGCACGTAGCGCCTCAAAGCTCTGCTCGCTGACGCGATCCTCCGGCGGGGTGAGCTCGACAATGTGCGCCCGCAGGTCAAAGTCGGCATCGGCGACCCAGCGGGGCTCCGACAGACCGAGTGGCGCATCGTCCAATCGCCAGCGACACCAGGGCACCTCGTGCAGGCGGCTCGCCGCACGGTCGCGAAGGGCCTCCACCGACGGACGAGGACGGTCGGCCGGCGCGGCGAAAACGGTGCTGAAGCCCATGTGCATGTGAGCCTGTGCAGATTCCACGCGCAGAAACGAGCCATCCAGCACGGACAGTCGCCCGGCGTGGTCGAGGCTGGAAAGCGATCCTGGCGAGCTCATCGACGAGGCGTGGTATTGAACACCCACACAGCGTGACGGCTCACTGGTCGAAAAAACAATGCGTTCCCCCCGTCCGGGGGGTTGCCTGTCGTCAGCCTGCGCGGAGCCGGCCATGCACGCCGCAGACCGGTGAGCGCGCGAGGCCCGCTGCGGCGCACACGTCGGCGCCGAGGCCGTGGGGGAGGCCGCAGGCTGCGAGCACGAGCCAGCCCCGGACGGCGATCAGTCCGGCGGAGCCGAGACGGCGACCGCGATCACGTTTTCCCTGCTCAGAGCGGTTTTCCGGTGAACAAGCCGCTCCTGCGACGTGAAGATCGCGCCAACCCGGGCGGCGCGGACAACGAGCGCAAACTGCGACATCGCGCGCAGTGGCAGACTACGCCTCGATGAACGCCCCGGGCTCCCAGATGCTCCTGCCCGACGGCCTCTCCGCGTCGGGCGCGGCCGATGCGCTGGCGGGGGAGATCGCGATCGTCACGGCGCGAGCGCACACGATCGAGCGCACGTTCTGGGACACGTTCGACGGGCGCCTGCACGAGGCGGGCCTCGCGCTCATCGAGACGCGGGGCCGGTTCGCGCTTGCCAACGCGACGACGTACGCCGAGGAGGTCTCCGATGCGCTCGCGCGGGGCGCGGAGCGGCTGTTCGCGCAGGACGTCCGGCCTGGGCCGCTGCGCGAGCGCCTGAGCAGCCTGCTCGAGATGCGCGCCGTCATGCCGGTCGCGCGGGTCAAGAGCCGGCTGTTGCCGGTCAACGTGCTTGATGAAGAGGGCAAGACCGTCGTGCGGCTGCGCGTCGAGGAGTCCACGGCTGCCGACGCGGGCAACGGCGCGACGCCGCTGCCCCCGCGGCTGCACGTCATCGGCGTGCGCGGCTACGACGGCGAGCTCGCGGAGTTGCGGACGTTGCTCACGACGCGGCTCGGGCTCGTCGACGCGCAGCGCCCCGTCCAGGACGACGCGGTCGCGGCCGCCGGCGGCACGCCGGGCGGCACCTCGTCCAAGCTGCGCGTCAAGCTGCGCCCCGAGCAGCGCGCGGACGCGGCGGTGGTCATCGTGCTCACCCATCTGCTCGGGACGATCGAGGCGAACCTGCCGGGGACGGTCGCCGACGTCGACACGGAGTTCCTCCATGACCTGCGGGTCGCGGTGCGCCGTTCGCGCGCGCTGCAGCGCGAGCTCGCCGGCGTGTTCTCGCCCGAGCCGCTGCACCGCTTCCGCACAGGGTTCAAGGAGCTGCAGCTCATCACGGGGCCCACGCGCGACCTCGACGTCCAGCTGCTCGAGTTCGACGAGCTCACGCGCGACCTGCCACCGGCGATCGCGCCGGACGTTGCCCCGCTGCTCGCGCTGCTGCAGCGCCGCCGGCAGGAGGCCCGCGCGCGGATGGCCGCCGAGCTGTCCGGGGCGGCGACGACGGCGCTGCTCGAGGATTGGGCCGACTACCTCGATGGGCTCACCACGGCCAAGGAGGGCAAGCGGCCCGACGCCGCGCGGCCGATCGGCGAGGTCGCCGGCGCGCGGATCGCGAAGGTCTACAAGAAGATGGTGCGCCAGGGCGAGGCGATCGACGACGCGAGCCCGCACGAGGCGTTGCACGACCTGCGCAAGCAGGGCAAGGAGCTGCGCTACCTGCTCGAGTTCTTCGCGTCGCTGTATTCGCCTGCGGTCATCAAGCCGATGGTGTCGACGCTCAAGGCGCTGCAGGACTCGCTCGGGCGCTTCCAGGATCGCGAGGTCCAGGCCGCTCAGCTTCGTTCGGTGGGGGACGAGGTCGTGGCGCTCGAGGGCGGTGCCGCGGCGCTCATGGCGATGGGAGTGCTCGTGCAGCGTCTCGACGACGAGCAGCGCGGCGCGCGCGCGGAGTTCGCCGAGCGCTTCGCCGCGTTCGCGTCGCGCGAGCAGCGCCAGCTCGTCAGGCAGACGTTCCGGTGACGACCGTCATCGCCTCCTACAACATCAAGGGCGGCGTCGGCAAGACCTCGGCCGCAGTCAACCTCGCGTGCATCGCGGCGGCCGAGGGCGCACGCGTGCTGCTGTGGGACCTCGACCCGCAGGGCGCCGCGACGTTCCTGCTGCGCGTCAAACCGAAGATCAAGGGCGGCGGCAGCAAGCTCGTGCGCGGCAAGAGCGATCCGGCGACGCTCATCAAGGGCTCAGACTACGAGCGCCTCGATCTCCTGCCGGCGGACTTCTCCTACCGCAACATGGACCTCGCGCTGGACGGGATGAAGCGCCCGACGCGCCGGCTCGCGCGCGTGATCGCCCCGCTGGCGAGCGACTACGACTACGTCGTCCTCGACTGCCCGCCGGCGATCTCGCTCGCGTCCGAGAGCATCTTCGGTGCCGCCGACGTGCTGCTCGTGCCGCTCATCGCCTCGCCACTGTCGCTGCGCACGTTCGAGCAGCTGCGGCGCTTCGTCGACGACGAGGTGGATGACGGCCCGCGCATCCTGGCGTTCTTCTCGATGACCGACGGGCGCAAGCGGTTGCACCGCGAGCTCGTCGCGCAGACCCGGGCGGCGTTCGACGGCGTGCTGCAGACCGCGATCCCGAACGCGAGCGACGTCGAGAAGATGGCGGTGCACCGCACCCCGGTCGCGGACTTCGCGCCGCGCGGTCGCGCGGCACAGGCCTACGCGGAGCTGTGGGCCGAGCTGCGCGAGCGGCTGGACCCGCTCGCCGCCACGGCTACTCGCCCTGGTGCGCGCTCGACCCTCTGACCTGGACGCGGATCGCGTACTTCGACGGCTTGTCCTGCACGGTCGGGTTGTTGATCCGGCCGAGGCGGTCGATCAGCTTGATCCACTGCGCCGGCTTGAGCACCGCGTCGAGCTGATGCGCGGTGTTCGGGTCGGTCCCGAAGCCGGGGTGGAAGCCGACGTGGATGTGATCGGCATGGTCGGGCAGCGACAGCGTGTTGTCGGTTCCGGAGAAGGTCATGAGGCTGATGATCTGGTGGGGCTTCATCGTCCCCTGGAGATTGAGCAGCCGCCGGATCGTGATGTCGGTGATCGAGCCCTTGCCCTGGTGGCCGAGGATCGGGATCCCGTTGATCTTCGCGATGTCGACCGCGTTGCCCGAGACGTGCTCGGAGACGTTGCCGCTGGACGTGAGGTAGCTGTGGCCGCACTTGAGCGTGCTCACGGTGGGCTTCAGCCCCGAGGAGGAGAGGAACTCGAGCACCGCGAGGATGCGGCGGTCGATCTGGCCGGCCTCGATGTCCTGACGACCGCACGAGTAGATCTCGATGCGAGGATCGGCGAGCACGCGGCGGCCGAGCGCCTCCTTGCTCATGAGCAGGATCTGGCCGATCGACGCGTTCGCGCCGGGGCCGACGAGCGGGTTCTTACCCTGGGCGCGGTAGATCGCCGTCGACTCGAGCAGCTTCCAGCCGTCAAGGATCGGCTTGGGGTCGATGCGCGGCGCGCCACGGCCGGCCGGCCGGATCTCGAACTGGACGTGGGGCGAGGTCTTGTCGGCGGTCTGAGCGATGCGCCCGAGGATCGTGCCGGCGATGACCTTGCGTCCGGCGATCAGGGGCTTGAGAACGACGTCCCTGCGATCGAGGTTGTAGGACTCGGTCATGTAGTCCTTGAGACTCGCGTCGACCGCGAGCGCCGATTCGAGCTCAGAAAGCTGACGCGCGCCGCCGGCGGCGAGGACGCGCTTGCGCGTCGGATGCGCGAACAGGCGCTCCTTGACGGGGGGCGCCGCAGCGGGCGCCGCGTCGGGATTGACGGGGGCCTTGGCGGCCGGCTTCACGGCCGGCTTGGCGGCGGACTTGGCGCCCTGCTTGGGCAGCTGCTTGCCGGCGCTTGCGGGCGCGGTCGGCTTCGGGTCGTGCGTGGGCAGGCTCAGTTCCTTGTCGACCGACGCCTGGCTCTGGGTCTTGCCCTTGGGCACGGCGACCTTCGTCGCGACCGAGCCGAGGTGGCCGTACGTGTAGTCGTTGCCGTAGACGTCGCGCATGCGGACGTAGTTGCCCAGGCGCTTGGACGTGCCGGTCGAGATGATGGTGCCGTCCTGGACGGCGATGACGGGGGAGTTCGGCTGGGCGTAGATGTTGATGTCGCGCCGCTGGCTGCTGGACTCGATCGGCATGGCCGCGTTCGTCCCGGCCTTCACGCGGCGCTGGACCGCGCGCTCGGAGATGTCGTCGGCGTAACGCGCCTTGGCGTACACGGGGAAGTGACCCTGGGTCAGTCCGCTCAGCGAACCGATGAGGTCGGCCGGGATGCCGCCGATCAGGCGGGCCCGCATGAGTACGGAGTTGACGTACCAGTCGGCATGGTTGTACGCGAAGATGCCGCGGCGCAGGTCCTTGTCGCCGCCGGCGGCCTTGAGGTAGCGCGCGGCGGCGAAGATCGCGTCGACGGGGTTGAAGGGGTCCTTGCGACCGTCGCGGTTGGCGTCGACGCCGTACCCCTTCCACGTCGCGGGCATGAACTGCATCCAGCCCAGCGCGCCGGCGGAGGAGACGTTCAGGTTGCGGCCGTAGTCGGTCTCGATCTCGTTGATCGCCGCGAGGACCTCCCAGCGGATGCCGTACTGGGTTCCGGCGGCCTGGTAGATCGGCAGCAGGAACGGCGGGATGCGGAACTTCTCGATGAAGAAGTTCGGCACGCCGACCGGCACCGGGCCGGGGGAGGCGAGCGACGTCGTCGGGTTCGTCGTCGTCGGCAGGCCGCCGGCGTTGCGCAGCGGTGACGGCGCGACGGCGGCGTCGTGCTTGGAGATCTTCTTCGCGCTTCTCGCGCGCTTCTGAGCGCACCCCGTCGCGGCGGACTTCGTGCTCGCGGCCGAGTTGACGACGCTGCCGTACCGGGCCGGGTCGGCGCTGCCGGTCGAGGTCTTGGACTTGGGGCACCGCTTCGAATTGGCCTGGGCGCCGCTGGAGGTGGCGGCGGGGCCCGTGCTGGTCGCGGCGGGTGTCGCTGCCGGCGTTGCGGCTGCGGGGGCCGCCGGGGCCGGGGTGGCCGGCGCGGGCGTCGTGGTCGGTGCGGGCGGGTGTGCCGGGCCAGGCTTCGGAGTCGGCTGCGGGTCAGCCTGCGGCTGCGTGCCGGGCGCGGGCGTATCGCTCGCCGCGGCGCCCGAGCCGCTCGCCGGCGCTCCGGGCGCGTCGGTGGCCGGCTTGTCGCTGGTGGGCGCGCCGGTGGCGGGCGCCTCGGTGGTCGTGGTCTGCGGTGCGGGGACCTGCGCCTGACTCAGCGAGGCCTCGGCGGTGGGCATGGGAATATCGTCGGCGCCCGCGCGGAGAAGGTCGGCGCCCAGACCCGTAGCGATCAGCGCGGCCGCGCTCAACGCGACCGCCAGACGGCCGCCACGGGTGCGCTTGCGCTCGAGCTTGGGCTGTGACTGCATACCGGGCCGCTAATCGGCGGGACATGAGCCATTCGTGATCGTCTTGACAGGACATGCGATAAATGTCCGGACGGCGCCACGGGCCCTGATACGCCGGGTCGCGCCGGCAGCGCGATGACGGCCCTGGAACGCGTCGGTGGGGGGAGGGCGCTGCAGGAGGCCGAAAACGGCCCGCGAAGGGGCCAAACTAACGCTCGACTTGAGGGTGAGCTACCCGCTGGCGGGGTTGGCGGCGGGGCGCCGGATCATCCGGGCCGGCGCGCCTTGACCGCGTAGTGCGACGGGATCGCGCTCACGTCCGGATTTTCGATCGCGCTCAGCCGTTTCATGAGCCTCAGCCACTGCCGCCGGTCAAGGACGCCGTCGAAGCTTCTGGCGACGAGCGGGTTTGAGGTCACGTCGGGCGCGAAGCCGACGTGGATGTGATCGTCGTGATCCGGTAGCGCGAGGGTGTTGTCCGCGCCGGCGAAGGTCATGAGGCTGATGATCTGGTGCGGCGCCAGCGGTCCCTGGAGGCCGAGGATGCGCTGGATCGCCGCCTCGGTCAGGGACCCCGCACCCTGGTGGCCGAGGATCGGGACCCCGTTGATCGCGGAGATATCGACTGCGTTCCCGCTGATGTGCTCGGACACGTTGCCCGACGAGGTAAGACGGCTGTGGCCGCAGCGCAGCGCGCTCACCGTCGGGTCCAGCCCCGATGTCGCCAGCAGCTCGAGCGTGATCAGCACGCGGCGGTCGATGCGCCCGGCGCGAATGTCGTCGCGACCGCAGCCGTAGATGCCGACGCGCCGGTCGTCGAGCACGTACCGATCGAGCGCCCGCTTGCCGAGCAGCAGCAGCTGGCCGATCGAGGGCGCTCGCGTGCTCGGACCCGCCGCGCGCAGCAGCTTCCAGCCGGCCAGGATCGGCTGCGGATCGATTCGTGGGGCATGACGGCCGGTGGGCCGGATCTCGAAGCGGATGTCCCCGTGGTCCGCGGGCGCGGCGGCGCGGGCGAGGATCGTCCCGGCCACGACACGGGAGCCCTCGCGCAGCGCGTGGTAGCGAATCTTGCGCTGCGAGCCCGTGCCGAGCAGGCGCCGGTCGTACCCGGTGAGGGGTGCGCTCGACCGTGCGTGCCGCGCGGCACGGCGCTTGGCCGCCTCGCGAGTCGCGGTCCACCTGGCGGCCTGACGATCGAGGAGGCCGAGCGATGCGCCGGGTGGCCGGGACGGCGGCCGCGCGCGGGCACGTTGGGTCCCGGCGCTCGCGGGCGCGTGAGGAGCCGCATCCGTGGTGGCGGGTACAGATCGCGATGCGTGCAGCGCGGCGGGCTTGAGCACCGGATACCGGCCCGCCACGGTGGCGAGCTCGCCGTAGGTGTACGTGTTGCCATAGACATCGCGCAAGCGGACGAACCGTCCGAGGCGCCGGTTGTGGCCGATGCGCTCGACGACACCGTCGGTGACGGCGACGACGGCGGCCCCGGGGCGCGTGACGATCGAGCGGGTGCGACGGCTGTCGCCGGGACCCCGGCGCGCGACGCGCCACCTGCCGATGACCGGGGGGCGGCCCTGCGCGAGGCCTGACAGCGCGCTGACGAACTCCGACGGAAGCGCGGCGAGCAGCCGCGCCCGGTGCAGGACGGAGTTGACGTACCAGTCGGCGTGGTTGTAGGAGAAGATCGCCTTGCGCAGATCCTTGTCGCCGCCGGCGGCCTTGAGGTAGCGCGCGGCCGCGAAGATCGCGTCGACGGGGTTGTAGGGGTCCTTCTTGCCGTCCTGGTTGGCGTCGACGCCGTAGCGTTTCCAGCTTGAGGGGATGA
>JAWVGM010000206.1:0-2948 GCA_033855075.1 Solirubrobacteraceae bacterium | reverse complement strand
CCTTGGCGTTGAGCGTCGGCCAAGAGCGCGACCCACTCGGTCGCCGTTCTGAACGCGACGCGATGACCGGCGAGGCAGGCACGGATCCCGAGTGCGATCGAGAGGTGCGTTTTGCCGGTGCCGGGCGAGTATGCGACGCAGTACTCATGTTGTGGATCCGTTGCCGGAGCGCGTGCGGCTGGTCGCGGCGCCGGGCGCGCTGCGCGACGTCGTCCTGGAGGTGCTGGGGTGGCGTGTCGACGACGGCGAGACGCTGCTGACCTGTCGGCTGGTCGACGGGAGCGTCGGCCGCGTGCCGGCGGCGTGGACCGATCTGCCGTTGCGGGCGCCGGCGGCGCGCCCGTTGGGAGTGCTGGCGTCGCCGGCGGGGTGGCGCCTGTTGGCTGAGCGCGTGGCTGGTGTGGCGGGGCGTCCGGTGTCGCGCGCAGCCTGCGTGGAAAACGGAGGCGCTGATGGCGGGGCAGTTGGCGTTGTCGACCGACGAGAAGACGATCGCCGCGGCGGCGGTGTGGGAGACGCTGCCGCCCGTGGTTCAGCAGCACGTGACGCTGACGCTGGCGCGGCTGCTCGCACGGTTGGTGGAAGGCGAGCGCGATGAGTGACCGCTCCAAGATCACCGAGCTGCAACGACGCCGGCGCGCGGTCGTCTATGTCCGTCAGTCCACTTTGCATCAGGTCGAGCGCAACACCGAGTCCGCGGCCCGCCAGTACGCGTTGCGCGAACGCGCGATCGAGCTGGGCTGGCCAGCAGAGGCGGTCACGGTCGTCGACGAGGACACCGGTCGGTCCGGTGCCAGCCAGGACGGGCGGCTGGGGTTCAAGGAGCTCGTCGCCGAGGTCGGCCTCGGTCATGTCGGGATCGTGCTGGCGCTTGAGGTCTCGCGGTTCGCGCGCTCCTCAGCGGACTGGCATCGGCTGCTGGATCTGTGCGCGCTGACCGCAACGCTGATCGCCGACGCCGACGGCGTCTACTCACCGGCGGACTTCAACGACCGGCTGCTGCTCGGCTTGAAGGGCACGATGAGCGAGGCTGAGCTGCACTTGATCCGCGCCCGCCTGGACGGCGGGCTGCGCAACAAGGCCAAGCGCGGCGAGCTGCGCCTCGCGCTCCCGGTCGGCCTTGACCGCGACGAAGACGACCGGATCATGCTCTGCGCCGATGAGGAGGTCCGCCACGCGATCGAGCGGGTCTTCGCGCTGTGGCGCCAGCTCGGCTCCGCGCGCCAGGTCTTGATGGAGCTGATCGCCGACGGCCAGAAGTTGCCGCGCCGAACGGTCGGCCAGCGACGGGTCCGCTGGGCGCGTCCGAGCTATGGCGCGGTGCACGACTTCTTGACGAACCCGGCGTATGCCGGGACGTTCGCGTTCGGCAAGACGCGTCAGGAGAAGCGCCTGGGCTCTGGCGGCCAGATCCGCGTCAAGACGATTGAGCTGCCCGTCGAGCAGTGGTCCGTCTGCCTGCCCGAGCACCATCCGGGCTATGTGTCCTGGGATGAGTACCTCGCTACGCGCGCGCGGCTGCGAGCGAACGTGAGGCCGCGCGGCGAGGGCGGCGGTGCCGCCGGTCACGGCAACGCGCTGCTGCAGGGCCTGCTTCGCTGCGGGCGCTGCGGCCGGCGGATGCAGGTCGCCTACTCCGGAACGACGGGCAACGTTCCGCGCTACCTGTGCTCGGTCGGGCATGTCACGCACGCGACCGGCCGGATCTGCGGCTCGCTCGGCGGCACCCGCCTCGATGCGGCCGTCGCGGACGCGTTCCTTGACGCCGTCACGCCAGCGGCAGTTGCTGCGACGGCCGGCGCGATCGGCGAGCTCACCGACCAACACGACGCCCGCCTGGAGGGCCAGCGCCTCGCGCTCGAACGCGCGCAGTTCGAGGCCGAACGCGCGCGCCGGCAGTTCGATGCCTGTGAGCCCGAGCATCGCCTCGTCGCCCGCACCCTCGAACGCGCACTCGAAGACGCCCTCGCCGTCGTCGAGCGCGAACAGCGCGCCCTGGCGGTTCTGGATCGCGCGCGGCCAGCGCCGTTGTCTGACGCCGAGCGCGCGTCGCTGGGCCAGCTCGCGCGGAACCTGCCGCGGCTATGGAACGCCAAGACGACGACGCAGCGAGATCGCAAGGAGCTGCTGCGCGCGCTCATCAGCGAAGTCGTCGTGACGATCGACCGCGACGAGCACCGCGCCGACGTCGAAGTGTTCTGGGAAGGCGGCACCCGGACCGAGCTGCAGGTGCGCCTGAACCGCACCGGTCCCACTCAACGCCAGCTCGCCGAGGACACGATCGACCTGATTCGCCGGCTCGCCGTCCACCACGCCGACACGCAGATCGCTGCGATCCTCAACCGTCAAGGCCGACGCACCGCAACTGGCCTGCCGTTCACCCGCGCACGCGTGCAAGGCGCACGGTTCCGAGCCAGGATCCCCGCGGCCCCGCCACCAGATCCCGCCAGCGAACTCGTCACGATCCAGACCGCCGCGACGCAGCTGGGTGTCTCGACGTTCACGATCCGCCGCTGGCTGCGCGACGGGCCTGCTGCCCGGCGAGCAGACCACTCCCAACGCGCCGTGGCGCATCCGACTCACCGACGAGACGCGCGCGCGCTTCGTCCCCACCGTCCCTGACGGATTCGTCCCGCTCGCCGAGGCCGCCAAGCGCCTCGGCGTCGCCCGGCAGACCGTGTTGCACCAGGTCCAACGCGGCGAGCGACGCGCGATCGAAGTCACCCAGGGCCGCCGAAGCGGCCTTCGCATCGAAGTTCCCGCCGACGACCTTGGACTCTTTGGTCAACCATGATCGAAAGGAAGCACTGTGAACCACGATCGGGCGGCCCGAGCAGCACGACGTTCTCTTTGCCGGCGAGGAAGTCCAGCTGGCCGAGGTGCAGCACGCTGTCGCGACGGACGGAGGTCTGAAAGGCGAAGTCGAACTCCTCCAAGGTCTTGCGTGC
>JAWVGM010000205.1:0-5014 GCA_033855075.1 Solirubrobacteraceae bacterium | reverse complement strand
AGGCTTCCTCCACGGCGCGCTTGGCAGAAGCGTGACGGTCGGTTGACGCAGCCGACCGCTCGGGGGTGGACCACGACTCCGCGACGGCCAGCTCGGCCTCGACCGTCTCAAGCGTCTGCTCGGCCTGCTCGATGTCGCGCTCGAGCTCCCGGATCCGGCGGCGGGCGTTCTTCGACAGCTCCGCGCCGACGCCGCCGTTGCCCCCGTTGGCGACCGCGGCGACCGTCTGCTGCGCAAGCCGCGCTCCGGGACACGCGTCCGCTGCGGGCACGGGCGTGGCCTGGGGCGCGGGCGCAGGCGCGGGCTTCTTCGCCTTGGCCCTGGCTTTCGTCTGCGGCTTGCGCGGGGTGGCCGCTGCCGCGACGCGTGCTTCCTCGCGCACGCGCAGGTACTCCTCCCACCCGCCGTCATAGGAGCGCAGCGTCCCGTCCTGCACCGCGACCGTGCGGGTGCCGACCGCCTCGAGCAGCGCGCGGTCGTGGGAGACGAGCAGCAGCGTGCCCTCGAACGCGAGCAGCGCGTCCTCGAGCGCCTCGCGGCTTTCGAGGTCGAGGTGGTTCGTGGGCTCGTCGAGGATCAGGACGTTCGCGCCGGACGCGACGAGGATCGCCAGCGACAGCCGCCGGCGCTCGCCGCCGCTGAGCCCGTCCAGCGGCTTCTCGGCCTCCTCCCCGCTGAACAGGAAGCGCCCGAGCAGTGCGCGCGCCTTGTTCGGCGTCAGTCCGGTGTGGACGGCGCAGGCCTCCAGCACGGTCCGCGCGCGTCCGCCCGGCCCCTGCTTGAGCTCGTCGGCGTGCTGAGAGAGATGGCCGAGCTTGACGTTGTGGCCGCGGTTGATCTTGCCGGCGGCGAGCGGTCGCAGGCCGGCGAGCGTGTCGATCAAGGTCGTCTTGCCGGCCCCGTTGGGACCGACGAGCGACACGTGCTCCCCGCGCTCGAGCCACATCTCGGCGCCGTCGAGGAGAACCCGCGGGGGGTCGGAACCGACCTCCACGCGCGCCCCGGTCATCTCGTACACGACGCGCCCGGAGCGCTCGGGCGCCTTGAAGTCGAACTTCAGCGCCCGGGAATCGGACCCACCCGTTCCGCGCTCGATGCGCTCGATCTTGTCCAGGCGCTTGACGCGCGACTGCGCCTGCTTGGCCTTCGTCGCCTTCGCCCGAAAGCGCTCGACGAAGCGCTCGAGCCGCGCGATCTCGGCCTGCTGCTTGGCGATGGCGCGGCCGAGCGCGATCTCGCGCGCCGCCTGTTCGGTACGCCATGCCGTCCAGGTGCCGGGGAAGAAGCGCGACTTGCCGGCCTCGAGCTCGAGCACCGCGGTCCCGACCGTCTCGAGAAACCAGCGGTCATGGGCGACGAGCACGATCGCGGCATCCAGCGACGTCAGCGTGCGCTCGAGCCACTCGAGCGACTCGATGTCGAGGTGGTTCGTCGGCTCGTCGAGGAGCAACAGGTCCGGGTCTCCCGCGAGCGCGCGCGCGAGCGACGCACGCGTGAGCTCCCCGCCCGAGAACGTCTTGAGCTGGCGGTCGAGGTCGTCATCGACGAAGCCGAGGCCGTGGGTCATCGACGTCGCCCGGTCGCGCCATGTCCAGCCGCCCGCGTGTTCGAGGCGCGCCTGTGCGCGCCCGTAGGCGTCGATTGCGCCCTCGTCGCCGGCGGCCATCTTCTGGGTCAGGCGTTCGAGGTCGTGCTCGAGCGCGAGCAGTTCCTTGCAGCCACTAAGGATGTAGTCGCGGAGCGACAGATCGCGGTCGCGCGGCGGGCGCTGGTCGTGCAGCGCCACCTTGCAGCCCTTCTCGAACGCCAACTCGCCGCCGTCGACGGACGTCTGTCCCGCGAGCATCCGCAGCAATGTCGTCTTGCCAGCACCGTTGCGCCCCGCGATCGTCATGCGATCGCGCCGCTCGAGCTTGAACGACACGCCCCGCAGCAGCGGGTTGCCAACCATGTCCTTGCTCAGGTCGGAGGCGATGAGGACGGCCATGTCTCCATGGTAGGAGCAGGCGAGGGGCTACAGGTCGTCGATCAGCGCCCACTGCGCGGGGCGATCAGGGCCGATGCCGGTCCTCACCGGTCCGAGAGCTCTCGGTCCTGCACGATCCAGGCAACTCCCGCCGGCGTGAGCGCCCAGCCGTCCTCGTCCAGCGGGGCCACCAGGCCCTGCTCTTGGAGATCACGCAGATTCAGCGGCGTGCGCATGTCACCGCGCCCGCGCCCGATCGCCTCGTTGACATCGGCGAGCGCAACCGCGACCTCCGGTGCTCCGCCTGAGCGGTCCCACAAAGCGGTCAAGACATGCGCGAGGTCGCGCTTGCTCATCACCGGATCGTGCCAGGTGGGCCGGCCCCGTCGCGGCGGAACGCTCAGACGCGCTTGAGCTTGGGCTTGATCGGGTGCGCCGTGCCGGCGCTGATCTGGGAAACCGAAGGAGTCAGCATCGTGCGCAGAACGTACGAGCACCACACCGGCGCGTCGATCCACCCTGAGGGGCAGCGTTGCCACACCTCGTCGTCGAGTCGTGCGGATGAATTGATATTGCTCAAAACTTGCATAGGAGTATGGTGAATGGCTCGGGGCGTGTTGGGGCGACTTCGCCCAGAAGAGTGTGGACATCCGCGTCAGTAAGACGTCACATGAAGACCTCTCGACCAATCCATCCCAGTCCGCCGGCGGCTGCTCGCGGTCGCGATGCGACGGCGGATCGGCGCGATCAGGCGGCGCGACTACGCGATGAGTCGGCGGCCCAGCGTGACCGCGAGGCCGATCTCGCCGACCAGCGAATGCAGGAGCTCGATGGCAGGGAGGCCGGACGGTCGCTGCGCCTTCAGGAGCTCCGCGCGCGCGGTCGTGAGGGGCGCAGGCACGCAGCGCGTGATCGCGCAGGCGCCAATCGCGATCGTGATGGAGCGACTCGTGACCGTGGACTGGCGAGAGCTGACCGTGCCGGTGCTGTTCGCGACGTCGGCGCGCTGCGTAAGACGGCTGCGTCGCGGCGTTACCTGGATGCATTGGTGGAGTGCTCCCAGGACGCAATCGTGTCCAAGACGGTCGACGGCCAGATCGTCAGTTGGAATCGGGGCGCACAGGACCTGTTTGGCTACACGGCCGAGGAGGCCGTCGGTGCGTCCCTGGCGATGCTCGTGCCGGCTGAGCGCCGCGACGAGCTTGCGGAGATCTTGGCGTGCGTTCAGCGCGGGGAGCGCATCGCCCCGCTGGAGACGATCCGAGTCACCAAGGACGGCCGTCTCATCGACGTCTCGCTGCGCATCTCGCTCATCCGCGACGACACAGGCAAGGTCACGGGCGCGTCGTCGATCACGCGCGACGTCACCGAGCAGAAGCTCGTCGAGAAGGCACTGCGCGAGGCTGAGCACCGCTTTCGCACCGCGTTTGACAGCGCTCCGATCGGCGTCTGCCTGGTGTCGCTCGACCCTGCCGATCCCGGGCGACTGCTGCAAGCCAACCCCGCACTCGCCGAGACCCTCGGCGTGTCCGCGGCGGACCTGGCCGGTGCCTCGCTGCACTCGCTCACCCGGCCCGAGGACCACGCCGACCTGTACGCGCACCTTGACGAGCTGGTCGACGGCCGCGCCAGCGATATCTCGCTTGAGACGCGCTTCATGCATAGCGACGGCCATTCGGTGTGGTCGCTGGTGAGCGCTGCGCCGCTGCCCCGAGCGGCGGGTGAGTCGACGGTCGCGGTCCTCCACGTGATGGACATCTCTGAGCGCAAGCAGTTTGAGGGACAACTGCAACACCTCGCCGACCACGACGCGCTGACCGGGTTGTTCAATCGGCGACGCTTCAGCGAGGAGGTCGAGCACGCGCTGCGGCGCGCGAAGCGATTCGGTGATGACGGCGCCATCCTGTTCTTGGACCTCGACGGCTTCAAGTTCGTCAACGACAGCCTCGGGCACGCCGCCGGCGACGAGCTGATCGCGAGCACCGCGGGCCTGTTGGCCTCCAATCTGCGCGAGACCGACACGCTCGCCCGCGTCGGCGGCGACGAGTTCGCGGTACTGCTCTTGCACTGTGACCAGCCCACGGCGGTCGAGGTCGCCGAGAAACTGCTGTCCGCGCTTCGCCGCAGCGGCCGAACCACCCCGAGCGTCCGCAACCCCCACATGTCGATCTCGATCGGGATCGCGCTGTTCAAAGCCACGGACGAGTTGACCGCCGACGAGCTCGTCGTCGAGGCCGATATCGCGATGTACGTCGCCAAGGAGGCCGGCAAGGATCGCTACGCGATCTACCGCCCCAGCGAGCCCCGGCGCGAGCTCACGTTGACGCGGGACAACTGGAACGAGCGCCTCAGAGCCGCCGTCCAAGAAGACCGTTTCGTGCTGCACGCGCAGCCGATCAGTCCAATCTGCACCGATGGCACCACCCCAGCCTTCGAACTGCTGCTGCGCCTGCCCGACAGCCACGGCGACCTCGTCCTGCCGGGAACCTTCCTCTACAACGCCGAGCGCTTCGGGCTGATCGAGCAAATCGATCGCTGGGTCCTGCGTCAGGCGATCGGGCACCTGAGCGCCAGCCATGCCGCAGGCACCGACCTGATGCTGACCGTCAACGTCTCGGGCAAGACGATGGGCGACCGCACGTTGGGGGCATACGTCGCCACGCTGCTCGCCGAGCACCCAGTGCGGCCTCGGCGACTGGTGATCGAGATCACCGAGACCGCCGCGATCACGAACATCGAGCGCGCCCGCTCGCTCTCCAGAGACCTGCAGACGCTTGGCTGTGAGCTCGCGCTGGATGACTTCGGCGCCGGATTCGCGTCCTTCTACTACCTCAAGCACCTCAAGTTCGACTACCTGAAAATCGACGGCGAGTTCATCCGCAGCCTCTGTGAGACGGCAACCGACCAGCTCGTCGTCCAAGCGGTCGTGTCGGTCGCTCACGGACTGGGCACCCGCACGATCGCCGAGTCCGTCGGGGACGACGCGACCGTCGAGCTCCTGCGCGGGTTCGGCGTCGACTTCGGCCAGGGCTACCACCTCGGACGCCC
>JAWVGM010000204.1:0-55182 GCA_033855075.1 Solirubrobacteraceae bacterium | reverse complement strand
TCGGATGTGCGTCGCGCGGATGTCCAGGAACTCGTCGATCGACTCCGCGCTTCCCGCGCCGCCGGCGACCGGCTGCCTGGCCGTCGAGGTCTCAAGCCGTCGACCGTGCACAACAAGCTCGATCCGCTGCGGGTCGTATACCGGCGCGCGATACGCGCTGACCTGGTCACGATCGACCCGACGCTCGAGCTCGAGCTGCCGCGTATCCGTGGCCACCGCGATCGCGTCGCCGCGCCGGTGGACGCCGAGATCCTGCTCGAGGCGCTGCCCGCCGCCGAGCGGGCGCTGTGGACGACTGCGTTCTACGCGGGGCTACGCGTCGGCGAGCTGCGCGCGCTGCGCTGGACCGACGTCGACTTCGACGCCGGCGTGATCCGGGTCGAGCGCGGCTGGGACGACGTCGAAGGAGAGCAGGAGGTCAAGAGCGACGCCGGCCGGCGCGTCGTGCCGCTCGCTGGCCGGCTGCGCCAGGAGCTCGCCGCCCAGAAGTTGCGCACCGGCCGCGGCGCCGGCCAGCTCGTGTTCGGGCGCACCGCCGCCCTGCCGTTCGTGCGCAGCACGGCCCGGGCGCGCGCGCTGCGAGCGTGGGAGCACGCGAACGCGCGGATCCGCGAGGACGCCGAGCAGCGCGGGGAGAAGGTCGACGACGCGGCCCTGCTCGCGCCGCTGACGCCGCACGAGGCTCGCCACACCTGTGCGTCCTATCTGATCGCCGCGGGGCTGAACGCCAAGCAGGTGCAGACCTACATCGGGCATTCCGATGTCCGCACGACGTTCAACGTCTACGGCCACCTGCTGCCCGGCGACGAGTCCGGCGCCGCCGCGCAGCTCGACGCGTACCTCGGCCCGGCCACGTCGACCATCCCGCTGTGGAGGGAAGCCCGATGACCGGTGACGGTCAGGAGAACGCGGCCAAGCTCGCCGCCTGGGAACAGGTCCGCGAGGGCTGCTGCCGTGCGCTCATGACTCCTGGACTTGCCGCTGCCGATCGAGAGCGTCTCGAGCGCTGCGGGCAAGCCGGCTGCCGAGCTCGCCGGGTGGGGCGCGTCGCACCGCGCTCAACTCAAGCGCGCTGAAGTGGCGCTGAAGTCGGCCCCCCAACGCCAGCGTTCCACAGCGGTTCACAGCGGCACAAGAGCCAGTAAACACGGGGTTTTGGTCCTGCTGGCGGGGGGTCGGACGGTGTTCGAATCCCCGTAGCGGTATCCGATCGGCCCCGTGATTACGGGGTCTTTCGCGTTGTCGGGCGGGTGCGGACACAGCGTGAGGACTCGCGAAGCCAGGCGCGGGACCCGGCCGTCCGCGTTGGTGCACGAACCGCCAGTTCCCGAACCCTGACCTGACGGCTCAGAATCAAGCCTAGGGAGCCGCCGCCGGCGAGCCTACGCCCGTTCGATGGCGCCGTGTTGAACGATGCGGAGCACCGACGCGAGGGCGCGTCGGTCTTGTGGCGCGGGACAAGCGCGGGACAAACTGCGCCGTGCTCTCCCGCCTGCGGTCGTGCTCGTCGACGGCATCCTGGAGCATCCCGATGACCTCGGTCATCCGGTGGCGGCTCAGGCTGACCCGGGCCACCTGGCCCCATCGAGATGACGAACTCCTCGAGCTCGTGCTGAACCAGGAAGGGGTTGGCGAAGAAGATCGGGGTCTCGGCGAACTCGATCCACTCGAGTGCGCCGACTACCTCACGACGCTGGCGGCGGGCTGAGCGGATCGGCGGCGCCGCCGCTATCCTCGCGCGCCGTGGCCAAGAAGAAGACCAAGGATCCGATCAAGAAGCTGCTCGCCGACTGCACGCCGGCGCTGTTCATGGGCAACCCCACCGGAACCGTGGCGATCATGGAGGACAAGATCGTGGCGGCCGGGGGCGATCCGGAGGAGGTGCTCGCGTGGATCCGCGAGCACGACGGCTATCCGGACAAGACGTTCCCGGTGAACACGCGGCACGGGCTGAGCCCGAAGCCCAAGCAGTCCAGCAAGCGCTTCTTCGTGGTCCCCGAGGACGCGCTGAAGTAGCGCTCAGGCCGCGAGAGCGGCTTCGGGCACGACGTAGTACTTCTTGCCGACGGGCTTGGGGATCGAGGTGACGCCGCGACGCGTGGCGGTCACCGGCAGCGTGCGGTCCAGGTAGCCGCCGCGCTCCTCGACCCAGGCGAGCACCTCGTCGACGTCGGCGCCGGCGTCCTCGACGTGCGTCTGGATGAACACGACGTGGCCATCAGGGGCCCAGATGAAGGGCGCGGGCGTCAGGCCGGCGAGGAGCTTGCGGATCTGCGTGTCGGTCATGCGCGGGCAGGATAGCGGCGGGCCGCTCGTGGTCAGTGGGTGAGCGTGACGGCGCGGCGGACCGTGCGGGCGTTGTGCGCTCGGTCCAGGACGCGCACGCGCACGCTCGCGAAGGCTCGCGAGCCGGCCGGGAACAGACCGCGAATCGCGCCGAGCGGGATCGTCACCCCGACGACCTCTCCGCCCGCAGCGGTCTGCACCGGTGCGGAGACCCGGGCGAGCGGTTCGCCCTTGACCTGCGCGAGCGACGCGCTGGTCTCGATGCGGCACGGCTCGTCGCACCGCACGACGACGTGGATCCTGCCGGAACGCAACGCCGGCAACACCCGCGATGCGGTGAGGACCACGGTGGGGCGACGGCGATCGGCCGGCGGGTTGACGACCGGGCCGACGGGACCCGGCGGACACGGCGCGGTCGAGGCCGCCGGCGCGATCCGGTAGATGCTCGTGAACGTGCCCACGTAGACGCAGTTGTTGGCGTCCTGCCCGATCGTGATGACGTTGCGCAGGTTCAGTCCGATGGTCCGCCGCTCCGTCGCTCCCGCTGCGCTGAGGCGCGCCGAGCGCAGCTCGGGCCGGCACAGGTCGCCGTAGAGGTACTGGCCATACAGCCCGGCGAGCGAGCGGTCGCGCACGACGACGCCGCCGATGACCGCGCAGTACCCGCCGGCGTGAGCGTGCTCGATGACCGGCGGCACCGAGCCCGCGAGGGCGCACTTCGCGGCCGGATGGCCGCTGATCGGAAACGCGTGGGTGCCCTCGCATGCACTCCAGCCGAAGTTCTCGCCGGCGCCGGTGCCGTTGCGTACGTAGTCGATCTCCTCGTAGGCGTCCTGGCCGACGTCGGCGATGACCATGTCGTTGGTGACGCGGTCAAACGAGAAGCGCCAGGGGTTGCGAAAGCCGCTCGCCCAGATCTCGGGCGCGTCGCCGTCCTGGCCGACGTACGGGTTGCCGAGCGGGACGCTGTACTGCAGGTCGGCCGTGCCGGTCGGGTCGATGCGCATGATCTTGCCCAACCGGGTGCGCAGGTCCTGGCCGTGGCCGTCGGGATCGCCCGAGGCGCCGCCGTCCCCCGCGCCCACGTACAGGTAGCCGTCGGGACCGAACTGCAGCTGACCGGAGTTGTGGTTGTGGTTCGGATGCGGGATGACCATGACGCGGCGCCGGGTCGCCGGGTCCGCGCGGTCGGGGTTCCCCAGCGACTGGCGGTACTCCTCGACCGTGAGATCTCCGTTCTTGGCCGTGTAGTAGATGTAGAACAGGCGGCTCCGCGCGAAGTCCGGCCGGAACGCCATCGACAGGAGCCCGCGCTCGCCGCCCGAGTCGACGAGCGGGCGCACATCGAGGAACGAGTGCCTGAGCTTCTGACCGGCCTTGACGATCCGGATCATTCCGGCGCGCTCGACGACGAAGAGGCGGCTGGGGTCCTGCGGCGGGGAGGTGATGAACGTGGGGACGAGGAAGCGCCCGACCGGTTTCAGGCGCAGGCCGGTGCGGTTCGCCGGCGCCTTGGAGGCCGCCGGGCCGGCGCCGAGCGCAAAGGCCCCGACGCCCAGGAGCAGCGTGGCGAGCACCAGCGGCAGGAGGGGTCGCGCCCTGAGCACGCGCGGATGGTTACAGGAGTCGCGGCAGATCGGTGCTGCTCGCGCTCAGAACTGTGTGAGCGAGATCGTGTTGCCGAACGGGTCCTTGAACCACGCGACCGACGCGCCGCCGGGGGACTTCCAGACGCCGATCCGGTCCTGCTGGATGCCGTCGAAGCGCTCGAACGCGATGCCGCGGGCCGTGAGCTCGGTCACCGCGCCCGCGATGTCCTGCACCGTCCAGCCGATGATCGTGAAGGGAAACGGCGTGAAGCGCTCGACGAGGACGGTTCGAATCGTCGTGCCGTTGGCATCGAACGTGACGGCGATCGGGCTCTCGCCCTCCATGAGCAGCCCGAGCATCGGGCCGTAGAAGGCCTTGGCCTGCGTGAGGTTCGTCACCGGGATGAACGCGACGACGCCGGCCTCCTCGAGCACGGGTGGCGGGCCGCCGCCCGGGCCGCGCGCCGGGCCGCGCGCCGCTGCGGGCGCGCCGCGCTGAAGCTCCTTGTCGGGGACGAGGAACACCATCGGGATGCGGTCCTCCGGGCCGCTCTCGGCCGGCAGGAACTGGACCGGGATGCGCTTGGCCCAGCCGAGGCGCTGCTTGACCCACGCCTCGACCTCCTCGGGGTCGCCACCGGCCTCGACGACCGCGTCGACGGCCAGCGCGCTCATGTTCGGCGGGATCGGCATCTGGATGTCCTTCAGGGGTTCGATGCCCGCGAGCAGCGCCTGGATCTCGGCGTCGTCCATCTACTGCTCCTGGGAGCGCCCCGGCTCCCACAACGGCTCCGCGCCGCCGTTGGCGCCGCGGCTGAGGATGAACAGCAGGTCCGACAGGCGGTTGAGATAGCGCACGACCTCGGGGTTTCCGTCCTCGACGAGCAGCGCGCGGCGCTCGGCGCGGCGACAGACCGTGCGGCAGACGTGCAGCTGAGCGGCGGCCGGCGTGCCGCCGGGCAGGACGAAGGACTTCAGCGGCTTGAGGGTGTCGTTGACCTCGTCGCACGCGCCCTCGAGCCACTCGATCTGCTCAGGAGTGACCCGCAGGCGCTCGCGGTCGCCGCCGTGAGGTACCGCGAGATCGGCGCCGACATCGAAGAGGTCGTTCTGGATGCGGCGCAGCCATGCGGCGTAGCTCTCCGGCAGGTCGGCGACCGTGAGCGCGACGCCGATGTAGGCGTTGAGCTCGTCGACGTCGCCGTAGGCTTCGATACGCGGATGCGTCTTGGGAACGCGGCTCATGTCGCCGAGGTGTGTCTCGCCGCCGTCGCCGAGCTTCGTGTAGATGCGCGTGAGGTTGACAGTCATCGCTGCGCCAAAGGTACACTGGCCCGGTTATTGGTCGGTGGTGAAGGGAAGTCCGGTGAGAGACCGGCGCGGACCCGCCACTGTGACCGGGGACGTCGTTCGCACGCGGGGGCATCGCGCCCGCAGCCACTGGCCCTTCATGAAGGCCCGGGAAGGCGCAAGCGGTAGGCCCGGAAGCCAGGAGACCTGCCTCCGGCCAGAAGCCCACATGCCTCGTGGAAAGGCTGGCTCATGCCGAGACGTCTGCTTGTGATCCTCACCGGAGGACTGCTGCTCCTGCTGTGCATTCCGGCGCTCGCTGCTGCGGCGCCGGTCACCGTCGACCTGCGAATCGAGGGCAAGACGAGCACGCTCTACGAGGGCACGGTGACGACGGACATTCGCACGATCGACGTCGGTGACGGCACCGGCGCGCACACGTGCGACGGGACGAACAACGGGGCCAACCCGACCCCTGGCCCCACCCGTGGCGCGGCGTTCGCCGCCGCCGCCGCCGGACCCGCGGGCTTCAGCTTCCAGGGCACCTGGTATCCCGGGTTCCAGGACGTCACCTTCGAGACGATCGCGGGGCAATCGGTGGCTTTCGAAATGCCCGACCAGTTCCTGGTCGAGTACAAGAACGCCGTCTCGGCTTCGGTCGGCTCCTGCCAGGACCAGATCGCCAGCGGCGATGACGTGCTCTACGCGTATGGCAACGGGTCCGAGCAGCTCCTGAAGCTCGCCGGGCCCGCCACGGTCACTCCGGGCGCGACCGCGACCCTGCACGTGACCGACGCGGCGACGGGAACGCCGGTGGCGGGCGCCACCGTCAACGGCACGCAGAGCACCGCCGACGGCTCGGTTGCGTTTGCGCTCCCCGCTCCCGGGCCGGTCAAGTTCAAGGCCTCCAAGGCCGGCGCCATCCGCTCCAACAGCGTCACGGTCTGCGCATCCAGCGGCGCCGACGGCGCATGCGGCAGCGTGACGCCGACGCCGTGCGAGACGACCGGCCGGGACGGCCTCTGCGGCACGCGGGACCTGACGGCGCCTCGCGCCACGATCCTCGGGATCTCCGACCGCCAGCACTTCGCGCGCAAGAAGGCCCCTCGGCACCTGCGCGCGCGCGTTTCCGGCGATCCGTCGGGCCTGCTGTTCAGCAAGTTGCGTCTGACGCGCAACGCGGGTCGCGGCCGTTGCACCTACTTCAACGGCCGCACTGAGCGCTTCCGCCGCGGACTGCTCATCAACGGCACTCGCTGCGGCGCGACGCACGGGCACTGGTTCAAGGTGGGCGACGAGCCAGACGTCGACTATCTGTTGCCCAAGCGCCTGCCGCGCGGGCGCTACGTGCTCGACGTCACCGCGATCGACAGGGCCTACAACCGCGACAACGGACGCGTGCGCGGACGAAATCGCGTCGTCTTCTATGTCAAATAGGGCCGGCTGGCTCGGGCTGCTGCTCGCCGCCGCCACGCTGGGCGGCTGCGGGCTCGGCCCCGGCAACGGGCCCGACGGGAACGTCCGGCTGACCGTGACACGCGACTTCGGCGCCAGGCAGATTGTCGGCATCGATCCGGCGAAGACCGCCGGCTCGGACACGGTCATGCGCGTGCTCCAGCGCAACGTCGACAAGGTCAGCACGCGCTTTGGCGGTGGCTTCGTGCAGTCGATCAACGGGGTCTCCGGCGGGCGCCACGCGGGCCGGCCGGTCGACTGGTTCATCTACGTCAACGGCATCCAGACCGAGAAGGGCGCGACGAGCGTCGACGTCCACGGCGGCGACCGGATCTGGTGGGACCACCACGACTGGGGGGCGACGCCGGACATCCCCGCGATCGTCGGGTCATTTCCCGAGCCGTTTGAGCACGGCAGCGACGGGCGCAAGCTGCCGGTCCGGGTGGAGTGCTCGGCACCGCAGTCCGGGCCATGCGACGTCGTCGCCAACAAGCTGACGAAGCTCGGCATCGTCGCGGGCCGCAGCAACCTCGGCAGCACGCCGGCGGCCAAGACACTGCGCGTCCTCGTCGGGCCCTGGAACCGACTGCGCAGCCGCGATCCCGAGGCCGTGAGCATCGACTCCGGGCCGCGTTCGAGCGGTGTGTTCGCCCGCTTCGCCGGCGCGGGCGACGAGCTCGTCGTCCTCGACGAGCGCGGCCGGCCCGCCCGCACGCTCGGCGCCGGCACGGGGCTTGTCGCCGCCACGAAGGTCGCCGACCGCGAGCCCGTCTGGTACATCACCGGCACCGACGACGCCGGCGTGGCGAGCGCCGCGCGCGCGTTCGACGAGCCGGTGCTGGAGAACCACTTCGCGCTCGCGATCTCCCATGACCTGCCGTTGCGTGTACCGCTCACGGGAACGCAGTCGCCGTGAGCGGCCTCGAGCGCCGGGGGATCAGCCCGCTGCACGCGGCGCGCGCGCCGGTCGCAGCGGCGTACGCGATCGCGCTCGTCAGCGCGGTCCTGCTCTTCGAACACCCCGTGCCGCTCGTCGCGCTCGGGATCGCGATCATCGGCGCGGGGGTGCTCGCGGGCGCCGGGCGTTCGCTGCTGCGCGGCGCGCTCTTCGGCGTGCCGTTCGCGCTCGCGATCGCCCTCATCAACCCGCTCGTCGTGCGCGAGGGCCTGACGGTCGTGGTGCGCTTCGGCGAGGTGGGGCCGTTCGGCCAGCTGGACATCACGCGCGAGGCGCTCGTGTTCGGTGCGATCCTCGGCCTGCGGGCGCTGTTCGTCATGCTCGCCGGGGGCGCGCTCGTGGCGGCGACCGTCGACGCCGACGAGGTGCTGCACCGCTTTCGCCGCATCTCCGCGCGCTCGGCGCTGACCGCCGCGCTGGCGGTGCGCCTCGTGCCGGTGCTCGGCCGCGACGCCCGGCGCCTCGACGAGGCGCTGCGCTGCCGCCCCGACGCCTCCGACCGGCCGCGCGCCGCGCAACGGCTACAGATCGTGCGTGCCGTCGCGACGGGAGCGCTCGATCGCGCCCTCGACGTCGCGGCCACGCTCGAGGTGCGCGGCTACGCCACGCCCGGCGCCGCGCGCGGGGCCCGCCGCGTGCGCGAGCCGTGGTCACGCCACGACATCGCGTTCCTCGCCTCGGCGGTGGGGCTCGTCGCGCTCTCGGTGGGCGCGCGTCTCACCGGCCTCGCGGCGTTCCAGGCCTACCCCCTGACCCATGCGTCCGTGGGGCCCGAGCAGATCGGGCTGGGGCTCGTGCTCGTCGTCGTGGCCCTGCTGCCGTTCGCCGACCGCCGAGGCATCGAGCGGTGACCAGCGCACTGCGCTTCGAGCGCGTCACCTACCGCTACCCGCACGCGGCAGAGCCGGCGCTGCGCGACGTGTCGGTCGACATCGGCCCTGGGGAGTTCGTCGTCGCCGCCGGCCTGTCGGCGTCGGGCAAGTCGACGTTCCTGCGCGCCGCGTGCGGGCTCGTGCCGCACTTCCACGGCGGCGAGTTCGCGGGCCGCGTGCGGACCGGCGGCCTCGACACCCGCGAGCACGGACCGGGCGCGATCGCCGCCGTCGCCGGCACCCTCTTCCAGGATCCCGAGACCCAGGTCGTCCTGTCGACCGTGCGCGCGGAGCTTGCGCTGCCGCTCGAGAACCGCGGCCACGGCGCCGCAGCCGTCGCGCGCGGTGTCGAGGAGGCCGCGCTCGCGCTCGGGATCGGCGAGCTGCTCGACCGCCCGACGCACGAGCTGTCCGGCGGGGAGCTTCAGCGTGTCGCGCTCGGCGCGGCGCTCGCCGGGCGACCGCGGCTCGTCCTGCTCGACGAGCCGACCTCGCAGCTGGATCCGGTGGCCGGCGACGAGCTCGTCTGGCTGCTGCGCCGGCTCAACGAGGAGTGGGGGACGGCGATCGTGCTCGTCGAGCACCGCCTCGAGCGCTGCCTGGGGGCCGCGGACCGCGTGCTCGCCTTCGAAGGTGGGACCATCGCGTGCGACGCGCCGCCGCGCGGCTTCCTGGAGTGGGCGGCCGACCGCGTGCCCGCGCTCGCCACGCCGGGCGCGCGCCTCTTCGCGCGAGCGGGTCTGCGCCCGCCGCCGTCCGGCGTGAAGGAGGCCCGCGCGACCTTGCGCGCGCACGGGCTGCTCGACGAGTCGCCGCGAGGCGGCGCTACGCCCGTCGCGGCCCCAGGCGCAGACCGGCCGCGCCGCCGCCTGGGCCGCAGGCGCGGGGCCGAGGCCGAGCCGGCGGCGCTTGCCTTCCGCGGTGTCTGGTTCGAGCGCCCCGGCGGCCGTGCGGTGCTGCGCGGCCTGGATCTCACGATCGCGCCCGGCGAGCGCGTCGCGCTCATGGGACGCAACGGCGCGGGCAAGTCGACGCTGCTGCGCCACGCCAACGGGCTGCTCGAGCCCACGCGCGGCAAGGTGCAGCGAAGCGGCCGCGTCGCGCTGCTGCTGCAGAACCCCAACGACTACTTCCTCGCCGACCGGGTCGGGGACGAGCTCTCGGATGCGGCGCTCGCTCGCCTCGGGCTCGCCGGGCTCGCCGAGCGCCACCCGCGCGATCTCTCGGGCGGCGAGCGCCAGCGCCTCGCGCTCGGCATCGTCTCCGCCTCCGGCACAGGTACCGGGCCGCCCGCCGTTCTGTGCCTCGACGAGCCCACGCGCGGGATGGACCGCGCGGCGAAGGGCGATCTCGCCGCGACCCTGCGCGCGGTCGCGGCGGACGGGACCGCGGTCCTCGTCGCCACGCACGACCCCGAGTTCGCGGCCGTCGTTGCCGATCGGGTCATCCTGCTGGCCGACGGGCGGCCGATCGCCGACGGACCGACGACCGAACTGCTCAGCGGAGGCTGGTACTTCGCCACCGAGACCGCACGCATCGTCGACGGCGCGCTTCTGCCCGAGGACGGCGCCGAGATCCTGCGCAAGCGACTCACCATGGAGGTACGACCGTGACCTGGCAGCTGACCTCGTTCGCCATCCTCGCGCTCGCGCTGGCGGCGGGATTCGCGTGGTACGAGCACGCCCGCCCGACCGCGAAGGTCGTCGCGCTCGTCGCGACGCTCGCCGCGCTCGCCGCGCTCGGGCGCATCGCGTTCGCGCCGATCCCGAGCGTCAAGCCGACGACCGACATCGTGCTCATCTCGGGCTACGTGCTCGGCGGCGCGCCCGGCTTCGTCGTCGGCGCGGTCGCGGCGCTCGCCTCGAACGTGTTCTTCGGCCAGGGCCCGTTCACGCCGTGGCAGATGGCGGGCTGGGGCGCGGTCGGCGTCTTCGGCGCGCTGCTGGCCCGCGGGATCGGCCCGAACATCAGCCGTTGGGGCCTGGCGACGGCGTGCGCGATCGCCGGATTCGCCTACGGTGCGTTCCTGGACTTCCACCTGTGGGTGCTCTACGCCGGTGAACACTCGACGTCGGAGTACCTCGTCCTCGCCGGCCGTGGTTTGCCGTTCAATATCGGCCACGCGGCCGGCAACCTCGTCTTCTGCCTGGCGTTCGGCCCGCTGCTTGTGCGCGCGCTACGGCGCTACCGCGACCGCCTCGAGGTCGTCTGGCACCCGCTCGAGGGTGGTCCGGCGACGACGGCGGCGGTGCTCGGCGCGCTCGTCGTCGCGCTCGCTGCCGTTGCCTTCGCGGCGGGTCCCGGCGCGAGCGACGCGCAGGCCGCGAGCCCGGCGGCCAGGGCGATCGGCTACCTCGACTCGGTTCAGAACGCAAACGGCGGCTTTCCCGCCGGCGGCGGCGGGCCGTCGACCCAGCTCTACACGAGCTGGGCGGTCATGGGGATCGCCGCGGCGGGACGCGACCCCGACAAGGTGCGCGACTCCGGAAAGTCCGGCGCGGACTACATGGTCAAGAACCTCGGCCAGATCAGGGGGATCGCCGACCTCGAGCGCACGATCCTCGCGCTGCGCAGCGCGGGCCATGCGGTCGCCAAGGTCAAGGGCCGCAACCTCGCCCACGAGCTCGTGGCCAAGCGGCGTGCGAACGGCTCGTTTGCCGGGCTCGTCAACCAGACGTCGTTCGCGATCCTCGCTCTGCGCGCGACCGGCCGGTCGCGCAACGACGCCGTCATCCGGAAGGCCGTGAGCTGGCTCGCGCCGCAGCACAACGGCGACGGCGGCTTCAACTTCGCCCAGAAGGGCGGCCCGAGCGGGATCGACGACACCGCCGCGGCGCTGCAGGCGCTCGCCGCCGCCGGCCAGGGCGCCACGAAGACGGCCAAGAAGGCGGCGACGTTCCTCGTCAGCCAGCAGAACGCCGACGGCGGCATGCCGCTGAAGAAGGGCGGCCAGTCCAACGCGCAGTCCACGTCCTGGGCGGTGCAGGCCCTCGTGGCCGCGCGGCGCAACGTGAACGCGATCCGCGTGGCGGGCGGCCGGACGCCGCTCGAGTACCTGCGCTCCCTGCAGAACGCGTCGGGCTCGTTCCGCTACTCGCGCACGAGCAGCCAGTCCCCGGTATGGGTTACCGCCCAGGTGCTGACCGCGCTCGCGCGCAGGCCGTTTCCCATCAGCGCGCCCTGAGTTGACCCCTCAGTCAATGGATCGGATAGCTTCCCGAACCGCATGAAGGTGGGAGTGCCCAGAGAGACGGCTGACGGGGAGCGCCGAGTCGCGCTCGTCCCCGAGGTCATCCGCAAACTGACGGCCAAGGACTTCGAGGTCGCCGTCGAGTCGGGCGCGGGCGAGGCGGCGATGCTCTCCGACGAGGTCTACGAGGAGGCCGGCGCGACGATCTCAGATGACGTCTGGAACGCCGATGTCGTTGCCAAGGTCGCGCCGCCGAGCGCCGAGGAGATCGGCAAGCTCGGGAAGGACGGTGTGCTCGTCGGGTTCCTCGGGCCGCTCTCCAATCCGGAGACGACCCAGGCGCTCGCCTCCGCCGGGGTGACGTCCTTCGCCATGGAGGCCATCCCGCGCATCTCGCGCGCGCAGTCGATGGACGCGCTGTCCTCGCAGTCCAACGTCGCGGGCTACAAGTCGGTGCTCGTCGCCACCGAGCATCTCGGCCGCTTCCTGCCGATGATGATGACCGCGGCCGGCACGGTGCCCCCCGCGCGGGTGCTCGTGCTCGGCGCCGGCGTCGCCGGGCTGCAGGCGATCGCGACGGCGCGGCGCCTGGGCGCCCAGGTCACGGGCTACGACGTCCGCGCGGCGGTCGCCGAGCAGGTCCAGTCGCTCGGCGCGGCGTTCCTCGAGCTCGAGGCGGGCAAAGGCGCCGAGGGCGAGGGCGGCTACGCGCGCGAGCTCACCGACGACGAGAAGGCCGCCCAGCAGAAGGAGCTCGCCGAGAAGATCTCGACGTTCGACGTCGTCATTACCACGGCGCTCGTCCCTGGGCGCCCGGCGCCCCGGCTCGTGACCGCGGAGAGCGTGAAGAACATGAAGCCCGGCAGCGTGATCGTCGACCTCGCGGGGGAGACCGGCGGCAACTGCGAGCTGACCGAGCCGGGCAAGACCGTCGTCAAGTACGACGTCACGATCGTCTCGCCACTGAACCTCGCCTCCTCGATGCCAGAGCACGCGTCGTCGCTGTACTCCCGCAACGTGCAGTCGCTGCTCGAGCTGCTCGTCGACGACGAGGGCCAGCTCAACCTGAACTTCGACGACGAGATCATCGCCGGGGCGTGCATCACCCGCGACGGAGAGATCGTGCATCCCGGCGCGAAGCAGGCCGTCGAGGCGGCGGCGCCGAAGGCGCCCGCGGCCGCGGACGCCGAGGAGAACGACTAGTGGACCTGATCACAGAGATCGCGATCCTGTTCCTCGCGGCATTCGTCGGCTTTCAGGTCATCTCGAAGGTGCCCAACACGCTGCACACGCCGCTCATGTCGGGCACGAACGCGATCCACGGCATCGTGCTGCTCGGCGGCCTCGTGGCGATCGCCTACGTCGACGACGCGCTCAGCCGCGTCCTCATCGTCATCGCGATCACGTTCGGCACGATCAACGTCGTCGGCGGGTTCCTCGTCACCGACCGCATGCTGAGCATGTTCAAGAAGAAGCCCGATCCGCCGAAGGCCGATGTCGAGGAGGCCAAGCCTCCGGCGGAGGCCGCGCCCCCGCCGCCGCCGCCGGCGGCCGACGATGAGGGAGGCGAGGAGTGACCCTCCCGCTCGCGACGGCATTCATCCAGGACCCGGACTTCATCAGCGCGTGCTACATCGTCGCGTTCTCGCTGTTCATCACCGGCCTGGCGAAGCTCACGAGCCCGACGACGGCCGTGCAGGGAAACAAGATCGCCGCGATCGGCATGTTCATCGCCGTCGTCGCGACCCTGCTCAACCCCGATCTCGACAGCTCGGACTTCCTGCTCATCGGGATCGGAATCGCCTTCGGCACGGCCGTCGGCGTGCCCGCGGCACAGAACGTGAAGATGACCGCGATGCCCCAGATGGTCGCGCTGTTCAACGGCGTCGGCGGCGGCGCGGTCGCGCTCATCGCGTGGGCCGAGTTCCGCGGCGTCCACGGCAACCTGAGCGCCGATCTCGCGTCCGGCATCCCGCTCATCTTCGGCGCGATCATCGGCTCGATCTCCTTCTGGGGCTCGAACATCGCCTTCGGCAAGCTCCAGGGGCTCATCTCGGGCAGCCCGGTGAAGATTCCCGGTGGGCTGATCGTGAACATGACCCTGCTCGGCGTGGCGCTGGGCTCCGGCGTGGCGATCCTGAACGGCTCCACGAACGAGTTCATCTTCATCATCCTGCTCGTCGCGGCGGCCCTGCTCGGCAATCTCGCGGTGCTACCGATCGGCGGCGCCGACATGCCGGTCGTGATCTCGACACTGAACGCGTTCACCGGGCTCAGCGCGGCGGCGGCCGGCATCGCGCTCGACAACACCGCGCTCATCGTCGCGGGGATGATCGTCGGCGCCTCGGGCACGATCCTCACCGACCAGATGGCCAAGGCGATGAACCGCTCGATTGGCTCCGTGCTGCTCGGCGGGTTTGGCGGGGAAGCGCCGGCGGCCGGCGGGGGCGAGGGCGGTGAGACCGGCGGCACCGTGCGCTCGACGAGCGCGGCCGACGTCGCGATCCTCATGGCCTACGCGCGCCAGGTCGTCGTCGTGCCCGGTTACGGCATGGCGGTCGCCCAGGCCCAGCACGCCGTCCGCGAGATGGCCAAGGAGCTCGAGAAGCGCAACATCGAGGTCAAGTACGCGATCCATCCGGTCGCGGGGCGGATGCCCGGGCACATGAACGTGCTGCTCGCCGAGGCCGACGTGCCCTACGACCAGCTCAAGGAGATGGACGACATCAACCCGGAGTTCGGTCGCACCGACGTCGCGATCGTCATCGGCGCCAACGACGTGACGAACCCCGACGCGCGGCTGAAGTCCGACTCGCCGATCTACGGCATGCCGATCCTCAACGTCGACGAGTCCAAGCAGATCATCGTGCTCAAGCGCTCGATGGCCTCGGGCTTCGCGGGGATCGAGAACCCGCTCTTCTACAACGAGAAGACACAGATGCTCTTCGGTGACGCCAAGGCGAGCGTGTCGGAGATCACGTCGGAGCTCAGCCACCTGTAGCCGGGCCTGGTCGCCCGCGCCCGCCCGGGTTCCCGAGCGCGTTCACGCGGTCGACGACCTGCGATACGGCAGACGGATGGACCGCATTCCGGTCCGATAACCGTGCGAACTTGAGCCGCGTATAGCGGCTCAAGTACGCACGCATGACCGCCACCCACCGGCGCACCGAACGCGCATCCTTGGTCGCTGCTGTTTGTTCGCGAACCGCGCGGCCGGCTACTCGCCGACCGCCGCCGCGCTCACGTGGCGCTCCACGAACTCGCGCAGCGTCTGGCGCGGGACGGCGCCGACGACGCGGTCGATCTCGTGACCGTCGCGTAGGAGCACGAGCAGCGGGATGCCCTGAACGCCGAAGCGGCTCGCGATCGCCGGGGCGCCGTCGATGTCGAGCTTGACGACCTTCAGGCGCCCGGCGAACTCGCGGCCCATCTCCTCGACGATCGGCGAGACCATCCGGCACGGACCGCACCACGGCGCCCAGAAGTCGACGAGCACGGGGACGGAGGCGGCGATCTCCTCGTCGAAGCCTTCGGCGTCGGTCTCGACGATCCACGGCAGCGTCGTGTGGCACACGCTGCAACGCGGGACGCCCTCACGCGACGGGCGGACGCGGTTCTTGGTCGCGCAGTTGGGACATCTGATGATCGTCGGCTTCGCGGCCACGGCTGCCTCCTCAGGTCTTCGGGGCCGTCCGCGCGGGCGAGGGGGGACGCGCGAGGAGTCCTCCTGCGGACGGCCCGAAGTCTACGTTCATCGCTTGGTCAGGCAGGCGCGTTCTGCGCCTCGGACGGCGCGCCCTGCTCCGCCGAGCCCCCGGTCGAGGTCTGGCCGTTCGCCGCCGCGCCCTCGGTCGAGGCGTCGCCGTTCGCCGCCGCGCGGTCGGCCGGCGCGGCGTCGGTGGCGGTGGCGTCGATCGTGTCCGCGTCGCCGGCCTTGATCTCGATCTTGTGGGGCTGGTTCTCGGCCGGTTGTGGCACGCGCATGTGGAGCACGCCCTCCGCGAGCGACGCCTCGATCGCATCCGCGTCGAGCCCGCGGGGCACGCGCAGGGTGCGCTCGAAGCGCCCGAAGCGGCGCTCGATGCGCATCGCCTTGCAGCGGTCGTTGTCGTACGGATACGGACGCTGGCCGCGGATCGTCAACACCTCGTGCTCGAGCTCGATGTCGAGATCCTCCGAGCGCAGGCCCGGCACGTCCATCCACACCGAGACCCCTTCGTCGTCGATCAGTACGTCAGCCGGAGGGATGAACGCGCCCACTGCGCTGTCCTGCGTGAGAAAGCGAGTGAGGTCCTGCATCCAGGGCGCGTAGGGCTGCACCATGGTCGCCATCGCGATCGTCCTTTCTGAAACTCGTCGCCTCGAGGCCCGCTGCCGAGCCTCCGTGCCGGTTCGACGTAGGACGTCCCCCGCGGCCATCAACCTCTCGCGCGCATCAAGTTGTCCCGGCCGCGGCGCGACCTACGCGTCAGCGCATGAGCGTCTCGGAGACGGAGACCCCTGACGTCCATGGCGCCTTCCCGCGCCTGGACCCCGAGCAGCTCGCAACCCTCAGGACGCGCGGCACGCAGCGGCCCGCGAAGGCCGGCGAGGTGCTCTACCGAGAAGCCGACACGACGTGCAACTTCTTCGTGATCGTCGATGGCGTCGCCGCGATCGTCGAGGACCTCGGCGGCGAGAACGAGCGGGTCGTGAGCGTGCACGGACCGCGCCGCTTCCTCGGCGAGATCAGCCTGCTGACCGGCCAGGCCGTCTTCTTCAGCGCGGTCATGCGCGAGGCGGGCACGGTGCTCGAGGTGCCGATCGCACGGCTGCGCCAGATCGTCGCCGAGGACGCCGCGCTCGGCGAGCTCATCCTGCGCGCCTTCCTGGAGCGCCGCACGTTCCACATCACCTCGGGGGCAGGCTTTCGCATCGTCGGCAACCGCTTCGCGCCCGACACCCGCCGCCTGCGCGAGTTCGCGGCGCGCAACCGCCTGCCGCATCACTTCATCGCTGCCGACGACGATCAACCGGTCGTCATCCTGCGCACCGAGGAGGTCCTGCGCAACCCGAGCAACGCGGCGTTGGCGCGCGAGATCGGGTTGCTGCGCACCCCGCCGGGGGCGGACGCGGATGCGGTCTGCGACCTGCTCGTCGTGGGGGCGGGGCCGGGCGGACTCGCCGCCTCGGTCTACGGCGCGTCGGAGGGCCTTGACACCGTGACGTTCGACGCCGTCGCCATCGGCGGCCAGGCCGGGACCTCCTCGCGGATCGAGAACTACCTCGGGTTCCCCGCCGGGCTCTCGGGCGCGGAGCTCGCCTTGCGCGCGGAGATCCAGGCCGAGAAGTTCGGCGCGCGCATCGGCGTCCCCGCCGAGGCGACCGGCATCGAGCGGCAGGACGGCATCTTCGTCGTGCACTTCGGCGAGGCCGGCTCGACCCGCGCCCGCACCGTCGTGGTCGCGACCGGCGCCCGCTACCGGCGGCTGCCGGTCGCGCGCCTGGAAGCGTTTGAGGGGGTGAGCGTCCACTACGCTGCGACGCCGGCGGAGGCCAACCTCTGTGCCGGCGATCCGGTCGTGGTCGTCGGCGGCGGCAACTCCGCCGGGCAGGCGGCGCTCTTCCTCTCCGCCCACGTGCCGCAGGTCCGCCTGCTGATCCGTCACGCCGAGCTGCATCAGGACATGTCGCATTACCTCGCCGAACGGATCGAGCAGCTGGGGAACATCGAGGTGCTGCTCAACACCGAGGTCCGCGAGCTCGTGGGCGAGCACGTGCTCGAAGCCGTCGTCGTCGAGGACAACCGCAGCGGGCAGAGCAGCGCGCTCCCCGCCCGCGCGATGTTCGTCTTCATCGGCGCCCAGCCGCACACCGAGTGGGTCGACGGGCTCGTCGCACTCGACGAGAAGGGCTACGTCCCGACGGGCCACGACCTGATCGGCCGGGGCGACGACGGCCGCGTGCCGACGCTGCTCGAGACGAGCTGCCCCGGCATCTACGCGGTCGGCGACGTGCGCAGCGGCTCGATCAAGCGGGTGGCGACGGCGGTGGGCGAGGGATCGATGGCGGTCCGACTCGTCTTCGAACACCTTGAAGCGCTCAAGCGGCGCCCTACCTCTCCTGGCGAGCGGGCGCCTCAGCGAGCGCAGCACGCCCGCGCCAACTGACGAACGACATTCCCGCGGAGCGGAAGGAGCTTGTGATGGCCAAGGCTGTCGGAATCGATCTGGGCACTACCAACTCGGTCGTCGCCGCCGTCATGGAAGGTGGCCAGGCCGAGGTCATCCCCAACGCCGAGGGCCAGCGCACGACGCCGTCCGTCGTCGCGTTCACCGAGGACGGCCAGCGGCTCGTCGGCCAGGTCGCCAAGCGCCAGGCGATCCTCAACCCCGAGGCGACCATCTACTCGATCAAGCGCTTCATCGGCCGCAAATGGGGCGAGGTCGACGAAGAGGCCAAGATCGTCACCTACAAGGTCGTCAAGGGCCCCAACGACGCGGTCCGCATCGAGGTTCGCGGCAAGCAGTACTCGCCCGAGGAGATCTCCGCGATCATCCTGCGCAAGCTCGCGGAGGACGCCGCGAAGTTCCTCGGCGAGAAGGTCAACGAGGCGGTCATCACCGTCCCGGCGTACTTCAACGACGCCCAGCGCACCGCCACCAAGGACGCCGGCCGGATCGCCGGCCTCGACGTCCTGCGGATCATCAACGAGCCGACCGCGGCCGCGCTGGCCTACGGCCTCGACAAGAAGGGCTCGGAGACGGTGCTCGTCTTCGACCTCGGCGGCGGCACGTTCGACGTGTCGATCCTCGACGTCGGCGACGGTGTCATCGAAGTGCGCTCGACCAGCGGCGACGGGCACCTCGGCGGCGATGACTTCGACAAACGGATCGTCGACTGGATGGCCGACGAGTTCAAGCGCGATCAGGGCATCGACCTGCGCAGCGACCCGCAGGCGCTCCAGCGCCTGTTCGAGGCCGCCGAGCGGGCGAAGATCGAGCTGTCGTCCGCGACGACGACGACGATCAACCTGCCGTTCATCACGGCCGACGCCAATGGGCCCAAGCACCTCAACCTCTCGCTCACGCGGGCGAAGCTCGAGGAGCTCGTGCAGGACCTCGTCGAGCGCACGCGCGGCCCGGTCGAGCAGGCGCTGAGCGACGCCAAGCTCCAGGCCACCGACATCGACGAGGTGATCCTCGTCGGCGGCTCGACCCGGATCCCGGCGGTACAGAACCTCGTCCGTCGCCAGACGGGTGGCAAGGACCCGAACAAGACCGTCAACCCCGACGAGGTCGTGGCCATCGGCGCGGCGCTGCAGGCCGGCGTGCTCAAGGGCGAGGTCGAGGACGTCGTCCTGCTCGACGTCACGCCGCTGTCGGTCGGCCTCGAGACGCTCGGCGGCGTCATGACGCGGGTGATCGACCGCAACACGACCATCCCCGCCCGCCGCACCGAGACGTTCTCCACCGCGGCCGACAACCAGAGCGCGGTCGACGTGGTCGTCCTGCAGGGCGAGCGCGAGATGGCGCAGGACAACCGCCAGCTCGCCCGCTTCCGCCTGGAGGGCATCCGGCCCGCGCCGCGCGGCACCCCCCAGGTCGAGGTCACGTTCGACACCGACGCGAACGGCATCCTCAACGTGTCGGCCCGCGACCAGGACACCGGCGCCGAGCAGAGCGTGACGATCGAGGAGTCGACCAACCTCGACCAGGGCGACGTCGACCGGATGATCCGCGAGGCCGAGCAGCACTCGACCGAGGATCGCCAGCGGCGCGAGGAGGTCGACGCCCGCAACGAGCTCGACTCGCTCGCGTACCAGGTCGAGCGCCTCGTCAACGATCTGCAGGACCGCGTGCCGGTCAACGAGAAGGCCCGCGCCGAGCAGCTCGTCGCCGACGCCCGCCAGGCGGTGCAGGAGCAGGCTCCGCTCGATCGCGTGCGGCCGCTGATCTCCGACCTGCAGCAGATGGCCCAGGCGCTGCCCGCCGCGGCATCGGCGGCCGGCGCGGCGAGCGGCGACGGCGCCCCGAGCGGCGCCTCGGGCAACGGCGCCGGCGGCGCGGACGCCGCCGGCGAGGACGACGAGGAGGTCGTCGACGCGGAGTTCACCCGTGACTGAGACACCGAGCGACACTCGACACGACGACGCCGTCCCCGCCGAGCCGGACCCGGGCTCGGCGGCGGAACGGCTCGGCGAGCCGGCCGCGCCGGCGGACGGCGCGGGCGAGCTCGCCCGGATGGAGGACCGCTACAAGCGCGCGGTCGCCGACCTCGACAACTACCGCAAGCGCTCGTCGGCCGACGTGCAGCGGCGGATCGACGCAGGGCGCGAGGCGTTCCTGCGCGAATGGCTCGAGCCGGTCGACACGCTCGAGCGCGCGCTGCGCATGATGGCCGGCCAGCCGGGCGCCGACAGCCTGCGCGCGGTCCTCGATCAGATCGAGGCGATTCTCGCGCGCCAGGGCGTGATGCGGATCGGGTCACCCGGCGACCCGTTCGATCCCGAGCGACACGAGGCGATCGACGTGCGCATGACCGATGACGTTCCCGACCGCACGGTCCTCGACGTCGCCCGCTCGGGCTACGCGCTCGGCGACCGCGTCCTGAGACCCGCTCAGGTCGTCGTCGCGCGGCGACCGCAGCCGCCCGGCTGATGGCCGTCGGGTTTCGCGATTACTACGAGACGCTCGGCGTCGATCGCGGCGCGAGCGAGAAGGACATCCGCTCGGCCTACCGCAAGCTCGCCCGCCAGTACCACCCCGACGTCAACAAGGACCCGGGCGCGGAGGACCGCTTCAAGGAGGTTTCCGAGGCGTACGACGTGCTGACCGACCCGGAGAAGCGCCAGCGCTACGACCGCCTCGGCGCCAACTGGAAGGCCGGGCAGGACGTGTCCGGCGCGCCCGGGTGGGAGGACGTCTTCCGCGGCGGCGCGACCGGCGCGGGTGGCGGCGGTCGCCGCGCGCGGCGCAGCTCCGGCGGGGCGGGCTTCGGCGACGGGGTGCGCGTCGAGTTCGGCGGCGGCGAGGATTTCAGCGACTTCTTCGGCTCGATGTTCGGCGGCGGCGGCGCGAGCAGCCGCGGCGGCGGCATCTTCGACAGCTTCACGCGCGGTGGCGGCGAACAGGAGGCCGTGCTCGACCTGTCGCTCGAGGAGGCCGCGCAGGGCGGGCGCCGGACGTTGTCGCTGGACGGCCGCGAGTTCGAGATCGACCTGCCACCCGGCGTCCGCGACGGGCAGCGCCTGCGCGTCAGCGGCGGCGGCGACGACGGCGACCTCATCCTGCGCATCCGTCTCAGGCGCCATCCGCGGCTGCGACTCAGGGGCGACGATCTGTACTTCGATCTCCCCGTCACGCCGTGGGAGGCCGCGCTCGGCGCCGAGATCTCGGTGCCCACGCTCACCGGCAGTGGCCGCCTGCGCGTGCCTCCCGGCTCGTCGAGCGGCCGCAGGCTGCGGCTGCGCGGACAGGGCATGCCGCGCGCCGACGGAACGAGCGGCGACCTCTATGCCGTGGTCACGATCAAGGTCCCCAAGCGGCTCACCAAGCGCGAGCGCGAGCTCTTCGAGCAGCTTCAGCAGACCTCGAAGTTCAACCCGCGCGAGGAGCGGTCCTGATGGCCGTGGCCACGCCCCGCGCGCAGACCACATCGCTGATGCTCGTGCGCCGCGCGTCGGCGGGCCCCGGTCCGCTCATGGGGGTCGAGGCCATCGCCCGGCGGGCCGGGTTGCACCCTGCGCTCGTGCGTGCCTTCGCCGACCTCGGGCTCATCGAGCCGCAAGGCGGCACGAAGGCGCAGCCGCTGTACACGGCTGACACCGCGGCGCTGCTCGCGCGTGCCGCGCGGCTGCGTCGCGACCTGGGCATCGGCTTCGCGGGCGCCGTGCTCGCGTGCGAGCTGCTGGCCCGCATCGACGACCTACAGGAGCGGCTGCGTCGCTACGAGCCGCCAGACCCCGCAAGCTCGAGGTGATCGCATGGACTTGAACCGCTTGACCCAGAAGTCCCAGGAGGCCCTGTCGGCCGCTCAGTCGCTGGCGCAGCGGATGGGCCACACCGAGGTCGACGTCGAGCACCTGATGCTCGCGCTCCTCGACCAGTCCGACGGGCTCGTCCCGCGCCTGTTCGAGCGTGCCGGCGTGGACGCCGACGCCGTACACGCCGACATCGAGCAGGCGCTGGAGAGTCGCCCGCGCGTGAGCGGGACCGGAGCCGGCGGCGACGTCCGCGTCGCTCGCTCGCTCGCCCAGCTGCTCGAGGACGCCGACAAGGAGGCCCAGCGCCTGAAGGACGAGTACGTCTCGGTCGAGCACCTCGTGCTGGCCGCGATCACATCGGGCTCCAAGACGCCCACCGGCCGCGCGCTGAAGGACCGCGGCCTGAGCGCCGATCGCTTCCTCGAGGCGCTCAGCGCGGTGCGCGGCGCGCAGCGCGTGACGAGCGCCACGCCCGAGACCGCCTACGAGGCTCTGGAGAAGTACGGCCGCGACCTCGTCGACGAGGCGCGCAGCGGCAGGCTCGATCCGGTCATCGGGCGCGACGCGGAGATCCGCCGCGTCGTCCAGATCCTGTCGCGCAAGACGAAGAACAACCCCGTGCTCGTCGGCGATCCCGGCGTCGGCAAGACCGCGATCGTCGAGGGGCTGGCGCAGCGCATCGTTCGCCAGGACGTCCCCGAGGGCCTGAAGGACAAGACGATCTTCGCCCTCGACATGGGCTCGCTCGTCGCCGGCGCGAAGTTCCGCGGCGAGTTCGAGGAGCGCCTCAAAGCCGTGCTGCAGGAGGTCAAGGCCGGCGAGGGCCGGATCCTGCTGTTCATCGACGAGGTCCATACCGTCGTCGGCGCCGGCGCCGCGGAGGGCGCCATGGACGCCGGCAACATGCTCAAGCCGATGCTCGCCCGCGGCGAGCTTCACTGCATCGGCGCCACGACGGTCACCGAATACCGCACGATCGAGAAGGACGCTGCGCTCGAGCGCCGCTTCCAGCCGGTCATGGTCGACGAGCCGTCCCTCGAGGACACGATCTCGATTCTGCGCGGGCTGCGCGAGCGCTTCGAGGTTCACCACGGCGTGAAGATCCTCGACACCGCGCTCGTCGCCGCCGCGGTCCTGTCGACGCGCTACATCGCCGACCGCTTCCTGCCCGACAAGGCGATCGACCTCGTCGACGAGGCGTGCGCCGTCATCCGCACCGAGATCGACTCGATGCCGGCCGAGCTGGATGAGATCACGCGGCGCATCATGCGCCTGGAGATCGAGGAGGCGGCGCTGCAGCACGAGGACGACGCCGCGTCCCAGACGCGCCTGGAGACGTTGCGCAAGGAGCTCTCCGAGCTGCGCTCGGAGGCCGACGCGATGACGGCGCAGTGGGAGGCCGAGCGCCAGGCGATCCGCCGCCTGCAGGAGCTGCGCGAGGAGCTCGAGTCCGTGCGGCGCGAGATCGAGGAGGCCGAGCGCGGCTACGACCTCAACCGCGCCGCCGAGCTGCGCCACGGCCGGCTGCCCGAGCTCGAGCGCCGGCTCGCCGCCGAGGAGGAGCGCCTCTCCGCCAAGCAGGGAACCGAGCGGCTGCTGCGCGAGGAGGTCACCGAGGATGAGATCGCCGCGGTGGTGGGCCGCTGGACCGGGATTCCCGTCGCGCGACTGCTCGAGGGCGAGCGCGAGAAGCTGCTGCGCCTCGATGAGGTCCTCCACGAGCGCGTCATCGGCCAGGACGAGGCCGTGCAGCTGGTCGCCGACGCGGTCATCCGCGCACGCGCGGGAATCAAGGACCCGCGCCGCCCGATCGGCTCGTTCATCTTCCTCGGCCCGACGGGCGTCGGCAAGACCGAGCTCTCGCGCGCGCTCGCCGAGTCGCTGTTCGACGCCGAGGAGGCGATGATCCGGATGGACATGTCCGAATATCAGGAGCGCCACACCGTGGCGCGCCTGATCGGGGCGCCGCCGGGCTACGTGGGCTACGAGGCGGGCGGCCAGCTCACCGAGGCGGTGCGCCGCAAGCCCTACTCGGTCGTCCTCTTCGACGAGATCGAGAAAGCGCACCCCGACGTGTTCAACGCCCTGCTGCAGATCCTCGACGACGGCCGCCTGACCGATAGTCAGGGTCGCACGGTGAGCTTCCAGAACACCGTGATCATCATGACCTCGAACATCGGCTCGCTGTACCTGCTCGACGGCATCGGCGACGACGGCGACATCCTGCCCGACGCGCGCGACAAGGTGCTCGCCGAGCTGCGCGGGCACTTCCGCCCGGAGTTCCTCAACCGCGTCGACGAGACGGTGCTGTTCAAGCCGCTCACGCTCGGCGAGATCGAGCGCATCGTCGACCTGTCGATGAACGAGCTGCGCCGGCGCCTGGCCGACCGGCGCATCACGCTCGAGCTCACCGAGCCGGGGCGCCGGCTCATCGCGCGCAACGGCTATGACCCGGTCTACGGCGCGCGCCCGCTGCGGCGCTACATCCAGCGCGTCGTCGAGACGCAGATCGGCCGCGCGCTGCTCGGCGGCGAGATCCTCGACGGGGCGACGATCACGCTCGACGCCACCGGCGAGGACGAGCTTGTCGTGCGCTGGGACAACCCGGCGCCGACCGGGCGCGCGAACGGCGCTTCGGCCGCGGAGGCCGGGTCTGAGAAGAGCTCGGACGAGCCCGTGGGCGCGTCCGCGTAGGCACCGCCGACGTCAGCCGATTGGGCGATTTTCCCCATGACATCGGCGGCTGCTCGTGCAAGCATCGCCGTAAGTTCGCGGGCTCCGGCTCAAGGGGTGGCGTGAGCCGGTTTCGCTGGTCGGGACCGCCCGTGTCAGACCAGTCAGGGCGCAGGACCGCCGAACGCATCGCTCGACTGGAGCACGATGCGCGCGAACGGCACGACCACGACGCAGCAGACGCTCGATCCCCCCGGCTTGCGGCTGCACAGCCACGGCGACGAAGAACGCCACGTCATCGAACTCGCCGGTGAGCTCGACGCCGCGACCGCCGCCAGGTTCGAGCAGGAGCTGCGGCGCGTCGAGCTCACCCCCGTACGTCTCATCGTGCTCGACCTGCGCGAACTGACCTTCATCGACTCCACGGGCGTGCGCCTGATGCTTCAGGCTGAGCGCCGGTCCTCGCAATGCAGCAACCGCGTCGTTCTGATCAGGGGGCGTGCGGCCGTGCACCGCACGTTCGAGATCTGCGACCTCGCGACGCGGCTGCCGTTCGTCGACGAACTCCCACCTCGCGACGCGAACGCACGAGGGCCGGCGCTACTCGCCCGGCGTGCCTGAGCGGCTCGGCACGCTCACGACGCCGTAGCGCAGGGCGAACAGCAGCGCCTGGATCTGCGAATGCACGCCGAGCTTGGCGAGCACGTTGGCGATGTGGTTGCGCACGGTGCGCACCGAGATGTGCATCCGGCTCGCGATCCGCTGACTGTCGAGCCCCTCGGCCAGGGCGTGCAGGATCTCCCGCTCGCGGGCGGTGAGCAGCGCGAGCGCGGCGCGATCGTCGTGCTCGCGTTCGCGCTCGTCGCCCGCCACGCGGAGCAGATCGGCGATCTCCCCGAGCGACAGCAGGGTCTCGCCGGCGCGCAGGCGGCGGATCGCACCGACGACGACATCCAGGTGCGTCGTCTTGTCCAGCACGCCGGCGGCGCCGCACGCCACGGCGCGGGCGGTGTCGGCGCGATCGGCCGACGCGGTCAGGACGAGCGCCTGCGCCCGCGGGTCCACGCGCCGCAGATCGCGGATGAGGTCGGCGCCGTAGCCGTCGGGAAGGCCGAGATCGATGACCGCCACGTCGACGCCCTCCAGCTGCCCGCGGGCGTCTGCGAGCGATGCGGCGTGGCCGACGACCTCGATGTCGTCGTGGCGCTCGAGGGCGGCCGCGAGCGCTTCGCGGAACGTCGCGTGGTCCTCCACGAGGAGCACCCGCGTCAGCTTCGTGGCCGAATCCGGGCTGAGGTCGACATACAGCCTCACCGTCGTCCCGTGCTCCTCCGCGTGCACGTCCAGTCGACCGTCGAGCAGCTCGGCGCGCTCGCGTATGCGCTGCAGACCCTGCGTGCGCAGGCCGGCGGGCACGCGATCGAGATCGAAGCCGGGCCCGTCGTCGGCCACCTCGACCGAGAGACGCGTATCGGCGGCCGCGACCCTGACCGAGATGCGCGTCGCGGCGCCACCGCGGCGCGCGTTGCTCAGCGTCTCGCCGATGACGCGCAGCACCTCGATCCCGCGGGTGCCGAAATGGCGGCCGGGGAGGACGTCCTGGCCCCCGAGGGTGACCGAGATGTCCGGCGCCATCGCCCGGTGGACATCCACGAGCTCGCAGAGGATCTCTGCGAACGGCCGCTTGGCGTCGTCGAGGCGTAGATCGTAGATCGCGTGGCGGAGCTGACGTCCGACGTCCTGCAGGATCGCGGACAGGTCGTCTGAGCCATCGCGTTCGCTCGCCTGGAGGGCTCGCGTGAGGCCGTCGAGCGCCTCGTCGTTCAGGTCCCGCGCGAGGCGGCTGCGTTCGTGCCCGCGGACCTCCTCCAGGCGGGACTCGGACCGGCGGCGCTCGACGGCGGTGGCGATGACGTTCGCGGCCGACTGCAGAACGTTGACCTCGTGCCCGGAGAAGCTGCGTCGCGTGCGGGCGAACGCGCTGAGCGTCCCGTAGGGATCATCCCGGTCGCCGACGACGACGCTCGCAGCGCTGACCGGATGCTCGCGGGCGAGGCCGGGGGAGATCGTGAAGCGGGTATCCGCCTGAAGATCCTCCGACACGACCGGACCACCCGCGACGAGCGTGTACCCCACGAGCGACGCGCGGCCCGCGGAGCTGGTCATCCCGCCGACCGCGCCTGACGGCCACCCGACCCCGGCGCGCAGCACGAGCTCGTTGCCGCCCGGGAGGATCTCGGCCACCGACGTCAGCTCGGCGTCAAGCGTCTCGGCGACCAGCGCCACGGCCTCGTCCATCGTGGCCTGCAGGTGGTCGCCGGCCAGCGCGTGCAGTCCGAGCTCGGCCAGCTTCGCCTGCTGGCGAGCGCGTTGCTCCAGGTCGCGCGTGGTCGCCTTGCGCTCGGTCACGTCGCGGTGGATCCCCAGCCACCCGGTGATCTCGCCATGCTCGTCGCGCATCGTCACGACGTTGAGCTCGACGTCGACCATCGAGCCGTCCTTGCGCCGCGCGGTCAGCTCCATGCGCGATCTTCCGGTCACGGACAGCTCCCGTTCGAGCTCGAGCCGCGACAGGTCGCCTTCGAACGTGCCCACCTCGCGCGCGTGGCGACCCAGCACCTCCTCGGCGCTGAAGCCATAAATGCGCTGCGCCGCGGGGTTCCACACGGTCACGCGGAACTGCGCGTCGGTTCCGACGACCGCGTCGTCCAGCGTGTCCAGGAGGCTGGCGTGATAGCCCGCGATCTCGTCGGGCGCCAGCGGGCTCATGAGCTTCGAGACGGTAGTGAGGCGATGCGAACCGACCGCATCGTTCAAGTATGCCCGGCTTGCCGTGCGGGGCGGCGGGCCTAGTTTCGATGGCGTACGCACTTGAGAGGAGATCCCATGGCTCTGCCAGTCACCCGACCAGATTACGCGGCCCGCGCTCCCGAACGTCGCGGCCCGTTTCGCGAGCTCGAGGAGCTCCAGGAACGCACGCTGCAGCTCATCGAGAACGCCTTCGGCGCCGACGCGCTTCCCGATGGCGGCCGCGTCTGGATCCCGTACGCCGACATCGAGGAGACCGACGACGCCTGGGTCATCGAGGCCGAGGTTCCGGGCGTGAAGCGGGAGGACGTCGACATCGAGGCGCACGACGACGAGTTGGTCATCTCGGGCGAGATCAAGGAGCGCGAGCGCGCGGGCATCATCCGCCGCCGCACCCGCCGGGTCGGGCGCTTCGAGTACCGGGTGACGCTGCCCAACTCGGCCGACGCCGACGCGATCGAGGCGTCGCTCGACCACGGCATCCTGACCGTGCGGGTTCCCAAGTCCCAGGAGGCCCGTCCCAAGCGCGTCGAGATCAAGTCCTCGTAGTGGCGACCGACCGCGGCTGGCGGCGCACGGGGGACCGGCTCGTACGCGATATCGCGATGCGCGACTTCGACAGCGCGCTGGCGCTCGTCGAGTACGTCGCGAGCGCCGCGGTCGACTACGGGCGCCGGCCCGACATGTGCATCTCGCAGTTCAACCGCGTGCGGCTGACCGTGGCCAACTCCCACCACGCCGGCATCACGCAGGCCGAGCTGCGCCTCGCGGCGCGGATCAGCTCCGCGCTCGAGGGCGCGACGCTCGTCTGACCACACGCGTCAGACGAGCTCGCGCGCGCGGCAGGCCAGCTGCAGGAGCAGCATGTCGTCGGCGTTCTCGGGATCGATGTCGAGCAGCTCGAAGGCCTGCTTGACGCGGTAGCTGACCGCGTTGCGGTGCAGGCTCATCACGCGCGCGGTCCGGGTGAGCGAGCAGCGCTGGTCCAGGTAGACGTGCAGTGTCTGGATGAGGCGCTCTCCGCGAGCGGCGCCGAGCTCTGTCAGCGGGGCCAGCACGGTCGTCACCGCCTCCTGGGCCGTGTCGGACGTGTACCACTCCACGAGCGTGCGTCGCAGTCCGACGCTGTCAAACGGCACCGCCCGGTTCGCGCGCGCGGACGTTCGCGCTAGCGTGACCGCGGCCTTGGCCTCGGCCAGCGAAGCCTGCAGCCCGTCCGGTCCCCGGTGCGGCGTGCCGACCCCGCAGCGCAGCAGCGTGGTCGGAAGCTGGCGGCGCATCTGACCGAGCGCGGTGTCGATCGTGCGAGCGATCGCCCCGGGAGCGCTGACGCCCGGGTCCTCGTCGAACATGCGCAGCAGCACGAGGGCGCCACCCGCGCGCGCCGTGTACCAGGTGCCGTCGGCGTCGAGGGACCGCAGCACGTCGCCCGCCACGCGGCGTCTGCCGACCTCGACCGCGGACTCGTCGCTCGAGCGCCGATCGGCGAGCTCCTCGAACTCCAGGCGCACCGCGACGTGCCAGCCGTCGATGGGGACGCCCAGGCGCCGGGCCCGTTGGACGAGGCGGTCCGAATCCTCCGGCCGGGCGGACATGAGCTCGTTGAGGGCTTGCTCGAGCGTCTGGATGGGCAGCTCCTCGGCGCGGCGCGAGCTCGTCATCGCGCGCGCGATCTCGGCCGCGGCCGCGTGCACGACGATGTCGACCCCGAGTCCCATGTCGCCGTCCTGCGGCTCGGCGCTGATCCAGCCCTCGACGTTGTCGTCGACGAGGATCGGCGCTCGCTGGGCGGACGCGGGCTCCTGATCGACCATCCGCATCTCGACGCCGAGCGCCGCCTGGGCGCGCGAGACGAAGCCCTTGGGCACATCGTGGGGATGGGCTTGGAGCGCGCGCAGCGCGGTGTGGGCGCGCAGCAGCGCCGAATCGGCGTCGCCGGCCAGCTCGCGCCCGATCGCGACCGCGAGCTGCGCGAGGTCGACGTCGCGGCCGGTGGCCAGGATTGCGGTGCCGGAGCGGTTGGCGATCGCTGCGGATGTCGGCGTGACGTTCTCGGCGACGACCGCGGACAGCACGATCCCGGCGATCTGGCGCGTGCGGGCGACGCGCAGCGCCATGTCGAAGCGGTAGCTCGAGGCGGCCGCCGAGGCCGCGTGGGTCAACAGCACGAGCGTGGCGGGCTCCACCCGTTCGATCTCGGCGAGGTCCTCGATCAGCGCGACCTGCGCCACGCCACGGTCGGAGCGGGGCCGCACGAGATACGCAAGCAGCGGCGTGAGCGTCGGCGAATCGACGAGCTCCCGCAGTGAGGTCACGAACCAATGCTAGTTGGCGCGTTCGCACTCCGGTGCGATAGTCGTGCAGCCGTGTCGCCCGGGAGCCTGCAGCTCGACGAATCGAACCTGCCGGCGCTCGCGCGCGGCTGCGGGATGCTCGCCTCGGGGGGCGGCGGCGAGCCGCACCTCGGCCTGACGATGGCGCGGCTGGCGGTGCGCGAGTACGGGCCGGTGCCGGTCATCTCGCTCGCGGACCTCGATGCCGGCGGCCTGGTCATGCCCTGCGGCCTGATCGGCGCACCCAGCGTCGCCGGGGAGCGCGTGTGGAGCGGCGACGAGGGCGCCGCGCTGCGGTCGTGCGCCGAGGCCACGCGCGGCGGCGAGGTCGTCGCGCTCATGTGCTTCGAGATCGGCGGCGTGAACGGCCTGCTGCCGATCACGTGGGCCGCGCGCCTCGGGCTGCCGCTCGTCGATGCCGACGGGATGGGGCGCGCGTTCGCCGATCCGCACCGCCAGGCGATGCGGCTGGCAGGGGTTCCCGCCAGCCCGGTCTACCTCAGCGACGGTCGCGGCAACACGCTCGTGCTCCACGCGGCCGACGACATCTCGGCCGGCCGCCTGGCGCGCGGCGCGGCATTCAGCCTCGGGGGCGTCTGCGCGGGCGCCATCTACTGCATGACGGGCGAGCAGGCGCGCACGGCGGCAATCGGGGGGTCGATCTCCCTCGCGCTCGCGCTCGGCGCGGCAGCGGGCGATGCGGGCGCGGGCCCGGCGATCGCTGCGGCCGTGGACGTGCTTGGCGCGGTCGTTCTCGTCGAAGGACGGGTGGCCGACGTCGAGCGCCAATCCGAAGCCACCCCGGTACGCGGATCGGCGACGATCACCGGGACCGGGCCGGACGCCGGCCGCGAGCTCCGGCTCGAGACGCAGGACGAGTTCCTGCTCGCGTTCGAGGACGGGGCGGTCTGCGCGGCGGTGCCGGACATCATCTGCGTGCTGGCCGGAGACGGCGGGGAACCGGTTCAGGCCGAGCGCCTGTACTTCGGTCTCGCCGTCGCGGTGCTCGCCGCGCCGGCACCCGGCGTCTGGGGCACCGCCGCCGGACTCGCGCTCGCCGGCCCGCGCGCACACGGCTACGCCGTCGACCACATCCCGATCGCCCGCCACGGGCAGCGCGCGCGTGTCTGAGCTCCGGCTCGGGATCGCGACCGGCGCGGCCCATACGCGGGCGGTCGTCATGGATCCCGACGATCGGCTGCTCGCCGAGGCGATGGTGCCGACCCGCGAGCCGCTGCGCGAGCTGCTTGCCGCGGTCATCGCAGCGGCGGTCGCCGATGGCGCGGTGCGACCGGACGACATCCGCTGGGCGATGCTCGGCACGACGCACGCGATGAACGGCGCGCTCGAGCGGCCCGATCTCAAGCAGGTGGCGGCCGTGCGCATCGGCGCGCCGTTGACGCGGTCGGTCCCGCCGCTGGCCACGTGGCCGCAGCCGCTGAGAGAGAAGATCAGCGCGGGGGAGGTCATCGTGCGCGGTGGCAGCGAATACGACGGAGCGATGGCCGCCGAGCTCGACGAGGACGCCATCGCCCGCTTCCTGGAGTCCTGCGCCGGCCGCATCGACGGCGTCGCGATCACCGGTGTCTTCGCGCCCGTCGCGCCCGATCACGAGCTTGCCGCAGCCGATGTCGTGCGCCGCGAACTGGGCAGCGACCTGCACGTCTCACTCAGCCACGAGATCGGCACGATCGGCCTGCTCGAGCGCGAGAACGCCACCGTGCTCAACGCCGCCCTGATCGATCCCGGCCTCACACTCGCCTCCGGCTTGCGCGACGCGCTGGCCGCGGCGGGGATCGGCGCCGAGCTGTTCTTCACCCAGAACGACGGCACGCTGATGGCATTCGAGCGCGCGCTGCGCTTTCCCGTCCTGATGCTCGATGCCGGCCCGGCGACCAGCATGCGCGGCGCTGCGCACCTCAGCGGCGCCGGCGACGCGCTCGTCGTCAACGCGGGCGCGACGGCGACGGTCATCGGCGTGCTCATGAGCGGAACCCCGCGGGAGTCCTCGCGCCCCGAGCTCATCTCCGGCGTGCGGCTCAGCCTGCACCGGGCCGACGTACGCACCCTGCCCGTCGGCGGCGCGGCGATTGCCGGCGGGGGCGGGGTCGCGCTGGCCGCGGCGGTCGCGCAGGTCGCGGCCGCCTATCCGCTGCCGCCGCTGGTCGTCATCGGCGGCGCCGGCTCACTGGTTCCCTCAGGGCTACCGGGCGTGAGCCAGGTGATTCGCCCGCACGAGGGTCACGTCGCGCACGCCATCGGGGCCGCGACCGCTGTCGTCAGCGCGCAGGCCGAGCGGATCTGCGCCGATCAGCCCGACCGCCGCGAGGCGGCGCTCGCCGATGCGCGCGCCGCGGCGCTGACGGGCGCGGTGCACGCGGGCGCCGATCCCGGAGCGGTCGCGGTCATCGAGGTCGAGGAGGTCCCGTTGACCCAGCTCGTGGTGCCCGCCATCCGGATCCGGGTGAAGGCTGCGGGCCCGCGGGCCTAGTCCAGGAACGTTGTGCCCGAAATCCCGGACGCCGCACGACGGTGGTGGGCGGCCCACTACTGAGCGGATGGCGATCAGGCCCAGAGCCGGACGACGAGCCCGCCGGCGGATCCCTGCGAGAGCTCGAGGTGCGAGGTCAGCTGCCGGGCGATCCACAGGCCGGCGCCGGAGCTTGCCCCGGACCGCGGCGGCAGGTAGCCGGCGAGCGGATCGTCGGACCACGGCGCGTCGGCGGAAACCTCGAGCACGAACGTCGCACCCTCGCTGCCGACGCGGATGCCGGGCACGCTCGCGCCGAAGCGGTATGCGTTGCCGAGCACCTCGCCGGCCGCCAGGAGCATGTCCTCGGCCGCCTCGCGCCCGAGCCCGGCGTCCTCCATCGCCCGGGTCAGCCACACGCGCAGCCCGCGCGGCCCGGCGTCGACCGGCCCGGGGTGCATCGGCGGCACGGCGCGCGGCTGCGGTCGCAGGGACCGCACGACCTCGGCGGGATCCTCGAAGTGCCGGCACGGGCGGCCGCCGTCCTGCGCGAGTACGGGATGGGTGCGCTGCATGGCGGTCACGACCCGCTCGGGCGCGGCCCGCTTGTCATAGCCGCACAGAAGCGACGCCGGGTGGTGGGCGAACGCGGCGTTGAGGATCGCCTCGTAGGCGATCCACGCGTCGCATTCCTGCGGCGTGTCGTACGGGTCGGCGAGCTCGCCGTAGACCCGTATCCGGCGGGCACCGTCCGCCGCGAGCCGGCGCAGCACCCCGTCGTAGGTGGCGAGCGTCCATTCCGGGCGGGCGTACTGGTCGCGGTTGTCGATGAACGTGACGCCCGCCGCGTTCGGGCCGAGTGCGTTGCGCAGCACGTCCTCATGGGAGGGCGAGACAGCGGCGAGCACGTGCTCGCCGTCATCGACGCCGCGCGCGAGAAACGGCGCCGCGGTCTCAGCCAGCTCAGCGTCGTCTGCGTACGTCAGCAGGGTATGTCGGAACCCCGCGTCGCTCATGGGCTATCGAGCACCTCGATATCTGGATCAGTGTCCCACGCCAGCAGCGCAAGCAAACGCAGGATTGCCGCGGATGCAGAGACGATCGTCAATGGTTGCGACAGCCGTCCGCGCAGCGCGCGCATGCCGGCGACGTCGGCGAAGGTCAGATCGGACAGGTCGAGCCGCAGCCGGCCGTGGAAGTACGCGGCGAGCATATCCGCCAGCGCATCGGCGCAAGCGAAGTCGAGCTCCCCCGACAGCCGCAGCACCTGGCCGTCCACGCGCGCGCCGGCGAGGTAGCCGAAGCGCCCGATCGCCGCCAGCTCCGGAGCGAGGTCGACATCGTGCGCCGCCGTGATCGTCGTGAGCGCCCCGCTGGCGAAGCGGCCGTGCTCGTAGTGGCACAGCATGAGCAGCGTCGGGTCGCCCGCGAGCGCCGCGAGGCAGTGCTCGTACTCGGTGACGCCGTCGGCGCCCGGCGGCTCGCCCAGGACCCAGTTCATCGAGCCGCTTATGCTCAGGCCGCTGAAGCCCTCCGCGAGGGCCTGGGCGTGCTCGGCGCGAATGGTCGCGATCGTCCTATCGCGATCGAAGGTCCCGTCGGGCAGATACAGGTCGCCGGGGGTGCGCGTCTCGATGACGTATCTGCCTGACCGCTCGCCCTCGGGCGCAGCGACACGCAGGCGCTCGGTGATGTCCTCGTTGTCTGCGGAGTCGGCGACATGGAGGACCTTGTGCCCGCGTTCGATCCCGTTGCGGACGAAGGCCAGCGTGAGCGCCTGCCGGTCGGATGCCAGCGCAAACCGGCAGCACGCGTGCTCCCCTGGCCGAACCGCGCTCGCCACCGGTAACACATCCATCCGATGCGTTGTTGATACGTGGCCGAACGTTGAGGCGCAATGAGCAACGTTGCCTAGGCGGGGCTCGGCTGCCCCGCTCATCCGGACGCGCTGTGCAGCCTGCACCAAATCAGGCGTTCGTTTGTGGATTACCACGAAGACTGGCCAGGCGGAGTACGCCAGAGTGCCAATCGATCTCGGCGCCAGGCAGATCCTCAGATCACTTCGATACAGGGGAATACGCACATGCTTTTCAGCGTGAGAACCGGCACATACGCCGACCCGGCCAAGGCTCGAACACGTCCGCGCCGTCTTCCGCAACAGCTCGAGCGCAAGCTCGTGCTCGCGGCCAAGGACGGCGGCGACGCCGAGCGCACAAAGTTGGTCGAGGCGTTCACTCCGCTCGTCTCGAGCGTCGCCCGGATGTACCGCGGCTGGGCGCGCATCGACCGCGCCGAGCTCATGCAGGAGGGCGTCGTCGGGCTCATGCGGGCGCTGGAGCGCTACGACCCGGCGCTCGGTACCCCTTTTTGGATGTACGCGTCGTGGTGGGTTCGCCAGGCGATGCAGCAGCTCGTCTCCGAGCTGGGCCGCCCGATCGTGCTGTCCGATCGCGCGCTGCGCAAGCTCGCGCGCATCAAGGAGGCACAGCGCGAGCACCTGCAGTCCCACGGCCAGGAGCTGCGTCCCCACGAGCTCGCCGCCGCCACCGGGCTGCCGCAGACGCAGATCGAGAGCCTGCTCTCGGCCGACCGCACGCCGCGCGCGCTCGAGGAGCCGGTCGGCGGCGACCACGAGGTCGGCACGACGCTCGGCGAGCTCGTCGACGACCCGCGCGCCGAAGCGGCCTACGAGCAGGTCCCGCGCCTGATCGCCGCGGCCAAGCTGCCCCCGCTGCTGGAGCAGCTGGAGGAGCGCGAGCAGGTGATCATCCGGGCGCGCTTCGGCCTGGACTGCAGCGAGCGCACGCTGCGCGAGCTGGGCAACGACCTCGGCGTCAGCGCCGAGCGCGTGCGCCAGATCGAAGCGGCGTCGCTGGCCAAGCTGCGCGACGCGGCCGCCTGACGGCTCACGCAAGGGCGGCGGCCAGGGCCGCCTCGATCGGAGCCTCACCCGCGCCGACGTAGAGGATGTGCCGCGCGGAGCGCGGGTCGTGGAGGATCGCGGCAAGGACGGCCGCCACGTCGTCGCGGTTCACCTTGCTGCGAAACGGCTCCGGTGCGATGCGCACGCGCCCCGTGCCGGGATCGTCCTGGAGGAAGCCCGGCCGCACGACCGTCCACTCGAGGCCGCTGTCCATGAGCGCCTCATCCGCCTGCGCCTTCGCCTGCAGGTAGACGCTGAACGCGTCGTCGCCGGACGGAGGATTCTCGGCTCCGATGGAGCTGGTCATCACGTAGCGGTCGATCGCGTCGGCGCGCGCGGCGTCGATGAGCTTGATCGCTCCGTCGCGATCGGTCGTCCACTTGCGCTCGGGCCCGCTTCCGGGCCCCGCGCCGGCCGCGAAGACGACGCCGTCCGCGCCGTCGATCGCGAGCGCGATCTGCTCTGCGGTCGCGCGCTCGATGTCGCACAGGACCGGCTCGCTGCCGTCGGCGCGCAGGTCGTCGGCGTGCTCGGGCCTGCGGATCAGGCCGCGGACGCGGTCGCCGCGCGCGACGAGCAGCCGCGCCAGCCGGCGCGCGACCTTGCCGTGCCCTCCGGCAATCGCGATGTCCATGACGCGCAGGTTAGGCGGGCACGGCGCGCGTCAGCGCCCAGGCCGCGACGAGGGCGCGCACCCCCCAGAAGACGAGGTTGATGCCGACGAGCAGGCCGATCGCCCATCCGGCGGAGCTGGGGAAGTCGATGATGATGAGGAAGCCGAGCAGCAGCGAGGCGATCCCGTTGAAGGCGAGCCAGCCGTTGCCGGGCATCCCGCGCGAGCGCCACGCCGCGGCGAGCATCGCGCCGGCCGAGACCCAGAACCAGGCCACGAGCAGCAGCGTCAGCGTGATCGTGCCCGTCAGGGGCAGCACGACGATCAGGGCGCCGGCGATCACGGTCACCGCGGCGTTGAGCATGCGCCAGCCGACCTGGCCGGTCGCGCGCTGCGACCACGCGTGCATGCCCATGATGGCGCCGGCGATGATGAGCATCCAGCCGATGAAGATCGCGGTCGCGACGGATGCCACCGCCGGCACGATGATCGCCGCCATGCCGGTGAGCAGGGCAAGAACGCCCGTCACGATGAGCCAGATGCGCGCCTTGCGCACGTCATCGCTCGACAGCTGCAGGCCGACGATCCACGCTCGCATGCCTTCGGCGGGCGGTGTGGCGGTATTTCCAAGTCGTCCGGTCAGTCCCATGCGGTACGGCTCCTTTGTCATCCGGTGGTGTGCTGATCGCGGTAGGTCGCGCCTGCGCGCGATCAACGCCGCGCGCCTTGTCGGCGGGGGCCGGCGGTCTACAGCGAGCACCATGGCTGTACACAGCGACGCCGAGACGCGACCCGAGCCGCCGCGGACCCGCAGCGGCCCCATCGTTATCGCCTACGACGGCTCGCCGGCCTCCGAGTACGCGCTGCGCGAGGCCGGAACGCTGCTCGCCGGCAGCGCCGCGCTCGTGCTCACCGTGTGGAAGGCGGGGGTCGGCTTCGAGCTGATCAGCGGCCCGGCGACGATGATCGGCCTCCCGCCGGCGGAGCTCGACATCCGCACCGCGCTCGACATCGACCGCACGATGTACGAGAACGCGCAGCGCGCCGCCGAGCAGGGCGCGCAGCTCGCGCGCGAGGTCGGCTTCGGCGAGGCGGACTCGCTTGTCGTCGCCGAGGACCCGGACATCCCCGTCTCGGACACGATCCTCACGATCGCCCGCGAGCGCGACGCTCAGGCGATCGTCGTCGGAGCCCACGGCCACGGCAAGGTCAGCGAGGTGATCCTCGGGAGCATCTCGCGCGACGTGATCCGCCACGCGGACCGCCCGGTGGTGGTTTCCACGTGGAAGGAGAAGCCGGCGGAGGACTAGCTTCGCGGCCGAAACTGCATCGATAAGGGATGCGGGACGGCGCGGGCGGGGCGGCCGAAACTGCATCGGGGATGCGGGACGGGGCGGGGCCGCCGAAACTGCATCGATAAGGGATGCGGGACGGGGCGGCGCGGCCGAAACCCGGTTCGACCGGATTTCGGTCAGATGAGCGCTTGAAGTTGAGCCGATATACGCGGCTCAACTTCAAGCGCTTGAGCTTTCGTCGCGTCTTGCGGGCTGCGCTTTCGTCGCGTCTTGCGGGCTGCGCGGCAGCCATCCCTCATCCCTTATCGATGTAGTGCGTGAACCAGGTCGCCGGGCAGCTGCGCGGCGGCCATCCCTGATCCCTTCATCGATGGAGTTCGTGGATCAGGTCGCCGGGCAGCTGCACGGTGACGTCCCAGAACTCGTCGCCGAGGGCCTCGCGCAGGGCCGCGAGCACCGCGACCACGTGCTCGCGGGCCGCGAGCACGTGGTCGCTCGTGCCTTCGCGCTCGGCCACGCGCAGGGCGAACTCGTCGAGCGACACGTGGTGCGCGAGGCCGTCCGAGCGGGCGCGGCCGGCGTAGAGGGGGTCGTGCAGCGCCAGCGGCAGGCGCGCGATCAGATCGTCGACCTCCCCTCCGGCGATCCGCTCGCCGAGCGTCTCGAGCACCGCCTCGGTCGCACGGAGCGCCCCGGCCTCGTCGAGCCCGGTGCGCTGGGCGACCCGACGGAGGATCTCCCCGGCGGGCATCACCTCGACGTAGGGGCCGCGCGGCAGCAGCGGCGCGTAGCTCTTGTCGAGCTCGGAGACGATGTCATCGAACTCGCGGGGGCTGACCGACTGGGAGAGCGCCGCGAAGACGATGCGCACATCGCGCTCCGCGGTCGAGCGGTCGGCTGCCTCGCGCGCGGCGACGCGGCGCACGAACTCGTCGACCGTGAACGGCTCGGAGCGCTTGGCGGTGTTCAGCCAGGGTGAGAGCTCGGGCGGAAGCTGGTCGGCGAGCTGGCGCGCCTCGCCGCCGGAAATGCGCTCGGCGAGCGTCTCCAGCGTGGCGTGCGCGGCGCGCTCGGCTCGCTCGCGGTCGGCGTCCGCGGCTTCCTGCACGAGCGTGATGATGGCGTCGTAGTCCATGTCACCGGAGGTACGCCGCGCCGTCGCCAGGGCAACCGGTGCGCCCAGGAACCGCGGGTCGGCGATGGCGAACAGACCGGCCACGACGAAGCCCAGCAGGCTGAGGACGCCGAGCACGCGGGTGAGCGGGCGATCGAAGCCGATCATCAGCACGAGCCCGGCGACGAAGCTCGTGGCGACCAGGGCGCGCAGCGCCCGCTCGCTCACGACGCGCTCCCTTCGCCGTGTGGCGCGAAGTGGCGATCGAGCTCGTCCAGCGGCTCGTCGATGTCGCCGTGCACCGCGAGGCGGTACAGCGCGACGAGCGGCCCCGCGATCAGGACGAGCCCGACCGCCGCGACGCCGAGCAGGGCGACGAGCGTCGCGTGCGGCGCCGCGGCGCGGTCGACGGTGAGCGCTCCGGGGAGCAGGTAGGGGTACTGCGCGAGCGCCCAGCCGAGCGTGATCGCGGCGACCGCGGCGGCCGCGGCGTAGCGTGCGAGCCCGTAGCGGCCGCGCCAGACGAGCGCGAGCGTGGCCGCGCCCGCGAGCGCGGGCCCGATCACGCAGATCACGGCGCGACCGGAGCTCAGCCGGCCGTAGAGCTGCGGCGCGTCGGAGCGCAGCACGAGCAGGGCGCCGAACGCGGCGGCGCCGGCGGCGGCGCCCGCGCCGAGCGCGCGCCGGCGAAACGCCCGCTCGAGGTCGGCCAGCCCGTCGCGGGCGGCATCGGCGGCCATGAACACCGCCGCGAGGTACGCGCCGGCGAGCACCGCCAGGACGCCGAGCGCGAGCGACGCGGGGTGCAGCCACACGCCGAGGCCGGAGCCCGTGGCCCGGCCCACGTGCACGCGGCCCGACCCGATGGCCCCGACCGCGGCGCCGAGGCAGAAGGGCGTCAGCACCGACGCCAGCGCGAACGCCCCGCCCAGCAGGCGCGCCTCGGAGATCGACGTCGCCTCGCCGCGCAGCGCGTAGCCGATGCCGCGCAGGATGACGCCCGCGGCCACGAGGAACAGCGGGATGTACAGCGTCGACATCACCGCCCCGAAGGCGAGTGGAAACGCCGTCCACGAGACGACGAGCACGAAGATGAGCCAGACGTGGTTGGCCTCCCAGACCGGTCCCATCGAGCGCTGCACGAGCGCACGCACGCGGTGCCCGCGCTCGGGGCTGCCCGCGGTGAGGTCCCAGAGGCCCGCGCCGAAGTCCGCCCCGCCGAGCACGAGGTAGGCCGTCATGCCGGCGACGATCAGCGCGAAGCAGGTGTCCGCGAGGCTCATGCCGCGACCGCGATCTCGCCAGCAACCTCGGCCTCGATCGGCTCGCGCGCGATCCGTCGCAGCAGCCACCAGATGGCCGCGGCCAGCGCGAGGTAGACGACCGCGAGCAGCGCGTAGGCCGCCAGCAGCCCGTTCGCGCTCGTGACGGCCTGCGAGGTGCGCATGACGCCGTAGACGACCCACGGCTGGCGGCCCACCTCGGTCGTCGTCCATCCGGCCAGCAGCGCCACCAGCGACAGCGGCGCCGCCGCGATCACCGCCCGGTAGAACCACGCCGACGCGGGGATGCGCCGCCGGCGCCACCAGACGACCAGATAGCCGAGCCCGAGCGCCGCAAGAGCGGTGCCGATCAGGATCATCGTCTGGAAGGCGAGCCGGACGACGCCCACCGGCGGCCGTTGGCTCGGCGGCACCGCGTCCAGCCCGCGCACGACGGCGTCGCGGTGGTGGTAGGCCAGCAGCGACAGGCCCTTGGGAATCGCGATGGCACCCACGACGTGGCCGTGCTCGTAGATCCCGCCGACGTGCAGCGTCGCGCCGCGCTGGGTGTGCTGGAGGCCTTCGAACGCGGCGAGCTTGAGCGGCTGGTCCTTGGCGACCGTCCGCCCGGCCCAGTCGCCGATGACGATCTGCACGGGCGCCGCCAGGCACGCCACGGTGAGCGGCACGACGATCGCGGCACGGATGTAACGGTCACGGCGGCCGCGCAGCCACGCGCGTGCGTAGATCGCCGCCACGACGAACCCGACGACGACGTAGCCCGCGAGGTACATGTGGACGAGCTCGTGCCACAGGTGCGCGTTGAACAGCGCGTGCCACGGGTCCACGTTCGTCACCTTGCCGGCGACGATGTCGAAGCCTTGCGGGTGGTTCATCCAGCCGTTGACCGAGATGACCATGAGCGAGCCGAGGAAGCCCGCGATCACGACGGGCACCCCGAGCAGCAGGTGCGTGCGCGGGGAGAAGCGATCCCAGCCGAAGACGTACAGCGCCAGGAAGATCGCCTCGGTGAAGAACGCGAAGCCCTCGATCCCGAAGGCGAGGCCGAACACCTGCCCGAAGGTGGCCATGAAGTTCGGCCACAGCAGCCCCATCTCGAACGACAGGATCGTCCCGCTGACGACGCCGATCGAGAACAGGACGACGACGACCTTCGACCAGCGCCGCGCCAGCGCCTTGTAGAGGGGATCGCCGGTGCGCAGCCACAGCCCCTCGACGAACAGCATCACCGCGGGAAAGGCGATCCCGAAGCAGACGAGCGGGATGTGGAACACGAACGACAGCGTCTGCATCTGGCGCGCCTGGAGCAGATGGTCCTGCACCGGCTTCCCGAGGGCGCCCGAGACCTGGTCGGCAGCGAGGATCAGTGCATGTCCCATGGAGGCCCTGGCAGGGGAGATAGCCCGCCGGCCGACGCCATCAAGTTCACCTTCTTGTTCGGCGCCCGACGCGGCCTACGAAGCTGGCCGTGGGTCGCGAGGGGTCACATTCAACGCTCGGCGCAGGCGCGCCCGCGCCGGCGCCACGCGCGCCACAGCCGCAGCGGCAGCAGCCCGAGCGGCGCGCGCCGGCCGAGGTCGCGGCGATCCTCGACGTCGAACGCGGCGGCAAACCTCGCGGCCGCCCGGGCGGAGTCGTAGCGCTTCGCACCGCCCGCGTCGCAGCCGTCGCGCTCGCAGGCCCAGCGCAGGGTGTCGCCGTCGCTCGTGAACCGGAAGCGATGAGCGAGCAGTCGACAGCGCAGCGCCATCTTCATCCTCATCACACGTACGCCGGTTGTGCCCGATGACCAGCGCCGCGGCCACGCTCAACACGATCCGCACGAACATCCCGGCGCGCCTGGACCGGCTGCCGTGGTCGCGCTTTCACTGGCGCGTCGTCATCGGGCTCGGGACCGTCTGGATCCTCGACGGGCTCGAGGTCACGATCGTCGGCTCGATCGCGCCGCGCCTGACCGAGGCGGGCAGCGGGATCGGCATGACGGCGGCCGACGTCGGCACGTCCGCCGCGCTCTACGTCGCGGGCGCGTGCATCGGAGCGCTGCTGTTCGGCCAGCTGACCGACCGCTTCGGGCGCAAGAGGCTCTTCATGCTCACGATGTGCCTGTACCTGGCGGCGACCGTCGCGACCGCGTTCGCGTTCGCGCCCTGGTATTTCTTCGTGTGCCGCTTCTTCACCGGCATGGGGATCGGCGGCGAGTACGCCGCGATCAACTCCGCGATCGACGAGCTCATCCCCGCGCGCAACCGCGGCCAGGTCGACCTGGCGATCAACGGCAGCTTCTGGGTCGGCGCGGCGATCGGCGGGATCGCCTCGCTCGCGCTGCTCGACACGTCGCTCTTCGCCGGCGACGTCGGCTGGCGCCTGGCCTTCGGCGCCGGCGCCATCCTCGGCACGGGGATCCTGATCGTGCGCCGGCACGTGCCGGAGAGCCCGCGGTGGCTGTTCATCCACGGCCGGGAGGAGGAGGCCGAGCGGATCGTCGAGCAGATCGAGGCCGAGGTGCGGGCCGAGGCCGCCGTGGAGCTGGCCGAACCGGATGAGTACATCGAGGTGCGCCAGCGCGAGGCGATCCCGTTCCGGGAGATCGCCGCGGTGACGGTCAAGCGCTACCCGCGGCGTGCCGCGCTCGGGTTGTCGCTCTTCATCGGCCAGGCGTTCCTCTACAACGCGGTGACGTTCGACCTCGGGACGATCCTCTCGAAGTTCTTCGCCGTCAGCTCGAGCAGCGTTCCGCTGTTCATGCTCCTGTTCGCGCTGAGCAACTTCACCGGCCCGCTGCTGCTCGGGCGCCTGTTCGACACGGTCGGCCGCGTGCCGATGATCGCCGGCACGTATCTCGGATCGGCGGCGTGCGTCGCCGTACTCGCGCTGCTCCTGCGCAACGGCTCGCTGACCACGGCGTCGTTCATGGCGTTCATCCTGGCGACGTTCTTCCTCGCCTCGGCGGGAGCGAGCTCCGCGTACCTGACGGTCTCCGAGGTCTTCCCGATGGAGACGCGCGCGCTGGCGATCGCGTTCTTCTACGCGATCGGCACGGCGATCGGTGGCATCTCCGGTCCGCTGCTGTTCGGCACGTTCATCCACAGCGGCGACCCCGCTCAGGTCGCCACCGGCTTCCTCATCGGTGCGAGCGCGATGGCGCTGGGCGGGATCGCCGAGCTGCTGTGGGGCGTGCGCGCCGAAGGCCGGTCGCTCGAGGCGATCGCGACCCCGCTGACCGCGACGGAGGTCGCGAGCGGGCGGCCCGGGGTTCCCGAGGCCCGGCGCGAGCACGAGGCCGAGCTGCAGGAGCGCATCGCGCGGCGCCGGGCGCGCGAGCGCGAGGGCGCGCGGCGGCTGCGCCCGGGCCCGGGATCGGGCAGCGGCTACCACTCGCCCGGCATGCTCGGCACCGCGGGCACGGCGTCGCGGACCGACGCCGTCTCCGATCGCGAGCTCGACCGCGAGATCGAGCTCGTCGCGCAGGCGCTGCGCGAGCACGGGACCTGCGATCGTCGCGAGCTCGAACGGATCCTCTCCTCCCGGCAGTGGGGCCCCGGGCGGTTGCGCCAGGCGGTGCGGGCCGCGCTGGACGAGGGCGTCTGCGAGCGCCGCGGCCGCGGCTCCTACGGGCCACCCCGCAGCGGCACCCCGACCGGCACCCCGACCCCGCCGCCGCACGGTGAGCCGGCGCCGTCGGGCACCTGAGCCCGACGACGGCGTTCGGCGCCGGCAGCCCGCCCAGGGGTGGAGGCGCCGGCCTCCGACGCCGGACAAGTCCTGGTTCGATCTCGGGGCCGCCCGCGAGCTGAGCCGTCGCGCGGCCAAGCGCGCGCGGGTTCAGATCATCGTCGTCACGCCGCTGCTCGGCGGGGTGTTCGTTCTCTACGCGTACCGCCGCCGGCTCTTCCCGCACGACTGGGACCCCGTCGTCCGGATCCTGTTCGCGGTGGCGATCATCGCACTGGGCTGGCAGCTCGCGCGCGAGGTGGGGCGCGCCCTGCGGCCCGTGCTCACCAAGCACCTCGAGCCCGCGACCGCCGGCACGGTCGGCTTCCTCATCCGCCTGTGGACGATGCTCATCGTCGCGGTGGTCGCGCTGCGCGTCGCCGGTCTCGGACCGCAGACGCTCGCCGTCGGCGGGGCGCTCACCGCCGTCGTGCTCGGGCTCGCCGCACAGCAGACGATCGGCAACGTCATCGCCGGCACGGTGCTCGCCAGCGCGCAGCCGTTTCGCGTCGGCGACCGGGTCCGCCTGCAGGGGGGCGGCCTGGCCGGGACCGTCGAGGGAACGGTGACGTCGCTGGGCCTGCTGTACACGGTCCTGGCCAACGGAGAGGACGCGATCATGATCCCCAACTCCGTCGTGATGAACGTCGCGGTCGTGCCGTTGCGCGAGCCCACCGCCGTCGACATGCGCGCGCGCCTGCGGGCGGGGGTCACGCCGGCCGAGGTCGAGCGCCTGCTGCGCGAGCGCATCCGGACGCCGATCCGCGGCTCGCCGCGCGTCAGCCTGGAGGAACTGGACGGCGACGAGCTCGTCGTCCGCATCGCGGCGACCCCCGTGCGACCCGCCGACGGGCCCGTGCTCGCCAGCGAAGTTCTCGATGCGATCGCCCCCCACGCCGCCCGCCAGAGCGAGAGCCGGGCGGTTTGACCGTCGGGATGTCCGGCCTACCTGCCGGGGCAGACCACAGCATCCGACCCACCCCGAAGGGGGCAACCATGCGAGCGAACAATCGATCTACCTCGATGCCCACCGGAAGCAACGCCGATTGGACGAACGCGCGGCGTCCGGTGGCCTCCTACGCGACCTACGCCGACGCCGAGAAGGCCGTCGACTACCTCGCGGACAACACATTCCCGGTCGAGCACGTCGCGGTCGTGGCGCGGAACCTGCAGATGGTCGAGCAGGTCACCGGGCGCCTGACCTGGGGCACGGCGGCGCTGCGAGGCGCCGCAACCGGCGCGGTCGTCGGCATGCTCATCGGCTGGCTGTTCGCCGTCCTGGACTGGTTCGATCCGGTGGTGAGCCGGTTCTGGCTGATCATCGACGGCCTGTGGTTCGGCATGCTCGTCGGGATCTTCATGGGCCTGATCATGTACGCCTTCCAGCGGGGCCGGCGCGACTTCGACGCCGTGCCGACGATGACGGCCGAGACCTACGACGTCGTCGTCGATGACCCGTACGCCGACGACGCCCGGCGCATGCTCTCCGGGCTGCGGCTGCCCAGCCGCATCGACGACGCCGGCCCGGCCCCGGTGGCACCGCCGGCGAGCCCGAGCCCGAGCCCCGTCGGCAGCTCGGGAATCTGACCGCGGCCGCTGCGGCGCGTCACTTCAACACGCGCCGCAGCCGCAGGGCGGACAGCGTGCGCGGCCCCGACGACAGCGGCCAGCCGCGCGCCGGCTCGTCCTCCGGGCGGCGCCACAGCCGCGCGTAGGTCTCAACGCCGGCGACGATCGCGAGCGCCGCCGAGACGAGGGCGTAGCTCGCGACCAGAGGCATCAGGGTTCCCAGCGGGCCGAGCGCGATGACGACGACGGCCGCGATGAGCCGCGTCGGGGCCACCGACCCGGTCATCCGCAGCTCGAACGCGACGAGGCCGAGGATGTAGAGCGACGACCCGACGACCAGCACGGCGAGCTGATCGGCGGGCGGCGTCGACGTGGGCCGCGCGATGACGAGCGCGTCCCCGGCGGCGGCGACGATGATGCCGGCGACGATCGGGATGTGCAGGTACGTGAACGCATCGCGCGCCAGTACGCCCCGCTGCTCTCCGGCCGCGGCGAGCCGCGCCTGCGAGCGCTCGGCGACCTCGTCGAAGTACAGCCACCAGAACACCGCGGTGACGAGGAACGCGATCGCCAGCGCGAGCACGCGCACGGCATTGAGCGCGTCCTGCGAGGCGACGGTCCCGGTCGCGACGATGGTCTCGCCGAGGGCGATGATCACGAACGTCTGGAAGCGCTCGACGAAGTGGCCGTGCTCGAGCTCCCACTCGGTGGCCTGAGTGCGGCCCAGGCCCGGCGCCCAGAACCCTACGAGCGGGCCGCCGTAGTCCAGCAGGAGCGCCGCTCCCCAGATCGCCGTGCGCGCGCCCTCGTCGGGGACGATCGCGCCGGCGATCCAGATCGCGCCGATCCACAGCGAGCCGATCCACATCCGCACCCACGAACGGTGCATCGGCTCGCTGTCGTCGCTCTTGAGCACGACGAACGTGTTGCGCGCGATCTGCAGCACGACGTAGCCGCCGGCGAACAGCGCCGCCCGCGAGTCGAACGCGTGCGGGATGGCGATCGCCATCAGAAACGCCGCGAGCATGCAGACGATGAGGACCAGCCGCACCGACAGGTGCGCCGGGTCAAACCAGTTCGTCATCCATGTCGTGTAGATCCACGCCCACCACACGACGAGCAGCAAGAACAGGACGCGGCCCGCGCCGACGAAGCTCAGGTCGTGGCGAAGCAGCGTCGCGAGCTGGGTGATCGCGAAGACGAAGACGAGGTCGAAGAACAGCTCGACCGTCGTCGCGCGCTGCTCGTCATCGGAGCGAAAGCGCAGCACGCCTCAGACCCGCTCGCACAGCCACATCTCGTGTCCCGGTCGTTCGAGGACCCGCAGCCCGGACGCGCGCAGCATCGCCTCCACGCAGGCGCCGTTGGGCACCCACCAGGCGCGTGCGGCGAGCAGGCGCATGCCCAGTTCGCCTCCGTCGGCGAGCGCCACGTTCGGGTTCGTCAGTTCGTAGATCGCGACCGTGCCGACGATGTCATCGGCGACGAGCAGCCGCAGCGGCCGGCCGCCGACGCGCAGTTCGTGGCCGCGCAGGTGCCGGCAGTCGTCCAGATAGGGCCCGAGCGAGTGGTCGGCGTGCAGCGGCAGGCTGCCGTCGCGCGCCGACAGGCAGAACGCGTCGGGGCCCGTGACGACCGTCGACTGCGACAGGTTGACGAGGTCCCTCACCCTGGCGTCCTTAGGTCGGCGGCGCGCCGGCGCCAAGCTGGAGCAGGATCGGTTCGCGCGGCCGTCCCACGGCCTACGGCCATCGCGGCACGCACGAACATAGGACGGCTCCATGTCGAAGGACGTCGACCGTGGCCGCCCGCTGCGGATCGCCATGATCGCCCCGCCCTGGATCCCGGTGCCGCCGCCGGCATACGGAGGCCTGAGCCGCGCCGGCGACCGGGCCCGTCAGGCGCCGGTGCCGAGCTGACGGTGCTCGGCGACGCAGCGCAGCCGGGTGAGGGCGACGCGCAGGATCCGCGAGACCTGCATCTGGCTGACGCCGAACAGCGCGCCGATCTCGGCCTGGCTCATGTCGGCCGCGAAGCGCAGCCGCACCATTTGGCGCGCGCGCGGAGCGATCGTCGCAAGCAGCCCGTCGACGTCTGCGCGCATCTCCGCGCGCGCCAGCCCGAGATCCTCGATCCCCATCGTGTCCTCGAGCCGGCCGGCGTCCACGCGGTCGCCGGAGGATCCCTGCAGCGACAGGCTGCCGCGGCCGTTGGAGGCCTGCATGGCTTCGAGGATCTGCTCGTCGTCGACGCCCATCGCCCGCGCGAGCTCGCTCGTCGTGGGGGAGCGATCGAGCTTTTGCCAGAGCCGGTGGCGCGCCGCGTCGACGCGCAGCGCCAGCTCCTGGATCTCGCGCGGCGGCCGCACGGTCCAGGTGTGGTCGCGAAAGTGGCGCTTGAGCTCGCCGCAGATGGTCGGCACCGCGAAGGACGTGAACGCGCAGCCGCGGGCGGGGTCGTAACGGTCGATCGCCTTGACGAGCGCGACCGACGCGACCTGGACCAGATCGTCGAGCGGCTCGCCCGAGCGGTGATAGCGGTTGGCCAGCGATCGGGCGAGCGGCAGAAAGCGCTCGATGAGCGCGGCGCGCGCGCGTTCGTCGCCGTGGTCCAGCCACGCGCGAAACAGCCTGCGGTCCTCGCGCGATCGCTGCTGGCGGGCGAGCACCGAGGTGCGCGTGCGTGCCACGCTGATCGGAACGGTGCTTGCCTCCATGCGTGAGGTCAGTACACCGAAGGCCCACCGTCACAAGAGACGCCCACGGTCGCGACATCGCGGGTTTGTCGGTCATCGGCGCCGGATAGGGGGCCAATGCGCCCATGAGCGGCTCGGATTCGACGCAGACGGACGGTTCGACGGACACGGCAACGCAGAAGCGCACGCTGCGCGTCGGTCTGCGCGCCGAGCCCCAGCTGGGCGAGCTGGCCGACCGCGTGGCCGACGATCTGCGCGAGGCGCTCGAGCGCCGCTTCTCGGGCATCGAATGGCAGATCGAGCCCGGTCAGGACGACGCGAAGGACCCGCAGGCGCCGATCGCCGACCTCGTCCAGCAGGCGCGCCGGCACATGCTCGACCACGGATGGGACGCGCTCATCTGCCTCACCGACCTTCCGCTGCGCTCGGACGACCATCGCCCGCTGACCGCCGTCGTCAGCCCCACCGAGGGGGTGGCGCTGATCTCCGTGCCCGCCCTGGGCGCGCTCGACATCGAGGAGCGGGTGCGCGATGCGATGCTCGATGCGATCGTCGCGCTCGTCGGGGCCGACGAGGACGGCGAGGACGGCGAGGACGCTCGCGGCCGGCTGCAGGAGCTTGCCTCGTCGGTCTCCGAGGCGCAGATCGGCGACGACGACACGATCCGCTTCACGTCGGCGGTCATCCGCGGCAACCTGCGCCTGCTCGTCGGCATGGTCCGGGCGAATCACCCCTGGCGGGTCGCCGTGAAGCTCTCGCGCGCACTCGCCGCGGCGCTCGGAACCGCGGCCTACGTGCTCGCGTCCTCGGGGTTCTGGACGCTGGCCAGCCACATGACCGTGCCCCGGCTGCTCGGCCTGACGATCTGCGCGATCGTCGTGGCCTCCGCCGCGCTGCTGTGGGCTCACGACCTGTGGGAACGCAGCGCGTCACCGCGCACGCGCGAGCGCGTCATCCTCTTCAACGCGGCGACGACCCTGACGATCGTGATCGGCGTGCTCACGCTGTACGTCGCGCTGCTGGTCTTCAGCGTCGTCGGCTCGTTCAGCCTCATCCCGCGGGGGGCGCTCCAGGAGCAGATCCGCAGCTCGGATCCCAGCGACTACCTCCGGCTGGCCTGGCTCGCGGCGTCGCTGGCCACGCTCGCCGGCGCGCTCGGGTCGCTCGTGGAGGGCGACCTCGCCGTCCGGGAGGCCGCGTACGGCTACCGGCCGTCCCGGCGTGACCGCGACGAAGAGAGCGCAACCTAGATCCGCCATTCGGCCGATGAAGCCCGGGCCGCCGCCGCCTAAGGTTCCCGACTCCGCCGGTCGACTATCGTCGTGACTAGGATGGACGGCCACTCAGCATCGTGAATCACCCGCAAAACACCCCCCTTTGACGTCCATCGTGAGCCGGACGGACGTCGATATGAAGACCGCGACCGCGTTCCTCGCGGCCCTGCGCACGGCGCACGAGCACGGCGGCGCGGTGGCGACGCTGACCGAAGGCGGCTGCAACCTGGCCGCGTCCACCCGTACAACGGGGGTCACGGCGGACCTCGACGACCTGCTCGAGCGCTGCAAGAGCGACGGGTCCGTCATGGAGGCCGTCGCCCTCGGATTCCTCGCCGGCCGCGTCGCGCACCGTCCGCGCTCGCGCACGCCGCACGACCCGACCGCGTTTCTGATGGACCGCGAGCTCGTCGTCAACGGGGCGGAGGGCGAGTCGATCCTGCGCCTGCCGTGGTTCGAGGACGGGATGTTCGTCGGTCGTCAGCTTCCGCACATCTCCGAGATGCCGGCGCCGGTCCGGCGGTTGTGCATCGACCACTACACGGCGGCACTCGACGGGCGGCGCGGCCACTTCTCGTTCACGAGCTACGGGCACGCGTATTCGGTCGACGCCGTGCCCGTGCAGGGTGAGGGGGGCAGCATCCAAGCCGTGCTCGGGATCGCGATCCCGGGGCGTTCGCGCGTATCGGTCGCGGGCGCCTACGAGCGCACCGCCCAGCGCCTGGAGAGCTCCGCGGACGTCGCCGACGCCCGTGCCGGCCAACTCGAGCTCGGCGGGCGCCACGACGTCGCCGTCGCCCAGCGGCGACGGGCGCGCCGCTCCCGCGACGGCGCGTCGCGCGCCCGCGCCCAGGCCCTGCGGCTGGACCCGCTCGTGCACGACCCGCCCTCGGTCACGTCGCGCGAGCTCGAGGTGCTGAACCTCGCCTCGCATGGCCTCCCCGGCGGCGAGATCTCCGAGCAGCTCGGGATCAGCGTCAGCACCGTGAAGACCCACCTGCAGAACATCTACCGCAAGCTCGGCGTGCCCGACAAGGCGGCGGCCGTCGCCGCGGCGCTGCGCCACGGCCTGATCGACTAGCCACGGGGAGCCGGTGTGGCGACCTCGGGTGGTCAGTATGACCGCCGCTGGAGGACCCCAACGCTCGCCACCCGCCGCGTTGTGGGCCAGGGGAGCCGGCGGCGTGGCCCCCGGCGTCGCGCGGTGCCTGTTCGGCGGGGGCGCGGTGCCGGCGGGCCTGGGCCGGGTCCTTACCGTCTAGCTCGACAGCTTCCGAGCCGGCCTTGAGCCCGTGGCACACTGGCTCGGATGATCGCCCACGCCGACGCGCTCGAGGCCCTCGCGGGCGACGCGTTCGACGTCGTCGTCATCGGCGGCGGGATCACCGGCGCCGGCGTCGCCCTCGACGCGGCGGCGCGCGGGTTCAGCGTCGCGCTCGTCGAGAAGGCGGACTTCGCGGCGGGCACCTCGAGCCGCTCCTCCAAGCTCGTCCACGGCGGGTTGCGCTACCTGCAGAACTTCGATCTCGGCCTCGTGCGCGAGGCGCTGCTCGAGCGCCAGCTCATGGTCGCCCTGGCGCCGTACCTCGTGCGCCCGCTGCCGCTCGTCGTCGCCGCGTTCGACGGGCAGCGCCCCGACCGGCTCATGGGCGTCGGACTCAACCTCTACGACGTCATGGCGATCGAGCGCCTGCGCGGGCGCGGCCGTCCGCGGATCCGCGGCAGGGCGGCGGCGGCCGCCGCGCGCGCCGCCGCCGCCGATCCGGCGGAGTGGAGCCCGGAGCGACACCGGGTCATCTCGGGCGAGGAGGTGCTCGAGCTCGTCCCGGCGCTCGCGGCGCGGGCGCCGACGTCGGGCTACCTGTTCTACGACTGCCAGACCGACGACGCCCGGCTCGTCCTCACCGTGCTGGCCGAGGCCGAGCGCTTCGGCGCGGTCTGCGCCAACCGGCTGGAGGTCGTCGAGCTCGTCGAGGAATCCGGCCGCGCGGCCGGCGTGCGCGTGCGACCTGCGGGCGGGGGCGACGAGCTCGTCGTACGCGCGGCGAACGTCGTCAACGCAACCGGTGTGTGGGCCGACCGGCTGCGCCCGGGCGAGCTGCACGACGAGGCCGAGGTGCCGCGCATCCGCCCGAGCCGCGGGACGCACATCACGCTGCGCAGCGAGGACCTGCCCTTCGCCGGCGGCGGCGCGATCGTCCCCGCCGGGGGCGGTCGCTCGATCTTCGCGCTGCCCTGGCTCGGCCGCACGCTCCTCGGCACGACCGACAACGACTACGAGGGCGGGCTCGAGCACATCCCGCCGTCCGAGGACGACATCGACTACCTGCTCAACGCCGCAAACGAGTACTTCGGCACGTCGCTTCAGCCGAGTGATCTCACCGGCGCGTACGCGGGTGTGCGCCCCCTCATCTCGACGGGCGACCCGAAGAAGTCCGTCGACATCTCGCGCAAGGCCGAGCTCTACGAGACCTCGAGCGGCATGGTGACGATCACCGGCGGCAAGCTCACGACGTGGCGGCGGATGGCGAAGCTCACCGTCGACCGGCTCGTCGAGCGCGATGCGCGCGATGCGAAGTGCCGCACGCACGAGATCCCGCTCGGGGCTCCCGTCGCGGTCTCGGATCTGCCGCGCGTGGACGGCCTCCCGGACGCGACGTACGCGGCGCTCGCGGGCCGCTACGGCCACGCCGCGCACGACGTCCTCGCGATCGCGCGCGAGCGCGAGGAGCTGGCACGGCCGATCGTGCCCGACCTGCCCGACCTCCTCGCGGAGATCGTGTACGCCGCCCGCCACGAGCAGGCCCACTCGCTCGGCGACGTGCTGCTGCGGCGCACGCGGCTCGGGCTGCTCGCGGGCCGCGAGGTCGCCGCGGGCGGGCCCGCGGTGGGACGTGTGGCGGCTGTGCTGGGCGCCGAGCTTGACTGGGATGCGGCGACGACCGCGGAGCACGTGGAGGCGTGGGACGTGGAGGCGACTGCCGAAGGCGTTGTGGGAACCACGTAGGTTGTCCTGATGCGCCGCATGCTCATCTGTGCCGTTCTCGGCTGTCTGCCCGCCGCCGCGTGGACCACATCCGCGCAGGCCGCCTTCTTCCCCGGCGACCCGATCGACGCCGCGACCCGCGTCGGCGACGTCGACCTCGCCCGCGACGGCACCGGGGGCGTGACCTACGTCAAGAACGTCGGCGGCGCTGACCACATCTTCGTCTCGCGGTTCGTCGACGGCGCCTTCCAGGCCCCCGAGCGCGTCGACGGCGCGTTCGGCGGTTCCAGCTCCGAGCCGGTGCTCGCGGCGTCCCCTGACGGGCGGCTCGTGGTCGCCTTCGTCAACGGCGGCTTCGTCCACGGCGTCGTGCGGCCAGTTGGCCGGGGCTTCTCGGGTGCCACGGCGCTCGGCGATGGGTCCGCCCCCTCCGTGGACATGTCCATCAATGGCGCCGCGATGGTCAGCTTCACGACCACCGGAGGCGACGTGCGCGTCGCTCGACTGGACCGCATCAACAACGGCTGGCAGACGCTGCCGCAGATCCTCGACGTGTCGGGCGGCCCTGCCGGCGTCGGCAGCGGCCGTTCGAAGATCGCGATCTCCGCCGACGGTGTGGCCGTCGCCACGTGGGGCGAGAACGGGCACGTCTACGCGCGCAAGGTGTTCCTGAGCGGCGTCTCGACGGCGCCGCAGGACCTCACGCCGCCGTCCTTCGGCGGCCGGGCGACGACGCTCTCCGAGCTTCCGGACATCGACGCCGAGGAGGACTCGAGCTACGCCTGGGTCGTCTTCCGCCAGGTGCTCGCGGGCGGCGCCGCGCGGATCCTCGCGCGCCGCCAGCGAGGAACGGAGTTCGATCCGCCGGTCGCCGTGGACATCGGCGACGAGCAGGGCACGACGCCGCGGATCGACATCACGCCGCGCGGCATCGGCTTCGCGACGATGTCGGGCGCGACCACCCGGCAGCCGATGATCGCGTCGATCGACAAGCGGGACGCCATCAGCGGCGGCTCGCGGATCTTCGCGGGCAGCACGGTGCCCTCCACCCCGACCGCGGCGATGGCCGACAACGACGACGGGGTCGTGGCGGCGGTCATCGGCGGCCTCGCCCAGCCGGCGATCATCCGTGTGCGCCCGTTCCGTGACGGAGTGGCCCAGCCCGACGTCACGCTCACGCGCCCCGAGCTCGGCCCCGTCACGCCGGGAGCGGGACTCGAAGCGGCCGCGGACCGCAACGACGGCTTCATCGTCACGTGGATCCAGAACGGTCAGATCGTCGCCGGCTACGGCGACCGCCCGCCGGGCGTGTTCGTCGGGTTGACGCGGCGCAGGTGCTGCGTCCCCGCGCGCACGAAGTTCACGTGGGAGCCGTCCTTCGAGCTGTGGGGGCCGATCAACTACGAGGTCTATGTCGACGGCCGGCTTGCCGGGACCACGGACCACGCGACCTTCACGCTGCCGACGGCGTTGCGCGGGACCAAGCACACATGGATGGTCGTCGCCAAGGACCGCCGCGGGCAGTCCACGCAAACGCCGACGCGCAAGATCATCGTCGACGACCTGCGTCCCCGCCAGAGCGTGAAGTACAGCCGCAAGGGCCGTGCGGTGAGGCTCGTCGTCCGGGGCAGCGACGTTCGCCGGGCCGGGCACCGGACCTCGGGGCTCGCCGGGACCGTCGTGACGTGGGGCGACGGCAAGAGGACGTCGCGCAGCGCCCGGCTCGCCCGCATCAACCACCGCTACCACCGCTCGGGCACGTTCACGATCAGGATCACGACGCGCGACAAGGCGGGCAACCCGACGGCCCGCAAGCGCACCGTCCGCGTGAAGTAGCGTCGAGCCGTGCGCCGGTTCGACCTCCTGGCGGCGGGGCGCAGGCTCGCACTCGGCGAGCGGCCGTGGCTCATGGGCGTGGTCAACGCCTCGCCGGACTCGTTCTCGGACGCGGGCGCCTATCCGGACCTCGATTCGCGCGTCGCGCGGGCGCGTGAACTGCTTGCGGCGGGCGCGGACATCATCGACGTTGGCGGCGAGTCGGCGATCACGCAGCGCCCGCCCGTCGGCGTCTCCGAGGAGATCGAGCGCGTGGCGCCGCTCGTCGAGCGGATCGTGCGCGAGCTGGGCGCCACCGTCTCGATCGACACGTACAAGCCGGCCGTGGCCCAGGCCGCGATCGCCGCGGGCGCCGTGATCGTCAACGACGTCAGCGGCCTGCGCGACCCCGAGCTCGCGGACGTCTGTGCCGCGACCGGAGCCGCGCTCGTCCTCATGCACACGCGCGCGGCGCCCAAAGAGCGCCTCCAGGATCCCGAGCGCTACGACGACGTCACCGCCGACGTGGTCGCGTTTCTCTCCGAGCGGATCGAGCTCGCGCGCGGGCGCGGGGTGGGGGCCGAGCAGATCGTCCTGGATCCGGGGCCGGACTTCGCCAAGACGCCCGCGCAGACGATCGCCGTGCTGCGCTCGCTGGACGAGGTCCTCGAGCTCGGCCGCCCGCTCCTGCTCGCCGTCTCGCGCAAGGACTTCATCGGCGCGCTGACCGGGCGCCGCCCGTCCGCTCGACTCGCCGGGACCCTTGCCGCGATCGCCCACGGTGTCGACGCGGGCGCGCACATCCTGCGCGTCCACGACGTGGAGGCGGCGGCGGACTTCCTCGCCGTGCGCGCGGCGCTGCGCGGCGAGACGGACGTCGACCGTTCGCTTGCGTTGAGCGACGCGATCCGCCACGACCGCTAAGGTCCTTCTCCTACGAGTCGCCGGCCGCTGTCCAACGCGGCCGGGCGCCTACCGACCAATCACTGGAGGAACCATGTCAGTCATCTCTCGCTCCGCCCTGGAGTCAAGCTCGCTCGCCGACCTGCACGAGATCGCGTCCGAACTCGGGCTCGACGGCTACCGGCGCCTGCGCAAGGCCGACCTCGTCGGCGCGATCATCGAGCGCCAGGGCGGCGACGACGCGGACGGCGACGACGCCCCCGCCACGACCACCGAGGACGACGGCGCGGCCCGCCCGCGCCGCTCGCGCCGCGGCGGCCGTGGCCGCGGCCGCGCGCGTGACAGCGACCCGGGGGACACCGACGGCGACGCCGGCGACGCCGGCGAGGCCGGCGAGGCGCGTCCCAGCCGCTCGCGCCGCAGCCGCGGCGACGAGAACGGCGATCGCGACCGCGACGGGGGCCGTGAGCGCTCGAGCCGCTCGCGCTCGCGCAGCCGCGGCGAGGACCGCCCCGAGCGCGCCGACACGGAAGAGCGCGTCGCCACCGGCACCGTCGAGCTGCTGGCCAACGGCTCGGGCTTCCTGCGCGTCAAGCCGCCCGAGCCCTCCGACGACGACGTCTACATCTCCGCGGCGCAGGTGCGCCGCTGCGAGCTCGTCTCCGGCGACGAGGTCGCCGGACCCGTCCGGCTGCCGCGCCGCTCGGAGCGCTACCCGTCGCTCATCCGCATCGACACGATCAACGGCCGCTCCGCCGACGAGGTCGCGGAGGGCACGAAGTACGACGACCTGCCGTGCGCGTACGCCGCCGAGCGGCTCGCCTTCGACGCCGACGACGACCCGACGCTCAAGGCCATCGAGTGGCTGACCCCGCTCGGTCGCGGCTCGCGGGTCGTCATCGCCGGTGCGCCCCGCGCCGGCAAGACCGAGGCGCTGCGCCGCCTCGCCGGCGCGCACGCGCGCCAGGACGATCTCGAGTGCAGCGTCGTGCTCGCGGGCGTGCGCCCGGAGGAGATCGGCGACTGGAAGGCCGGCCCGCTGCAGCCCGTCGTCGAGCTCGGCCTCGGCGTCGCACAGGACGCGCACGGCCAGGCGATCGAGCGCGCGGTCGA
>JAWVGM010000203.1:0-27308 GCA_033855075.1 Solirubrobacteraceae bacterium | reverse complement strand
GCCGCGGCGGCGGACGGGCTGGAACTCGAGCCGCAGATCGTGCCCTGGCTCAACCAGCGCGGCCACGTCGGGCTTGAGGAAACGGCGTTCGAGATCGGCGACGGGGAGATCCTGGAGCGCGTCGCCGCCGTCGCGGAGGTCCTCGGCAAGGTCTGGGATCGCCTCGGCGGCAATCCCGAGATCCTGCCCACCTGCCGCATCGGCCAGCCGCTCATCGGCGACTGGATGCACGCGCCGAGCGGCACGCTGATCGAGATCGACGAGGGCCCGCACTTCACGTCGAGCCGCCTCACGTCGCTCGAGCAGTACCCGAGCTGGGCGCAGCTCGGATTTCACCTGGACGAGTACAAGCAGGCCTGCCGCGACCTCGCCGACGAGTTCGACGGCTACCGGCGCGATGTCGCCACGCGCGGGTGGGGCATCGGCGGCTGGCCACAGGAGCGCGCCTACCACGACGCGCTGCGCGACCTCGCCGCGCCGGCGATGGGCCGCCCGCCGCTCATCCGCATTCCCGTGCTCGACGACGACGGGGCCGGCGCGTACGCGCGCTACCGCGAATTTCTCAGCCAGGTCCTTCAGGCGAACGCGAAGGCCTGAGGCCGGTGTACGCCGTCAGGCGGCCCGCGCCTCGCGCTGCGCCCGGCGCGCTCGCGCCTTCTCGGCCTCGACGTCGCGATCCTTCTGCGGGGCGCTCGTCACGAGCTCGTCGAGCAGCTGGGACGACGCCGCCGCAATCGCGTCGACGGCACGCTCGAACGCCTCCGTGTTCGCGGCCGACGGCTTCGAGAAGCCGCTGATCTTGCGCACGTACTGCAGCGCCGCGCCGCGGACCTCAGGCTCGGTGGCCGGCGGCTCGAAGTTGTAGAGCGGTTTGATGTTCCTGCACATGCGGACAGCCTAGACGGCTAACCGCCGTTGCCCTGTTGCTGCTTGCGCGAGAGCGCGTCGACCTGCTGGCGCTGAGCTGCGGTCAGGTCGGCCGTGAGGCGGGTGAGGAGCTCGCGGCCCGCGGCGCGCGCCTCGACGCCGCGCTGGCGAAACTCCCCGAGCGCCGCCTCGGCTTCGGATCGGTCGGCCGGGCCCTCGGCGCGCTCGGCATTCTCGTCCAGGCTCAGGACGCGGTCGGCCGAGCGGGCGAGGCCCACGAGCGCCGACGAGTAGTCCTGCGTGACCGTCTGCAGATCCGGGCTGTCGAACTGCGGCAGCTTCTCCTGCGCCCGAGTGACCGATGCGATGAGCTGATCGATCTCCGCGCGGGCACCGCCGACGTTTCCCGAGCCGAAGGCCTCCAGGATGCGCGCGTACGTCGGGTTGAAGTCGCCGACCTCCGTCAGCCAGGCGCGCAGCTGCGCGCGATCGCGCGCGCCCTTGCCGCCGAACCGTTTGAGGAAGGGGGCGCGCAGCGCATCTCCGATTTTCGACATCGCGTCAGACTTGCACAATGGCCGCACGGGGCGACGAGGAGGACCTCTGGATCGGCCTCGACGTCGGCACCCAGAGCGTCCGGGCGCTCGCGGTCACCGCGACCGGGCGCGTGGCCGGATGGGGCACGGCGCCACTGCGCAGCAACCGAGACGGAGGGCGTCACGAGCAGTCGCCCGAGGCGTGGTGGCGGGCCGTCGCCGCCGCGAGCCGCGCGGCGCTCGCGGGCCTCGCGGCGCAGCCGGTGCGCGGCGTGGCGACGTGCGCGACGTCGGGAACGATCCTGCTCGTCGACGCCGGGGGCGCGCCGCTCACGCCCGGCCTGATGTACGACGACGGCCGCGCGGTCGCCGAGGCGCGGCGCGTCAACGACCTCGGCCCGCCGGTCGCCGTGAGCGCGGGGTGGGGACTGCCCAAGCTCGTGCATGTGCTCGAGCATGAGGAGCTGCCGGCCGGGGCGCGCCTCGCCCACCAGGCCGACGTCGTCACGCGAGGCCTCGTGGGGAAGGCCGTCGCGACGGACTGGAGCCACGCGCTGAAGTCCGGCTACGACCTCGCGCGGGATCGCTGGCCCGAGGAGCTGCTCGAGGCGCTCGGGGTTCCCCAGCATCTGCTTCCCGATGTCGTCGCGCCCGGCGCGTGCATCGGCGAGGTCGGCGCCGTCGCGGCCGAGCAGACCGGGATTCCCGCGGGCACGCCGGTGTTCGCGGGCATGACGGACGGCTGCGCCGGCCAGATCGCCGCGGGGGCGCTGGCCGAGGGCCAGTGGAACTGCGTGCTCGGCACGACGCTCGTCCTCAAGGGCGTCGCGCGCGAGGTCGTCCGTGACCCGCAGGGCGTCCTGTACTGCCACCGCTCGCCCGACGGCGACTGGCTGCCGGGCGGGGCGTCGAGCTCCGGCGCGGGTGTGCTGACGCAGCATTTCGCCGGCCGGAACCTCGACGCGCTCACGCGCGAAGCGGCCGGGCACGAGGGGACGGAGGTCCTCGCCTATCCACTCGTCTCGCGCGGCGAACGGTTCCCGTTCGCGGCGCCCGACGCGGAGGCGTTTCTCATCGGCACGCCCGCGAGCGAGGGCGAGCACGCCGCGGCGCTCCTTGCCGGCCTCGCGTTCGTCGAGCGCCTGTGCCTGGACTACGTCGAGCTGCTCGGCGCGCGGGCGGACGGCGAGCTGAGCCTCACCGGCGCTACCGCGGCCAACCGCTACCTGTGCGGGCTGCGCGCCGCGGTGCTGGGCCGCCCGGTACGCCTGCTGGAGTGCGCCGAGTCGGCGTTCGGGATGGCGGTCCTCGCGGCGGCGGCCACGGACGGCGGCGAGCTCGCCGGGGCCGCGCAGCGGATGGTGCGGGTGCGTGAGGTCGTCGAACCGCGCGGCGACACGGCCGCGCTGCGCGAGCGCTACCTCACGTTCGTGGCAGAGCTCGACCGTCGCGGCTGGCTTGCCGAGGAGCTGGCCGAACGAGCCAAGGGAGAGACGGTTTCGCCCTCCGGTCACCGCACACGGAGACCTCCGGGCGACGTCACATAAACACCGCAAGCGCGGGCCTACGGGCGACGCTACGAAAGCAGGCTGGCGTTCTCGGGTGTATCGACGCGCCCGAGCGACACGACGAAGACGATGTGCTGGCGGTGCACGGCGATGAAATCGTGGGCCGCGGGGCCCTCGTCGCCGTCCAGCGACTCCACGATGACGTCGACAAGTGCGAGGAAATCGCGCTCCGGGGCGTTGAGCATGTCGGACAGCCGGCTGCGGTAGCCGTCGGCGGCGAGGGTCGCGGTTCCGGTGATGCGCTGGCGCGGTGTCTCGATCGAGATCCGCTCGTAACGGTGTTGCACGCCTGCATTGTCGGCACGCGGGCCGGTCTGCATGAGGCGGAGCGCACGTTTCTCGTCGGAGGGGCAGACTCTCACGCGCTATCGAGGCGTCACAGGTGTACCGGCGCCGCCGGGCGGTCGCGCTCGGCGGTCTCACAGGGGTGCTGGTCCTGGCCGTCCTCGGCGTGCGCGCCTGCGGCTCGGATGCTCCCGGTGCGGAGAAGGGCTCCGCGGGTGACGCCGCCCCGCGGGCGCTCACCCTGCCCGGCGGAGGGCGCCGGATCTTTCCCGCGCGCCGCGTGGTCGCCTTCTACGGGGCGCCCCAGAGCGACGCGCTCGGCGCACTCGGCATCGGTACCCCGGCGCACGCCGCCGCGCGCCTCACGCGCGTCGCGCGCCGTTACGCCACACAACAGCGCCCGGCGCTGCCGGCGTTCGAGCTCATCACGACGATCGCGGCCGGCGGACCTGGCGACGACGGGCTATATCGCAACCACCAGCCGGCGGCGACGATCGATCGCTACCTGAAGGCCGCACGGAAGGCCAAGGCGCTGCTGCTGCTCGACATTCAGCCCGGCCGGGGCGACTTCATGAGCGAGGCGCTGCGCCTGGAGCGATGGCTGCGCGAGCCCGACGTCGGTATCGCGCTCGACCCGGAGTGGCACGTCGCGGCGACCGAGGTCCCCGGCCAGACGATCGGCTCGGTCACGGCGGACGAGATCAACCGGGTCTCCAACTACGTCGCCGGCTTCGTCGCCGAGCGCCACCTGCCCGAGAAGCTCTTCGTCGTGCACCAGTTCACGAGCGCCATGATCGAGAACAAGGATGCGGTGCTCGACCGGCCCGGGCTGGCGATCACGATGAACGTCGACGGCTTCGGCGACCGCGCGAACAAGCGCGCGAAGTACGTGCAGTTCACCGGGGAGGTCCCGCGCTTCCACGACGGCTTCAAGCTCTTCTTCGAGGAGGACACGAACCTCATGACGCCGCGCGAGGTCCTGCGCCTGGAGCCCTCGCCGGACCTCGTCGTGTACGAGTAGCGCGCGGCGGACGCGCTAGGGCACGTCCTTCTCCATCCAGATCTCCACTGGTCTGCGCTCGCGCGGGATCCGGTGGATGACGCGATATCCCTCGGCGACGTAGAGACTGCGCGCCTCGCTGAGGACCTCGGTCGTCACCAGGCGAACCCGCGAGTGCCCGCGCGTCACCGCGATGTCCTCGAGCTCGTGCAGCAGCCGGCGCCCGTACCCGCTGCGGCGGGCCCGCTGGCTGACGAACATGCGCTTGACCTCGGCGACCTTGGACTCGAGCGTACGCACGCCCCCGCAGCCGACGGGGAGCCCGCGGGCATAGATCACGAGCCAGGCCCCGTTGGCTTTGTCGAGCTCTTCCTCGGTGGCGAAGAGCCGGTCCGTCGGCTCAAAGCGGATGCCGAGCCGGTCGTGCAGGAGCGCGACGTACTCGGCGAACAGCGCCTGTGTGGCGAGTCCGGACGGCGGCTCCTCGCGGATCTCGACCGGGCCGGTCACGCAACGCGCTGCAACGCGATCATCGCGAGGTCGTCGGTGCGCTGTGCGGCCCATGCTTCGGCCTCGGCGTGCAGCAGCTCGACGAGTACGCGCCGAACAGCGCGCGGTCGCGGCGCGCCTCGATGAGCCCGCCGGTGGCGGCGAGGCCGGCGAAGCTCTCCGTGGCGCGAAGATGCTCGGCGCGCAGCGCAGGGCGCCGCGGGCACGCGATGAACAGCGTGCGACGGAGAACCCCTGAGGACTGCGCGTGTTCGATGCCGGCGTCCCTGCCTGGGTCATCGCCGTTCATAGTCCCGTGACGATAATGCTGCCGGCTGAACGCGGCATGGCGGCAGTCGCACGTTCGTCCGCTGGTTTTGGCTGCGGGCGCAGGGGGAACCCAACTGGCACCGATGTTGGTGCCAATGGCCGGTGCATCCCTGTATGTCGTGGCGCTCTGCCTCGCGATGACGCTCATCTTTCCGGTCCCACGGAACGCGTCTCGCTGTGCCCGCGTTGCCTCGTTGGCGTCCGGGATCTGCGGTGCCACGGCGGTCGCGGCGGCACTCGTCGCGACGGTAGCGGGTCTGTGGGTGCTCACAGGCGGACTTCTTCTGAGCGCTACTGCGTGCACCGGCGTCTGGCTGCGGCTGACGCTGTCGGCCGGTGACACCGAGCCCGACGACGGCGACGACAACGACGACGGCGGGAGCGGGCAACCGCGGCAGCCAGTGCCCCCCGCGCCGTCCGCGCCGGTCGGCGGGCCGTCGCTGGACTGGGACCAGTTCGACCGCGCCCGCGCGGCGTGGGAGGACACGCGCGTGCCGCTCGGCGTGTAGCGTCCGTGCGCGTCAGATAAATCCCCGCGCGCAGGGCGCGGTCTGAGAAAGTCGCGGTCATGAAGAAGCTGCTGCTCGCCCTCGTCGTTCTCATCGTCCTCGCGGTCGCCGTGCTCGCCGCGCTGAACTTCCTCTTCGACAAGAAGAAGACCAAGACGCAGGCCATCTCCGGCAAGGTCACAGCGGTCGTGGTGAAGTCCGACAACGGCGATGTCAACGTCGTCTCCGGCAGTGGGCCGGCCAGCGTGCGCGAGACGCGGCACTACCTCGTATTCAAGAAGCCCACGGTCAAGCAGACGCTCGAGGGCGGCGTGCTCACGCTCGACGCCGACTGCGATATCCCGCTCTTCGACTCGATTCCCGGCACGGTCGTCAAGTGCTACTCAGACCTTGATGTGACGGTCCCGGAGGGCGTCGACGTCACGGTCCAGACCGACTCCGGTGACGTGAAGGTGTCCCTGGGCGGCCATCCGCTCAAGATCGTCGCGAAGTCCGACTCCGGCGATGTCGACGTGGCCGTGCCGAGTGGCCACTACGCCATCGACGCCAAGAGCCACTCCGGCAAGGCCAAGACCGTGGGGGTCACGAATACCCCGAAGTCGCCCAAGTCGATCGAGGCGACAAGCGACTCCGGCGACGTGAAGGTCCACGCCCGCTGACGGGCGTCAGGACGCGGTCAGCTCGCGCGGCGTGATCCGCAGGCGGCGCTCGTCGCCGCCGCGCACGACGACGACCTCGATCACCTGCGCGATCGCGTCCTCGGTCATCAGGCGCTGCAGGTCGCCGACGCCGCGCAGCGGCGCACCCGCGGCCTCGACGAGGATGTCCTCGGGCTGAAGCCCCGCGGCGGCGGCGGGGGACCCGGGCGCGACCTCGACGACCTCGATCGCGCTGTCGCGCCCGAGCCGGGTCGCGATCCGCGGAGGCAACGGTCGCGCGCCGCCCGCGATCCCGAGGTACGCCCGCCGGACGCGCCCGTTCGTCATGAGCGCGGAGATGATCCGCCGCGTCGTCGCGTCGATCGGAACCGCGAGCCCGAGCCCGACGCCCGCGACCGCGGTGTTCACGCCGACCACTTCGCCGCGGCCGTTGACGAGCGCGCCGCCGGAGTTGCCGGGGTTCAGCGCCGCATCGGTCTGGATGACGTTGTCGACGACGCGATGGCCGTCGCCCGAGCGCACGGGGAGCGAGCGGCCGAGCGCTGAGACGACCCCCGCGGTCACCGAGCCCGCGAACCCGTTCGGGTTGCCGATCGCGACGACGAGCTGGCCGACTCGCAGCGCCGACGCGTCGCCCAGCCGCGCGGGGACGAGGTCGTTGGCCTCCGCCCGCAAGACCGCGAGGTCGGACAGCGGGTCGCGGCCCACGACGCTGAACTGCAGCTCGCGCCCGTCGACGAACGACGCCACGCCCTCCGGCGCCGAGCCCTCGACGACGTGGGCGCTCGTGACGAGGAACCCGTCGGGAGCGAGCACGAAGCCCGACCCCCCGCCGGCGACGCGCCGCCCGCCGCGAACACGGCGAAAGACGCGCAGGTTGGCGACCGACGGCGCGAGATCGCGCGCGACGGTGGTGACGACCGAGGAGTAGGCGTCAAGCGCCTCGGCGTCGGTCGGGCGGTCGGCGGGAGCAGTGGCGTTATCGCCTGCTGGGCCGTCGAGGAGAAGGAGGTTGCTCATGCAACCAAATGTAGCGGGCGCCGTTCACGGGCCATGAGGCCCCCCGACCGGAGCCGGCGTGGGAACCGCGCCGCTACGAACCCTCGACCCGCGCCTTCAGCTCTCCCGGTCGGACGTCGACGAGCGTCTGGCGCAGCTTGGCCTCGCGCTCGTCGTTGAGAAACAGGCCGATCACGCCGCCCGGATCGACCCGGAGATCGTACGTGGCACGGGTACGTCCGTCGCCGAGGCTCTCGAGGAGCCAGCTTCCCTCCATACCTTTCAGATCGCCGCCCTCGCGATGCCAGGAGACACGGGTGCCCTCGTCGTAGGTGACGCTCAGCTCGAGGCGGATCATCGAGACCTTCGCGTCGATCTCGACCTTGCAGCGCGAGACGCGGCCGTCCGCGTCCGCTTCGAGCGGGCGCACCGTTCCCAGCGTGCCCTGCCATTGCGCCCAGGTCGCCACGTCGGCAACGACGGGCCAGACGGTGTCGATCGGCGCGTCTATCTCCGCGCCGGCACTGCCGCTTATCGCCATGTCGCGGACCCTAGCCGGTCGACCGCCTCCTCGATGACCCCGGGCCGCTTGCAGAACGCGAAGCGCACGAGCGAGCGGCCGGCCGCGGGATCGTCGTAGAACGCGCTCGTCGGGATGGCGACGATGCCCGCGCGCTCGGGCAGCTCGCGGCACCACTCGCGCGCGTCGGAGATGCGCAGCGGGGCGAGGTCGGCGTTGACGAAGTACGTGCCCGCCGGGACCGAGACGCCGAAGCCGGCCGCGCGCAGCCCGTCGCACAACAGGTCGCGGCTCGCGCGCAGCGCGTCTCGCAGTGGCGCGACGTGCTGCTCGGCCCCCGCCAGGCCGACGGCGACCGCGTGCTGAAGCGGCGTCCCCCCGGAGAACGTCAGGAACTGCTTGGCCGCGCGCACGGCGGCGACGAGTTCCGGCGGCCCGCTGCACCAGCCGACCTTCCAGCCGGTGAACGAGAACGACTTGCCCGCGCTCGAGATCGTCAGCGTGCGCTCGGCCATGCCCGGCAGCGTCGCGAGCGGCACGTGCTCGCCCTCGAAGACGAGGTGCTCGTAGACCTCGTCGGTGACCGCGATGAGGTCGTGGTCGACGCAGACTGCCGCCACGGTCTCGAGCTCGGCGCGCGAGAGGACGCGACCCGTCGGGTTGTGCGGCGAGTTGATCAGCACCATGCGCGTCCGGTCCCCGGCCGCGGCGCCGGCGAGCTCGTCGGGATCGAGCGTGAAGTCCGGTGGGCGGAGCGTCACGAAGCGCGGGGTCGCGCCGGCCATCGCGATCGTCGCGCGGTAGGAGTCGTAGAAGGGCTCGACGACGATCACCTCGTCGCCGGGCTCGAGCAGGCCGAGCATCGTGGCGGCGATCCCCTCCGTGGCGCCGAACGTCACCTGGACGCCGGCGTCGGGGTCGACGTCGAGGCCGTAGCGACGGCGCTGGTGGTCGGCGATCGCGGAGCGCAGCTCGGGCACGCCGGGCAGCGGCGCGTACTGGTTGGCGCCTGAGCGCATCGCCGAGTGCGCCGCTTCGATGAGCTCGCTGGGGCCGTCGGTGTCGGGGAAGCCCTGGCCGAGGTTGATCGCGCCCGTCCGGAGCGCGAGCGCCGACATCTCGGTGAAGATCGTCGTCCCGAACTCGCGCAGCCGCGCGGCGGTCGCCACGCTCAGTCCTCGGGGAGGCCGTGCTGGCTGAGTTCGCGATTGCTGTAGGCGTCCTGGCCGGTCACCTCGCGCCCGAGCCACGGGGGCGGGCGGAAGTCCATCGCGGCGTCCTCGTCGTCGAACTCGATCTCGGCGACGACCAGCCCGTCCAGTGAGCCGGAGTATTCGTCGACCTCGATCTCGACGCCATCGGCGCGCATGCGCCGGCGGATCTTCTCCACGCGCCGGCCCTCGGTGAGCTCCCACAGCGCGTCGGCCCGGGCGCGCTCGAGCGCGATCTCCTCCTCGATGCGCGTCTGCCCGTGGCCGCGCTTGATCGTGAGCGTGCAGGCCCGCGGGGTCAGCCGCACCCGGACCTCCGTGTCGCCATCCAGGGCGATGTACCCCTGCCGGATCGCCTCGCGGCGGGCGTAGGCGAGGCCCGGCGGCAGGCCGGGGAGGACGAATTTCCGTTCGATCTCTGTGCCGGAGGCCATCAGCCTAATCTTCTCCGATGCCCCCCACCCCCGCATCCCCATCCCGCTTCGTCCGCGTCGCGCGGTGGTGCGCGACGCACCGCTGGCAGACGTTCCTGGCCTGGATCGCCGCGCTCGTCGCGGCCTTCGCGGTCGGCAACGCCCTCGGCACGCAGAAGATCAACGACTTTCGCCTGCCCGGCACCGAGTCTCAGCGCGCGTACGACGTGCTCGCCCAGCACGCGCCCACGCGCAACGGCGTGGTCGACCAGTTCGTCTTCGTCGCGCGCAAGGGCACGCTGCGCGCGGGGCCCGCGCGCGACCGCATGGAGGCCGCGCTGAAACGGCTGCGCTCCGATCCGGTCGTCGTCGACGTCGCCGACCCGCTGCGCGGCGGGCAGCTGACGAAGGACGGTCGGATCGGCGTCGCGATGGTGACGTACAAATCGGGTGCGGAGGACTTCGACGTCTCGAAGTTCAAGCGCGTCGAGAAGCTGGCGCTGAGCGCCCGGTCCCCGGAGTTGCAGGTCGAGCACGGCGGCCAGGGAGCGGAGGTCGTCCGCCAGGCTGCCAGCCAGGGCTCGTCGACGGAGTTCATCGGCCTGCTCGCCGCCGCGATCGTCCTCATGATCACGTTCGGCTCGATGATCGCGGCCGGGGTTCCGCTGCTCAGCGCGATCCTCGCGCTCGGCACGACCATCGGGCTCGTGCCGCTCATCTCCCACCTCGTCGACACGCCGGACTTCGCCAGTCAGCTCGCGGCGTTGATCGGGCTGGGCGTCGGGATCGATTACGCGCTCATCGTCGTGACGCGGTACCGAGCCGAACACGCGCGCGGGCTGACGCGCGACGACGCGCTCATGCTGGCGCTTGACACCGCCGGCCGGACCGTGTTCCTCGCGGGCCTGACGGTCATCATCGCGCTGCTCGGGCTCCTCCTGCTGGGGCTGTCGTTCATGCAGGGCGCGGCGCTTGCGTCCGCGCTCGCGGTCCTGCTCGTGATGACCGCCTCGCTCACCGTGCTGCCCGCCCTGCTGAGCAAGGCCGGCGACTGGATCGATCGGTGGCGGCTGCCGCTCCCAGGGCGCGGTCGCCGCGCCGAGCGCGCGGCGCAGGCGCAGGCGCAGTCCGGCCTCCCGGGCGAGAGCCCGGCGTGGGCGCGCTGGTCCGAGGCCGTCCAGCGCCGCCCCATCCCGGCGATCGTCGTCGCGCTCGCGATCCTGCTCGCGCTGGCGATTCCCGCGCTGCACATGCGCCTCGGGTCGTCCGATGCCGGCCTTGACCCGCCGGGGTCGACGACGCGCAACGCCTACGACCTCATTGCCAAGGGCTTCGGCGCGGGCACGAACGGCCAGTTCCTGCTCGCCGTCGAACTGCCCAAGGCCGGCGAGGTGCAGGCCGCCAAGCGCGTGGCGCAGTCGGTCGCGCAGGACCCCGACGTCGCGCTCGTCACGCCGCCCCAGCTCTCGCCGGACCGCAAGGTGGCCACGATCGTCCTGTTCCCGAAGACGGGTCCGCAGGACAAGGCGACCACGGACCTGCTCAGCCGGTTGCGCGACCAGCGCATCCCGGCCGTCGCGCGCGAGACGGGCGTCTCGGTGGCGGTCGGTGGCGCGACCGCATCGCAGGAGGACTTCACGCAGGTCATCTCCGACAAGCTGCTGCTGTTCGTCGGCATGGTCGTGCTGCTCAGCGCGCTGCTGCTGATGACCGTGTTCCGCAGCGTGTTCATCCCGATCAAGGCAGCGTTCATGAACCTGCTCTCGATCGGCGCCGCGCTGGGGTTCGTGACGATCGTCTTTCAGGACGGGGTGCTGGCCGGTGCGCTCGGGGCGGGAACCGGGCCCGTCGAGTCGTTCGTGCCCGTGATGCTGTTCGCGATCGTCTTCGGCCTGAGCATGGATTACGAGGTCTTTCTCATGTCGCGCATCCACGAGGAGTGGCTGCGAACCGGGAACGCGTCGGCCTCGGTGCGCAACGGTCTCGCGACGACCGGCCGCGTCATCACCGCGGCCGCGTTCATCATGATCGTCGTCTTCTCGTCGTTCGCGCTCGGCGACGATCGCATCATCAAGGAGTTCGGCCTCGGCCTCGCCATGGCCGTGTTCCTCGACGCGCTGATCATCCGCTGCCTGCTCGTGCCGGCGATCATGGAGCTCGCAGGCCGGCGTGCCTGGTGGATGCCCTCCTGGCTGTCGCGGCGGCTGCCCCGCGTGGCGCTCGAACGGGGGTAGCCACAGGCGATGATGAGCCGCACGATCTGCGGGCCGCGGTCTGAGATCTGGTCGGCGAACTCCCTGATCGCCGGACGCCAACGGGATGAAGACAGCGCGGACACGGAGCCCCTCGCCCGAAAGCGGGCCGGGCCCGCCGGTCGGCGCGCGTCTATCCCACCACCAGCGCGCCGACCTCGTATCCAGGCCGTGACGCCCTACTGCTCCTCGGCGGGCGGCTCCTCGGCGGGCGGCTCCTCGGCGGGCGCCTCCTCCGCGGGCGGGGCTGACAGCGCGGCAAGGATGTCGGCCTTCGCGGCCTCGGTGGGATCGATCTCCTCGGCGGGAGCGTCAGCGACGTCGTTCGGCGCCTCGTCGGCCGGCGGGTTCTCGTCATGCATGGCGTCCTCCTCGCTCGTCGTGCGGTGCCCTGCGGACGTGAATCCGTACCAGTTCGCGTGCGCGCCGGGACGCCCGGTTGCCGTGTGCGCGAGGCTCGGGCTCCCTCCGGCAAGTCCTCGCACAACGACGTACAGGCGCAAACACTACGTGCCCAGCTCGCAGGCCGTCAGACCGTAGGACTGCACCTCGACGTTCGCCTCGAGGAACGGGTCGCCGTCGGTGAGCTGCTTGGGGTCGCTGCTGATCTGGTCGATGGCCTTCTGGCTCTTGCGGATGATGTCGGCGATCGTCTGGCGGTCGCCGCTCGGCGGTTCGAGCTGGCGCAGCTTCTCCACGCGCTTCTCCAGCGCCGGGACCGCGACGTCGCCGACGAAGCTGCGCAGCTCGGCCATCGTCGGCACGTGCACGGTCTGAACGAGATCCTTGAGCGTCGGGACCACGATCGCGCCCGTGTCCCTGCAGATCTGGTTGCCCTTCGCCACGAAGTCCTTCTTGTTGTCGCCCGCGTAGTCGGTCGCGCAGCCGGCGAGCGCCAGCACGGCGAGGGCAAGCGCGGCGGGTGAGCGCGGTGATCTCACTCCTGCTGCGCGGCGACGCTCCCGTCGGGCGCCATGGAGAGGGTCTCACGCCGGATGTTCGTGTGCGCGAAGAGCAGCTGGCTCTCGAAGATCGGCAGCGCCCGGACGCGATTGCGCCGTGACTCGGCGAGGCGGAAGACCTCGTTCCAGCCGTCCTGGCCGGCCAGGCGCTGCGTCACCGCCGCGTAGTAGTCGTCAAGCAGCGCGTCGAACGCGTCGCGCCAGCCGTCGCCCGCGTGCCAGCGATCGGCGAACTCGCGCTCGGGGCTGCCCTGCGCCGCGCCCGCCGCGGCGGCGACGATCGCGCTCGCCATGTCCTCGGAGAACGCGCTTTGGCCTCCGGCCACCGTCGCGGTCAGCGGGGCATGTGCGAGCAGCGACCGCCGGCGTGCAGAGAACAGCGGGTTGGGGAAGTCGGTCATGAGCAGGCAGGCCGCGAGCCGGTCGGTCACGAGTCCGATGCGCATCGCCTCGCGCAGGACGATCTGATCCTCGAAGGCGCGCTCGGGCACGACGAAGACGAAATGCGTGTCCCCGGCCTGGCGGAAGCCGCGCCCGTCGTCCAGCGCGACGTCGAAGGTCTGCAGGCTCGCGGCGTACGCGCCCGGCGAGACCCCGAAGGGCGGTGGCTTGCGCAGTCCGAGCATCGTCGCGAGCGCCTCGGAGTCGACGAAGAACGTGGCCGGCAGGTCGACCTCGTCCACCGTCGCGACGTCCTCGTTGCGCGTGTGGCTCGAGATGAGGTTCACCGTCGGCGTGCCGACGATCTGCTCGATGATCCGCTGCGGTCGCTGCACCGTGCCGTCGGCGGCGACGATCGCCGCAAAGCGCGCGGCCGTCCACCGTTCGATGCTCGGCCGCGCGACCTCCATCTCGCAGGCGAGCGCGCCCTGCGGAACCTTGTTGACGAACCACGGGTGGGTCGCGCGCGCGTCGCCCGCCGGGAAGATCGACTCGTCGATGCGCGCGTCCTGCGTGTGCCAGTTGACCCACGGCGAGCGCAGCTCCTTCATGAGGAAGTTGCCGCTGCGATGGCTCTCGAACGGGCCCTTGCCCTCCGTGGCCGCGCTGACCGCGTGGGCGGAGTTGCCCGCGAACACCCAGGCGGGGTCGGCGCCGCCGCCGGCGCCGACGCCCTTGTAGAAGTTGAACCCGCCCGCGCGCTGGTCCCACGCCATGAGCTCGATGTCGTCGTGCTCGGGGTGAAACGCGCTGATGAGGACGTCGGGCCCCTCGTCGCCGCTGCCGAACGCGACGACGAAGCGCACGCCCCGGTTCACGCGCGCGGTGGCGTCGCCCACGGGCAGCTGGCTGCCCTCGCCGAGCACGAAGAACGCGGGCTTGCGCGGAAGCGCGAAGCCGCCGGCGATGGCGGCCCGGCTGAGCTTGTCGAGCGTCTCCTCGGGGGTGCGCGGGAACACGCCCTGCGTGAGCAGCAGCGTGGCGAACGGGTCGCCGAGCTCCGCGCTCGCCTCGTCGGAGGTGAGCGTCCGCGGGTGGGCGTCCTCGCCGACGACGAAACGATGGATGGCGCCCGGTGCGAGCGTCGGCGAGATCGTGCTGAAGACGCCGCAGCTCGTGTCGGTGACCGCGCGGGTGCTCATGGCGGGGATAATGCACGCTTGCCGCGACGCCTGCTCATCCTCATGGCCGCGTCCGTCCTCGCGCTCGGCCTCGTCGCATGCGGCGACGACGGCGGCGGCTCCGCCACCGGCCCGGGCACCGGTACCTCCGGCACCGCGGGCGCTGCCGCGACCGCGGGCGATGACAAGGCGCAGATCGCACGGGCGATCAAGCTCGCGTTCACGACGCAGAACGGCAACGTCTCGTGCAAGCAGCTCGGGACCAAGGCGTTCGTCGCGCGCGTCTACGGCACGCTCGCGCACTGCCTCGCAGTCGAGGCCAAGAACAGCGACAAGCCGCCGGACGACGTCCGCGTCTCCAACATCAACGCGACCGGCGACACCGGCTCGGCCCACACCCAGTTCGTCGGCGGCGACGCCGACGGCACGGCGGGGACCGTCGACATGCGCAAGGAGAGCGGCAACTGGCGCGTCGACGACCTGGGCGCCGACCTGTTGCGCTCCGTCCTGACGATCGGCCTGTCGAGCGAGCTGAAGGGTGACAAGACGTTCCGCAAGCCGGTCGTGCGCGGCTGCGTCACGAAGGCGATCACCGACCTGCCCGATGCGCAGCTCAAGCAGTTCGCCTACGACGCGATGGGCGACAAGAAGGGCGACAGCGCCCTGGCGAAACTTGTCGCGCCGTGCCTGACGAAGCCGGGCAGCGGCGGCGGCTCGAGCAACAGGTCCTTCGTGCGCGAGAAGTTCGAGCAGGGCATCGAGCAGACCCTCAGCAGCTCGGGCGTGCCCCGCACGACGATCACGTGCATCGAGAAGAAGCTGCGCACGTCGATCAGCGACGCGGATCTCGGCAAGCTCTCGACGAGCGGCGGCAAGACCACGCCGGCGCTGCAGAAAGCGGTCGTGGCCGCGCTCGTCGCGTGCAGGTCGCAGCCGGGCAGCACGTCGCAATCGCAATAGCCTGCGGTCGCGCGTGCGCCTCGCGATCATCAGCGACACCCACATGCCGCGTGGCGCCCGGTCGATTCCCGACGAGTGCCTGGAGCGCTGCCGCGAGGCCGACGCGATTCTCCACGCGGGCGACCTCATCAGCGTGTCCGTCCTCGACCTGCTGCGCGAGCTCGGGCCGGCGGTGCACGCCGTCCACGGCAACGTCGACGGCGAGGCCGTTCGCCGCGTGCTCCCCGCGCGCGTCGAGCGCGACTTCGACGGGGTGCGCATCGGCATAACCCACGACGCGGGTCCCGCCGGCGGGCGCCTGGAGCGCATGCGCGCGGCCTTCCCGCGCTGCGACGCGGTGATCTTCGGGCACACCCACATGCCCGACCACCGCAGCCACGACGGCTTTCAGATCTTCAATCCCGGGTCGCCGACCGAGCGCCGCCGGGCGCCCGCGCACACGATGGGCATGGCGACGATCGATGGCGGCGAGATCGAGTTCGAGCTGCGGGTCGTGGGCTGACGCCGGGCGTCCGCGCTCGCCGTTAGGAGGTACTCGAGCTGCCGTTTGTCTGCGGCGCGGCGCCCTGAGGTGCCGGTGCCGTGCCCGGTGGGAGACCGGCCGGGCGCCGCTGGGTGCCGGTGACCGTGAACGACCTGCTGACGAGGACGTGAATCTCGCCGCCGCTCGTCTGGAAGACGTGCGCGACGTACGAGCCGTTGGCAAGCCGCACGACTTGCTCGAGGCGCCCCGGGTACTTGGCGAGCGCGGCGTTGCCGACCTTGGTGGCGGTGGTGCCGGTGACCGCAGTTCCCATGCCTGGGCCGCCCCGGCCGCCCCGGCCGCCCAGGCCCGGCCGCTGCCCGTTGAGCGCTGCGCCCGGCTGCTGCGCGGAGACGTTCTGAGCGGCGGTCGCTCCAGCCGAGTTGCCGCTGCCGAGGGCGTAGGCCCCGATGGCAAGCGTGGCGGCCACCGCGGCCGCCGCGATGGTCCGGGTGAGCTTCTTCTTCGACATGTCCATGGTCATTTCTCCAATGCGTGTAGTGCTACCGACTTGCCAAGCAGGTCGTAGAGGCCGCCGACGGACGTCTTGGTGCCGACCTGCTGGACGGCGGCCATGACGGTGGTCGAACCGACGCGGGTGTCGTTCGGCAGGCCGCCGCCGCTGTCGGTGAGCACCCAGCGGATCCGGCCGTCAGCGACGGCGTTGGCGAGCCATGAGACGCTGACCTGGCTCTCGCGGCCGGAGAAGCCGCCGACGCCGGCGACGTCCGCGCCCGTCGAGATGAGCGTGCTCGCGGCGCCGGTCTGGCTCGAGACGGCGACGGTGCCGCCGCCATGAGCCTTGGCGTACGCGACCGCCTGGGTGACGCTCTGGCTGTTGGCGCCGAAGATGCCGCCGCCTGTCCCGCCGCCGCCGGGCGGGCCGCCGCCGCCGCGCCCGCCGCCGCCGCCGCCGCCGATGCCTGCCGTCGCCGGCCCGCCGGCGGGGAAGGTCCCGCTCGTCGCGTGGCCCAGCGTCTGCACGGCCCAGGTCCCTGGCCCGATGAGCAGCACCGCGACGACCGCTCCGAGCGCCCACGTGCGCACCCGCCGCTCGACGCCGCTGGCGAGGACGACTGCCGCGAACGCGCCGGCGCCGCAAAGCACCGCGGGCAGCCAGCCGAGCTCGCCGGGGTTTTCGCGCAGGACGAGGATCTCGGTGAGAACGCCGCCGGCGATCGCCGCCGGGCCGAGAATCCGTGCGACGCTGCGGTCGCGCAGGATCTCGCCGGCGCCGGCGCCCACGAGGGCGGCGACGAACGGGGCGAGCAGCGAGACGTAGTACGGGTGGAAGATGCCCTGCGCGCGGCTGAACGCCACCGCGGTCACGAGCGCGGCGCCGCCGACGACGAGCAGCCAGCCCGTGCGCGGGTCGGACCGGCGCAGGCGGGTGAGGACGAGCACGCCGATGCCGCCGGCGAGTGCGAAGCCCAGAAACCAGCCGGCCTGGCCGCCGAGCGCCTGGTTGAGCAGTCGCAGCCAGCCGGGGTCGCCGCCGAACAGGCCGTTGGCGCCGCCGCCCGGGCCACCGCCACCGCCCGGACCACCGCCGCCCGGACCGCCCTGCTGGCCGAAGATCCGGCCAAGGCCGTTGTAGCCGAAGATGAGCGACCAGATGCTGTTGTCAGCCGTCCCGGAGATCCACGGGCGGTCGCTGGCGGGGGTGAGCGCGACCATGACCGGCCATGCGAGGCTCACGGCGGTCATCGCGGCACCGCCCGCGATGAGCTGGCGCATCGCGGCGAGACGCCCGCGCGGCGCAATCCACAGCCACGCCGCGGCGATGCCCGGCACGACCATGAGCGCCGCCGCCATCTTCGCCTCGAACCCGAGCCCGACCGCGATGCCCGCGAGGACGAGCCAGCGCGTGCGCCCGTCTTCGAGCCCGCGGACCACGAACCACAGCGCCGCGACTAAGCACAGGACGAGCAGGGCGTCAGGGTTGTTGTGGCGCGAGATCGCGACCGCGATCGGCGTGAGCGCGAGCACGAGGCCCGCGGTGAAGCCGGAGGCCCGCCCGAACGCGCGCCGCACGAGGTCGTAGGTCAGCCCGACCGACGCGACGCCCATGAGGGCCTGCGGGAAGAGCAGGCTGAGCGACGAGAAGCCGAAGAGCTTCACCGACAGGGCCTGGACCCAGAACGCGAGCGGCGGCTTGTCGAGCGTCATCACGCCGCCCGGGTCAAACGAGCCATAGAGGAACGCGTGCCAGTTGGACGCCATCGAGCGCACCGCTGCGCTGTAGTACTCGTTGGCCATGCCGTTGCGACCGAGCGCCCACAGGTTCAGCACGGCCGCCAGGAGGAGCAGGCCGGCGAGCTCGGGCCGCATCCGCGTCAGCGAGCGGGGCAGGGCGAAGGACCGGGAGGACGGCTGCCTTGGCGCGTCGGCGGTGGCGGGGTACGTGGACATCGGTGCTAGGTCCTCTTCGTCTCGGAAGCGGTCAGCAGCGGAGCGAGTACCTGTGCGGCTTTGCGCCCGCGTCGGGCGAACACCCAGGTACGCAGCGCGACGTAGCGCGTCACGGTGGCGCAGGCGGTTGCGGCCATCAGCACCGCGACCTCGATGTGGCGCGAGGGCGTCGCGTCCAGCGCGTGCAGCACGAGCAGCGCACCGCTCGTCAGCCCGAGCGTGAGCACGTAGACGACCGCGCCCATCGCGTGCTGACGCACGAGCTGGTCGCGGCCGCGGATGCGAAACGTGAACATGCGGTTGGCCTGCGTGTTGGCCACCGCGGTGACCGCGAGCGCGACGGCGTTGGCGCCACCTGGGCCGAGCGACCCGCGCAGCGCGAGGAACAGCAGGACGTAGGCGATCGTCGACGCCACGCCGATCGCGAGAAACCGCGTCAGCCGGGCGCCGGCGAGCAGCCGGGCGACGCCGCGCAGATCCGCCAGCGCGGTACGCATGATGTTGACGCGCGAGTCCGGGTCCTCCACCCAGTCCACCGGCACCTCGTGGATGCGCAGACCGCGGCGCTGCGCGAGCACGAGCAGCTCGGTGTCGAAGAACCAGCCCTCGTCGCGCACCTCCGGCAGCAGCTCGCGGGCGACGTCGGCCCGCAAGGCCTTGAAGCCGCATTGCGCGTCGCTGAAGCGCGTCGCGAGCGTCGAGTGCAGGATGCGGTTGTAGACGCGCGAGATGACCTCGCGCTTGGCGCCGCGCACCACCCGTGAGCCGCGCGCGAGGCGCGTCCCGATTGCGATGTCGCTGTGACCCGACAGCAGCGGTGCGACAAGCGGCAGCAGCGCGCGCAGGTCGGTTGACAGGTCGACGTCCATGTAACAGACGACCTCGGCCTCGCTGCGCGACCAGGCGGCACGCAGCGCGCGGCCGCGTCCCTTCTCGGCAAGGTACAGCACGTGCACGCCGGGCAGGTCGTCGGCCAGCGCGCCGGCGACCTGCGCGGTCGCGTCCGTGCTCGCGTTGTCGGCAATCACGATGCGCCACGAGAACGGCAGCGTGTCGGCCAGGTAGTCATGCAGCCGGCGGATCGAGTCGGCAAGCGCGCCCTGCTCGTTGTAGACCGGAACGACGATCTCGATACGCGGCGGCGCCGCCGCCGCCGGCGCGCCGTCAGGGCGGCGGTCAGAGAGGAGGGCGGGGGAGGACATGCGCCAACGATCGGGCCACCGCGTCGGAGGACACTGGGGCGAGGCTGAGAATTCCGGGTGACGTCGCCGCGACGTCGCCGGTCCGGGGGAACGGATGGCGAGACGGTTTTAGACTCAGGAACTTCTCAGCCTTTCCACAGGAAGCGCGCATGCCCGGAGCCGAGGATCCCCCCATGACCACCGCCGAGCACCGCATCCTCGTCGTCGACGACGAGCCGAACATCGTGGACGTCGTCTCCATGGCGCTGCGTTACCAGGGCTTCGACGTCGCGTCCGCCGCCACCGGCCACGAGGCGATCACCCAGGTGCAGGCGTTCAAGCCGCACCTCATGGTCCTCGACGTGATGCTGCCCGACATGGAGGGCTTTGACGTAGCCGACCGCCTCGGCGCTCAGCGCGCCGACGTGCCGATCATCTTCCTCACCGCCCGCGACGCGACGACCGACAAGGTCCGCGGCCTGACCTCGGGCGGCGACGACTACGTGACGAAGCCGTTCAGCCTCGAGGAGCTCGTCGCCCGCATCCGCACGATCCTGCGCCGCACCGGGAAGGCCGGGCCGGAGGACAGCCGGCTCGTCTTCGAGGACCTCGAGATGGACGACGACACGCGCGAGGTCACGCGGGCGGGCCAGCAGATCGAGCTGACGGCGACCGAATACCGGCTGCTGCGCTACTTCATGCTCAACCCGCGCCGAGTCCTTTCCCGCGCGCAGCTCCTCGACAACGTGTGGGAATACGACTTCGGCGGCGACGGCCGCGTGCTGGAGACGTACGTCAGCTACCTGCGCAAGAAACTCGACGTCCACGGACCGTCGCTGATTCACACGGCACGCGGCGTCGGGTACGCACTGCGCCTGCCGCGATGATGCCGCGCTCGCTGCGCGCGCGGCTCATCCTGGGCCTGCTCGCGCTCGCGGGGCTCGGCCTGCTCATCGCCGGCGGGGTCACGTACGGCGAGCAGCGCTCGTTTCTGTACGAGCGGATCGACCAGCAGGCGAAGGCGGCGGCCTCGCTCGGCTTTCCCGGTGGGGCCAGGCCGGACGGCGACGACGCGACCCGGGGCGCGCCCCCGCTTGGCGGGCCCGGCGACCACGGCGGCCTCAACCGCAACGACCCCGAGAACCTCCCCGCCACGACCTACGTGCAGATCCGCACCGCGAGCGGTGCGGTCATACGGCAGGGCAGGCCGCGTGCGCTCAGCACCGATATCGCCCTCCCCGCGCCGAAGCTTCCGGCGAAGGTCACGCCCGACACGCACTTCACGGTCAACTCGACCGGCTCCTCGGGCCCGCGCTACCGCGCCTACGCCCGGCGCACCGCAACCGGCGGAATCGTGATCGGCGCGGTCCCGCTGACGAGCGTCGACGAGCCGCTGAGCCGGCTGCTGCTCATCGAGGCGCTCGTGATCGGCGGCGTGCTGCTGGCGCTCGCGCTCGGCACCTGGTGGATCGTGCGTCTCGGCCTGCGTCCGCTCGATCGCATCGGCGCCACCGCGGGCGCCATCGCCGCCGGTGACCTCTCCCAGCGCGTCGCCCCGGCGGACAACGACACCGAGATCGGCCGCCTCGGCCTGTCGCTGAACGCCATGCTCCATCAGATCGAGGAGGCCTTCGACGAGCGCACCGCGAGCGAGAACCGGCTGCGCCAGTTCCTCGCCGACGCGTCGCACGAGCTGCGCACACCGCTGTCGTCGATCCGCGGCTACGCCGAGCTCTATCGCATGGGCGCCGCGCGCGAGGGCGAGGACGCCGAGAAGGCGATGAACCGCATCGAGCAGGAGGCGGCGCGCATGGGCGTCCTCGTCGAGGATCTGCTCGCGCTCGCACGCCTGAACGAGACGCGCGAGATCGCGCGCGAGCCGGTCGACGTCTCAGAGCTCGCGCGCGACGCCGCCGACGACGCGCGCGCCGCCGCGCAGGACCGCGAGATCACGCTGTCGGTGCCCGACGAGGACACCGTCGTCATCGGCGACGCCGATCAGCTGCGCCAGGTCCTCAGCAACCTCACCGGCAACGCGCTCGTCCACACGCCGCCGGGCACGCCGGTGCAGCTGAGCGTGTCGCGGTCCGGCGACCGCGTGCGGCTGTGCGTCGCCGACCGCGGTCCCGGGCTGCCGGTCGCCGACGGCGAGGAGCTCTTCGATCGCTTCTGGCGCGCCCAGCCGGCGCGCGGCCGCGGGCCGGCTGGCGCCGGGCTCGGCCTGGCCATCGTGCACGCGATCGTGACGGCGCACGGCGGCACCGTCGACGCGCAGACGCGTCCCGAGGGCGGGGCGGCGTTCACCGTCGAGCTTCCCGTGAACGCGTAGCGCCCGCGACACCGAGGTCGGCGATCGGCGACACCCGGGGTGGCGCAGGTCAAGACCCTCGGGTCCGCCCGCGGGCGCCGCGAGGCGGCAGGTTGGAGCCAGACGCATCCAACCACCGAGAGGGGAGTCCCAATGACCTCGTCCAGCCCGCAGCCTCCAGCCAGCGCACGCGCCGCCATCCGCCTCACGTGGGCCGGGGCCGGCCTATCCGTGACCGGGATCCTCATGGTCCTGCTCCAGAAGGACGCGATCCGCCACCAGGCCGAGGCGCGCGGCGTCTACGACGTCGACGGCCTGGTCAACCTCGTTCTCATCGTCGGCGTCGTCTTCGGCCTCGTCGGCACCGGCCTGTGGGTCTGGATGGCGATCATGAACGGCAAGGGCCGCCCCTGGGCGCGGATCGTCGCCACGGTCTTCGGCGGCCTCTACATCGCGGCGCAGCTCATCACCTATATCGCCGCCGGTGTCGGTGTGGGATACGGTGCGAACGTCGATGGCGAGCCGGTGAACGCCGCGCTTCAGATCACGCTGGGCGTCTGCACGCTCGCCGTCGCCACGCTGATCATCGTCCTCATGTGGCAGTCGAGCAGCTCCGCCTGGTATGAGGCAAAGGAGCGCGCCCGGCAGGTCGCGCCGCCCGCTTCGCAGCCCCAGCCGCTACAGATGCAGGGCTAGAATCGATGTCGTTCGTCGCGCGCCGCCGCCGACCGCCCAGGCGCACAACGACGTACAGCAGGAAACGCTAGGAGGAGCCGACGATCTCGTTCGGAGCGGCGACGACGACGCGGTTGCGCCCGGCCGCCTTGGCCTGGTACATCGCCACGTCACCCTTGATGAGCACCTCGGCACCGCTCGTCTCGTCGCCCTCGAACGGGGCCACTCCCACGCTCGTGGTGACGCTGGTCGGCGCGCCGACGTCGCCCGCCGCGGCGAACTCGCGCACCGCCCCCGCGAGGGCGTCGGCCACGAGCTCGGCATCGTCCGCGTCGCCGTAGGGCAGCAGCACCGCGAACTCGTCGCCGCCGAGCCGGGCGATGATGTCGCTCTCGCGCAGGCGTTCGCGCAGCAGCGCCGCGACGCTGACGATGAGCTCGTCGCCGGCGTTGTGACCATGGGCGTCGTTGACCTGCTTGAAGTGGTCGAGGTCGAGGATGAGCAGTGCGCCGCGCGGCCCGTAGCGCGCGATCTCGGCGACATGGCGGTCGAGCTCCTGCTCCAGGCGGCGGCGGTTGAGCAGACCCGTCAGCGGATCGTGTTCGGCGAGGTGGCGCAGCTCGCTTTCGAACCGGCGACGCTCGGTGATGTCCTGGATCTGGTCGAGGAAGTTCAGCGGCGTCCCGTCCGCCTCGCGCACGAGCGTGACGCTGCGCGCCACCCACACCGTGCTTCCGTCCGGGCGCACGTAGCGCTTCTCGTCTGTGGAGGAGCTCACGTCCCCCGCGATCAGCGCCTGCATGACCGCATGGTCGGCGGCGACGTCCTCGGGGTGCGTGATCGTGGCGAACCCGCGCCCGCACAACTCCTCGCGCGTGTAGCCGGTGATCACACACAGCGCCTGGTTGACGTCGAGGAAGCGGCCCTGCAGGTCGGCGAGCGCCATGCCGATGGGGGCATCCTCGAAGGCCCGGCGAAAGCGCTCCTGCAGGCGGCGCTGCTCGGTGATGTCGCGGGCGATACCCAGCGATCCGATCGCGCTGCCCGCGGCGTCGCAGAACGGGCTCTTGGTCACCGACAGGACGTAGGAGCGCTGCCCGAAGCGTCCGCTCATCTCGTACGCGGACGGCGTCAGCTCCTCGAGCACCGCCGCGTCCTGCGCGGCGATCTCGTCGGCGACCTCGGGAAGGACCTCGGTGTTGACGCGCCCGACGATCTCCTCGGCGGGCCGCCCGATCAGCTCGGCGGCCGCGCTGTTGACGAGGATGTAGCGCCCCTCGAGATCCTTGATGTAGATGGAGTCCGGCGTCGCCTCGAGCACCTGGTCGAGCAGCTCGCGGCTGCGGGCGGCGCGGTCGGACGTGTGCCCGACGACCCATGCCAAGAAGAGCAATGCGACGGCGCGCGGGAGGATCGCGGTCGGCCCCTGCTCGCCGAGGTCGCTCGCCAGCCACGCCAGCACGACGGCGATGCTGAGGCTCGCGCACAACAGCCCGGCGCGCGTGCCGAGCTCGGACGCGATGACCACGACCGGCACGACGAAGACGAGTCCAACGGTCACCGGCGCGGCGGGCAGCAGCACGAGGACCAGGCAGGCACCCGCGAACAGTGCGACGGCCGCGCCGAGCACGACACTTCGCCGGGCGCCGTAGCGCCCGAGCAGTCCCGTCAGTCCGGGTGGCGCGAGGCGCTGATCGACAACCGCGCCGCCCTTCTGTCGCCTGGCGTCCATACCAGGGTCTCATATCGGCGCCCAGTGCCCCGAGACTTAGCGCAACCCGCGGCGCGCCGACGCGAGGACCCCCGTCACCGCGGGACGCGTCCGGCGACGCGAGTGCCGTACCCGGGCCGTGACTCCCGGGAAAGCTCGCCCGCCAGCGCACCCATCCGAGCGGCCATGTTCTGCTGGAGCTCGCGATCGTCACGGCCGCCCCGACGAGACGGCGTGCGGATCGAGCTGGGCGTCACCCGGCCTGGGGCACGGATTCCCCTACTGGAGCTGTGACATGTCGGTGCTCGCGACCGACGCATCAGCGGCCTTGAAGCCGAGCTTGTCGAGCGCCGACTGCAGCGATCCTTCGTAGCTGAGGCTGGTGTAGGTCGCCCCGCTCACGGTGTCGACGGCGGCGCTCTGCTTGGTCAGGGCGCTCTGCTGCAGGATCGGCGCCGCGGAGCCCGAGATCTGTGCCGACTTCGAGTCGGCGTTCTGCAGCTGGACCGCTTCCAACTTGACGATCTTGCCTTTGGCAACGGTGACACGGACCTGCGCGGCGCCGTATCGGGTCGACATGGGGTCGCCGAGCGCCGTCTTGGCCGCCGAGCCCGAGGACCGTGCCGATGAACCCGATGATCCCGATGAACCCGATGAGCCTGCCGGCGTCGGGGTCGGGGCGGTTGACGTCGCCGCCGCGACCGGCACGGTGGCTGCATGCGCGTGAAAGCCGAGCACCGCCGCGGTGCCGGCGGCGGTGGCGGTGAGGACGATGGATGCGCGTTTCATGCTGGTTGCTCAGAAGGCGAATGATTCGAAGTGGATCCGGCTGGCCGGGATGCCCGCCCGCTTGAGCGAGTCCGCCAGCGCGGTGGTGAACGCCTCGGGCCCGCAGACGTAGGCGTCGCGGTGACGCACGTCGCCGACGAGGGTGCGCAGGGAGCCAGGGTCCAACGGCCAGTCCTGGCGCGAGCCCGGCAACTCGAGCAGCTGCCCGCCGCGGCGGCGCACCTCGTCCGCTATCTCGTCGCGGAGGATGAGCTCGTCCTCGGTCGACGCGCGCAGCAACACGACGACGTCGGTGCCCCCCGGGAGATCTTGGAGGAGGGACAGGATCGGCGCCGACCCGACGCCCGCACCGACGAGCATGAGCTTGTCGCTGCTGCGCGCGTCGGGCGTGAACGTGCCGTACGGCCCTTCGATCGCGACCGGGGTACCGGGCTTGAGCCGGGCGAGCGCGGCGCTGTGGTCGCCGAGGTCCTTGACGGTGATCCGCAGCTGGTTGTTGCTCGGGACGGCCGAGAGCGAGTAGGGGTGGGCGTGCCACCACATCCCGGGGACGAGGAAGCGCCACTGAAAGAACTGACCGCCGTAGACGGGGATGCGATCGAGCCCCCGCCCAGCCATCAGGACCGAGACCGTTCCCGACGCGTCGGGTGTGACCGCGACCACCCGCAGCCGGTGGCGCAGCGAGCGCCAGATGGGCAGGCCGATGCGCGCTGCGATCACGGTGGCGAGCGTGCCGACCCACATCGCCGTCCACCAGATCCGGGCGACGGGATGGCCCACGAACGAGGCTCCGGTGTCGACCTGGTGCGCGAAGGAGAAGAAGAGCGCCAGGTAGGTATAGAGGTGCACCGCCCACCATGTCTCGTACGCCATCCGCCGGCGTGCCCGCCGGTACGAGGTCACTCCGGCGGCGATCAACAGGATGGCCCCGACCGTTGCCGCCAGGATGCCCGAATAGGTCCACAGCAGCTGGCCGATCTGGTGGAGCACGCCGTCATGGGCGGCCCGGGCGTAGCCGACGGTGATGAACACGGCGTGGCCCGCAAGGAGGTACAGCGGCCACGGGCCGAGTTTGCGGTGCCAGGCCACCAGCCGGTCCTGGCCGATCGCGCGTTCCAGCGGCGGGATGCGGGCGACGAGCAGGACGACGATGACCATCGCGTAGGCCGCGAGCAACCCGGTGACGCGGCCGACGGCGGTCGCCACACCACCGGGAGCCGACAGCGACCCGGCGCTCTCCGCAGAGATCGCGAGGGCGATCGTGATGCCCAGCCCGATTCCGGCAAGCGCCGCAAGGACCTGCACGACGACCGGCCGCTGGCGCGCCGGCCGCCGGCGCGCCCTCCGCGGTGCGCCATCTCGCTCACGGCCGGGCAGCGCGAGCGCGTCAGCGCCGCCGGGCGCGGGGTCGCCGACCAGCCACAGCGACGAGCGGTCGCTCATGCCGCCACCGTGTGAAGGCCTGGAGTCGTCAGGACACGTGTGTCCTCGAGGATGGTCATGGCCTCGTAGCCGTCGAGGCCGAGGGTCCACTCGGCCCCGTCGGGGCCCATCGCGAAAGCCGCGGTGGCGTAGGCGTCGGCCAGACCGAGATCCGGCCCGACGACGGTCACGGAAAGGACCCCGGCCGCAGCGCGTCCTGACCTCGGGTCGACGATGTGATCGCCGCGCTCGTAGCGACCCGACGTCGCGACCGCGACGTCGCCATCCGCCTCGATGACGCCTGCGATGGCCTGCGCGTCATGCGGATGGCGAACGCCGATCCGCCACGGTGGGTGGCACGAACGACCGTGCGCGGCGACGTCGCCCCCCGCGGTGATGCAGAAGCGATCGACTCCCGCGGCGCGCAGGCCGTCGGCGGCGCGCTGCACCGCCCAGCCCTTGACCAGCGCGGACGGGTCGAAGCGCCCGGTCGCGTAGGCGTCGAAGAAGCCGCTCGTCTCATGATGCAGCAGCGCACACCGATCGACGACCCAGCGCAGGCTATCGCTCGCGGCGCCGCGCGGGAGCTCGCCGCGGCCGAACCGGCAGACGGGGCTGTCCGGCCGGTACGTGCTGAATTCGGCGTCGACGTCGTGCAGCCAGCGCACCGCTTCGGCGAGCGCCGCCCCGGGCGGCCGCGAGTCGCGGACGTCGAACGTCACGACGGTCCCCATCACGCGCTCGACGTGGACGTGCTTCTCGAGGGCTTGCCGCATGTCGCAAACGATCGGCCCTCGCGGTAAGCGCTCCCCAAGAGGACTCTGGGAATTCCCTGAGAACGCGAGGCTCAAGCAACAGCGTTTCCCGTTCTCGCCAACGTTCGCTTCAGGCGGTTCGCGCAGCTGTCGATACACCCGTGATGGGGAGACCGAGAATGTCCGCCGGGCTCGGCCGTCCGCTTGGATCGCGACGTGACGTGACGCTGGACCGCGCGGATGCAGGCGCCACGGCGGGCACGGGCCGGCTGTCGCGTGGCAGGTGTCGGCGCCGGGTGAAAACTAGGCCACCTGCGCCGGTTGAAAACTAGGCCACCCGAGCGTCGTCCGGTGGCCTGCGGACCCTGGGCTCGTTTGCGCAGAGCGAGCTTGGGAGGACCGGGGTGGTC
>JAWVGM010000202.1:0-12049 GCA_033855075.1 Solirubrobacteraceae bacterium | reverse complement strand
ACGAGATCGGCGCGCTCACCGTCGGCGTCGTCACGAAGCCGTTCGAGTTCGAGGGCAGCCAGCGCACCCGCCAGGCCGAGGAGGGCATCGAGCGCCTGCGCGAGGTCGTCGACACGCTCATCGTCATTCCGAACGAGAAGCTGCTCTCGGTCGTCGAGCGCCGCACGACGATGATCGACGCCTTCCGCGAGGCCGACAACGTCCTGCGCCAGGGCGTCCAGGGCATCACGGACCTCATCACGATCCCCGGCCTCATCAACCTCGACTTCGCCGACGTGCGCACGATCATGGCCGACGCCGGCTCGGCGCTCATGGGCATCGGTACCTCCAACGGCGAGAACCGCGCCGCCGAGGCCGCGCGGCAGGCGATCTCCAGCCCGCTCATCGAGGAGAGCGTCCAGGGCGCCACCGGCATCCTGCTCAACATGACCGGCGGCAAGGACCTCGGGCTCTTCGAGGTCAACGAGGCCGCCGAGATCGTCCGCGAGGCCGCGGCGGGCAACGCGAACATCATCTTCGGTGCCGTGATCGACGAGGCGCAGGGCGACGACGTCCGCGTCACCGTCATCGCAACCGGCTTCGACCACGGCCGCGCGCGCCCCCGCACGGCGCGCGAGGACGTCCGCGACCGCGCCCAGCAGTCAGACCGCGGTCCGCGTATCGACGCGGGGCAGCGCTCGTCGCTGGAGATCTCGGATGACGAGATCGAAATCCCCGCTTTTCTCCGCGATCGCTAGCCGGCCTCGCCGCCGCTGACGGCACCGGCCTTGCGGGGTCCGTGCTAAAGCACTGTCCCCCGCCGGCCGTCACCGTCACCGACGACGATTCCTCGCTAGGTCCAGAGTAGAAACGCTCTCCCTGCGATGCGGTGTCTGTCCTCACGGCTGCGGATGGCGCTGCATAGTTGACATCCGTCGTCGGCCGGGCCCGTCGTGCGTCCCGCCAATGGCGAGTCGCTCCCTCACTCCTTCATCGCTGCTGTTTCGTGAACCGCCCCCGCCGGAACCGAATCGTTTCCCTCTGAGCCGTCCCGCGCGGTACGGTCGCCTCCATGGAGGGGGGTCTGGGTCCCGTTGTCGCAGAGGGCACGCCGGCTGAGGTCATCGTCACGAACGAGGCGCGGCGGCCAGTCGATGACTCGACGCTCGGCGTTGCGATCGCGCCCACCTCTCCCGCCGGAGCGCCGCGCCACCGGCTCGTGGCGGTCGGCGACTCGCTGACGCACGGCTTCAAGAACTTCGCCGTCGACGACACGCAGCTCTCGTACCCGGCCATGATCGCTCGCGAGCTTGGCTGGAAGGACTATCGCTACCCGCGCTACGACGGGCCCGGCGGGCTGCCGCTCGACCTCGAGTGGCTGCTGCGCGGGCTGGAGGCGCAGACCGGGGGCGACCTCGCGCTCGCCGACGCCGGCACGATCGTGCTCGCGGCGCGCCGCCTGCTCGAGGAGCACGAGGACTACTGGGAGCGCGGAGCGGGCGCGCGCATCGTGCGCGACGCCGACCTCAACCACAACCTGGCGATCTACGGCTGGGACCTGCGCGACGTCCTGTCGCGGGACGCCGATACGTGCCATGACGAGCTCGTCCCGATCAGCGACAAGCCGTGGCCCGGCATGCCGCAGAACAGCGGACCGCTGGCTGCGCTGCGGGTGCTCGAGTCCGCACGCGACAGCGGCGGTCGCGCGCTGACGCCGCTGGAGGCGGCCGCCCAGCTCGGTGCATCCGGGTCGCTCGCCGCCGACGGCTCTCAGATGCCCGACAGCGACGGCATCGAGACGCTCATCGTCTTCATCGGCTCCAACAACGCGCTGCCGACGGTGCTGACGCTCGACGTGAACTGGAGCCGCCTGGACTACGCGAACCTCGGCGCGAAGGACGCCTACACCGTCTGGCGGCCTTCGCACTTCGCCGCCGAGCTGCGCGCGGTCAGCGAGGCCGTCGCCCGCATCCGGGCGCGCCACGTGCTGTGGCTGACGATCCCGCACGTCACGATCGCGCCGATCGCGCGCGGGTTCGGCGGCAAGCTCGGTCCCACGTCGCGCTACTTCCACTACTACGGTCGCCCGTGGGTCGACGAGCAGACGTTCATGGCCGACCCGACGAAGTTCCCCCATCTCACCTCCGACCAGGCGCGCGCGGTCGACAGCGCGATTGACCAGTACAACGAGGCGATCGTCCAGACCGTGCGCGACGCGCGCACGGCCGGCCACGACTGGCATCTCGTCGACTTCTCGGGCGTGCTGGACCGGATGGCGACGCGGCGCTACTTCGAGCAGCCCGAGGCCCAGCCGGACTGGTGGACGCCCTACGAGATGCCGCAGGCGCTCACCGACGCGCTCGGCTTCACGCCGACGACCGAGTTCCTGCGGTCCGGCCCCAACGGCATCGAGGCGGGCGGCATCGTCGCCCTCGACGGAGTGCATCCGACGACGGTCGGCTACAGCCTCATGGCCCACGAGTGCATCAAGGTCATGAAGCAGGTGGGCGTGCGCTTCTTCACGCCGGAGGGCGCCGAGCGTCCCGAGCCGGAGGTCGGCTTCGCCGACGTCGTGCGCTCGGACACGCTGCTGTCCAACCCGCTGCGCTCGGAGGGCTCGATGCTCAAGCTGCTCGGCACGCTCGACGAGCGCTTCGCGCTCATCGCCACGTTCGAGCAGGCGCTGCGGCGGCGCAAGAAATCGGCGTAGAACCGGACCCTTCGCTAGCCTCAAAGCGGTGACGTCTCCTACGCTCAAGCGTACGCCGCTGTTCGAATGTCACCGGCAGGCCGGGGCGAATATCGTGCCGTTCGCGGGGTGGGAGATGCCGGTCCAGTACGGGGACGGCATCCGCGCCGAGCACGTCGCGGTGCGCACCAAGGCGGGCATCTTCGATGTCTCGCACATGGGCGAGGTCGAAGTCTCGGGGCCCGACGCCGAGGCCTTCCTGCAGCACCTGCTCACGAACGACGTCTCCAGGCTCGCTGTGGGAGGCGCGCAGTACGCGCTGCTGTGCAACGAGGAGGGCGGCGTCCTCGATGACCTCTTCACCTACCGGATCGCGCCCGAGAGCTTCCTCACGGTCACCAACGCCGCCAACCACGACTCCGACGTCGCCTGGTTGCGCGATCACGCGGACGGCTTCGACATCGACCTCGTCGACGCTCACGATTCCTACGCGATGCTGGCCGTGCAGGGCCCGCGCGCGCGGGAGATCGTCCAGGCGATCTCCGACAGCCCGCTGCCCGACCGCATGACCACCGGCCGGCGCATCATCCGCGGCCACAGCGTGCTCGTCTGCGGCACCGGCTACACCGGCGAGGACGGGGTCGAGCTGCTGGCCGATCCCGACGACGCGCCCAAGCTATGGGAGGAGATCGTGCGCCGTGGGGCCGCCCCGTGCGGCCTGGCCGCACGCGACACGCTGCGCCTCGAGGTCTGCTTTCACCTCTACGGCAACGACCTCATGGTCGACCGCGGCCCGATCGAGGCCGGGCTGGGCTGGGCCTGCAAGGAGGACACGGGCTTCGTCGGCGCCGAGGCCGTGCGCGCGGTTCGCCAGGCCGGCCCGAGCGAGAAGCTCGTCCCGTTCAAGCTCACGGGCTCGGGCATCGCACGGCAGGGCAACCAGGTCGTCGGCGGCGGCGAGGTCACGAGCGGCACCATGTCGCCGTGCCTCGGCATCGGCATCGGCATGGGCTACCTGCCGGCCGAGCGGGCCACGGTCGGCGAGACGTTCGACATCGACGTCCGTGGGAAGCACCGTGAGGCGGTCGTCGCCACCAAGCCCCTGTACGACAAGGAGACCGATGGCTGAGGCCAGCTACCCGGAGGACCGGAAGTACCACCCCGAGCACGACTGGGTCCAGATCGATCCCACCCACCCCGACGTCGGGACGTTCGGGATCACGTGGTTCGCGCAGGACGCGCTGGGCGAGGTCGTGTTCTTCGATCCGCCCGAGGTGGGCTCGTCGGTGTCGGCAAACGAGTTCTACGCCGAGGTCGAGTCCGTCAAGGCCGTCTCGGACGTCATCGCGCCGCTGTCGGGCGAGATCGTCGAGGTCAACACGGCGCTGGCCGACTCACCCGACGCGATCAACGAGGATCCCTACGGCGCGGGGTGGATGGTCAAGGTCAAACTCTCCGATCCCGGCGAGCAGGACGCCCTGCTGGACTCCGATGCCTACACGAGCAGCCTGAGTTGAGCGGCTACACGGCGATCACAGCCGACGACCTCGAGCTCATGCTCGACGCGATCGGCGTCGAGTCGGTGGAGCAGCTGTTCGATTCCATCCCCGCGGGCGTGCGTCTCGACGGCGCGATCGACCTGCCGCCCGGCCTCCCCGAGCAGGCGGTCTACGCCGAGCTGCGCGAGCTCGCGTCGCGCAACGTGTCCGCCGAGGACGAGATCACGTTCCTCGGCGCCGGGATGTACGACCACTACGTGCCCGCGATCATCGACATGCTCATGTCGCGTTCGGAGTTCCTCACGCCCTACACGCCCTACCAGCCGGAGGTCAGCCAGGGCGGGCTGCAGGTCATGTTCGAGTACCAGACCGCGATCTCGGAGCTGACGGGGCTGCCGGTGTCCAACGCGTCGCTCTACGAGGGGCCGAGCGCCGTCGGCGCCGCCGCGTACCTCGCCAAGCTCGCCAACAAGCGCTCGCGGGTGGTCATCAGCCGCGGCGTGCACCCCGACAGCCGGGAGACGCTCGACACGCTCGCCGTCGGCTACGGCATGACCGTCGACGAGATCGGCCTCGACGACGGGGTGACCGATCTCGATGCCCTGCGCGCTGCGCTCGACGACGACGTCAGCGCGGTGATCCTTCAGCAGCCGAACTTCCTCGGGGCGATCGAGGACGTCGCAGCGATCGCCGGCGCCGCGCACGAGCACGGAGCGCTCGTCGTCTGCGCCGCAGACCCGTTGACGCTGGGCGTGCTCGAGGCGCCCGGCCATCAGGGCGCCGACGTCGTCGTCGGCGAAGGCCAGACCCTCGGCAACCGCCTCGATTTCGGTGGCCCGTCGTTCGGCTTCTTTGCCGCGACCGAGGCGCACCTGCGCAGGATGCCCGGCCGCATCGCGGGCGAGACGACCGACGCCGACGACCGGCGTGGGTTCGTGCTCACGCTGCAGACGCGCGAGCAGCACATCCGCCGCGAGAAGGCGACGTCGAACATCTGCACGTCGCAGGCGCTCAACGCGCTGGGCGGCGTCGTCTACCTGAGCTGGCTCGGCCGGCAGGGGATCGTCGACATCGGCGAGCTCATGCTCCAGCGCACGCACTACGCGCGCGAGACGCTCGCCGCGCTGGACGGGGTGGAGAAGCTGCACGACCGGCCGGTCGTGCGCGAGTTCGCGCTGCGCCTCGACGTGGGTGGGCGGGATTCGGTTTCCCGTGTGCTGGACCGCTGCGCCGCGGCGGGGGTCAACGCCGGCTTCGCGCTGGGACGGTCCTACGACGAGTTCGCCGACGGGCTGCTCGTGGCGATCACCGAGCAGCGCTCGCGCGCGGACATCGATCGCCTGGCCGAGGTCCTCGGCGAGGCCGTCGCCGCGGAGCGCTCGGCCGCGGAGGTGACCGCATGAGCGCCCTGGACGGTGGCTCGACGCCCCAGCAGCGTGAGCGCGCGACGACGATCTTCGAGAAGGGCGCCCCGGGGCGGCGGGCGTTCGTCGCTCCCGAGCTCGACGTGCCCCACGTCGACGGCCTCATCCCCAAGGGCGCGCGCCGTGAGCAGCCGCCGCAGCTGCCCGAGGCCTCCGAGCCCGAGATCGTGCGCCACTACGTCAATCTGTCAAAGCGCAACTTCGACCTGGACTCGGGCTTCTATCCGCTCGGTTCGTGCACGATGAAGCACAACCCGCGGCTGCACGAGCGCGTCGCGGCGCTCCCGGGCCACGCGCGCCTGCACCCGCTCCAGGACCCGCGCCGCGCGCAGGGCGCGCTGGAGCTCATGTGGAACCTTCAGGGCGCGCTCTCTGAGATCGCAGGGCTGCCCTACGTCTCGCTGCAGCCGTCGGCCGGCTCGCACGGCGAGCTCGCCGGCGTCCTGCTCACCCGCGCCTACCACGCCGATCGCGGCGAGGAGCGCACGAAGGTGCTCACGCCCGACAGTGCGCACGGCACGAACCCGGCCACGGTGACGATGGCCGGCTACGAGGTCGTGAAGGTCGCGCTCGACGCGGCGGGTGGCGTCGACCTCGACGACCTGCGCGCGAAGACCGACGAGACGGTCGCCTGCCTCATGCTCACGAACCCGAGCACGCTCGGGATCTTCGATCCGAACATCGAGGAGATGGCGAAGATCGTCCACGGCGCGGGCGCGACGCTCTACTACGACGGAGCGAACCTCAACGCGATCATGGGCTACTCGCGGCCCGGCGACATGGGTTTCGACATCGTCCACTTCAACCTGCACAAGACGTTCACGCAGCCGCACGGCGGCGGCGGCCCGGGCGCCGGCCCGATCGCCGTCTCAGAGCGCATCGAGCCCTTCCTGCCACGGCCGCAGGTCGTTCGCAGAGCGTCGTCGAATGGCTCGACCAGCGCGCGCTTCGACCTCGATTACGAGCGCCCGAAGTCGATCGGGAAACTCCGCGGTTTCCAGGGAAATTACGGTGTGTTCGTGCGCACGTACGCGTACATCCGCTCGCTCGGCGCGGAGGGGCTGAAGGACGTCAGCGAGGTGTCGGTCCTCAACGCCAACTACCTCCTTGCGCGGCTGCGCGAGAAGGTCGGCGACCACCTTCCGCTCGCCTTCGGCGAGCGCTGCATGCACGAGTTCGTGCTCACGGGGGCGCCGATGAAGAAGGAGCTCGGGATCCGCACGCTCGACCTCGCCAAGCGGCTGCTCGACCACGGCATGCACCCGCCGACGGTCTACTTCCCGCTCGTCGTCGACGAGGCGCTGCTCATCGAGCCGACCGAGACGGAGACGCGCGAGACGCTTGACGCCTTCGCCGACGCGGTCGCGGCGATCGTGTCCGAGGCGGCCGAGGATCCAGAGATCGCTCGCAACGCGCCGTACACGACGCCCGTGCGGCGGCTCGACGAGGCGGGCGCGGCCAAGCGCCCGCGCGTGCGCCAGACACTCCCGGCCTAGCCCTTACTCGCCGCCGTGTGGGCGCCCTCGAGCATCCCGTGCAGGTGCGCACAGGCGGTCTGGATGTCGGCGTAGTCGTTCTGCGCCGCGCGCGACTCGGCGCTGATCACGCCACAGCGGTGGACGGCCTCGAAGTCGCCGTAGGGGAACTTGTGGCGGCCCTTCGTCCCGGGCCCGGCCTCGTCGTCGATGCCGAGGTACCAGCGGGCGTACTCCACCTCGCCGTGCTCTGACAGATAGTCGTTCTCCTGCTGGGCGGACGGGCGGTGCTCGCTCCAGGCGTCGCGGTCGTCGAAGACGAACCTGCCGTCCTCGATGAGGTGCTTGGCGTGGTCGTAGGCGGTGCGGTTGAGTTTGACGGCCATGGAGCTGTCGGTAGGCTGCCGCGGGATCACGTCAAGGCTCAGGGGGAAGTGCGATGGGACGGGTAACGAGGGCGATCGTCGCGATCGTCGCCGGCGGGGCGGTGCTGGCAACGGCGCCTGCGGCGCTCGCCGCTGACGCGCCGTACGACAAGCACACGGTCATCGTCAAGTACGCCGACAGCGCGTCCGGGCGCGAGCGCCTCGACACGGCCGCGGCCGCCGGCGTCGTCAAGACGCTCGGCACGATCACGGGCTTCGCCGCCCGGCTCGTCTACGTCAACGGGGACCCGAAGACCGTGGCGGCGCGCCTGAACGCGTCGCCGGCGGTGCTCTACGCGGAGCCCAACTTCATCTATCGCTCCACCGCGACCCCGGCCGACCCGCGCTATCCCGAGCTCTACGGGCTCAACAACACCGGGCAGGACGGTGGGCTCGCCGACGCCGACATCGACGCGCCGGAGGGCTGGACGGCTGCGGGGCTGGGCGCGTTTCCGGCGACCGGCGGGGCGAAGGTCGGCATCGTCGACACCGGCATCCAGGCCGACCACCCGGACTTGAGCGGCAAGCTCGCAGACTGTGCCGGCGTGAACTCGTTCGGCGTCAACCTCGTCGTCATCACGCTGTTCGCGGATCCCACGATCGTCGCCGGCAAATGCGCCGACGACAACGGTCACGGCACCCACGTGTCGGGCACCATCGGCGCGAAGGCCAACAACAACATCGGCGTCACGGGCGTCGCGTTCAACTCGCCGATCTCGATGTGCAAGGCGCTTGACTCGAGCGGCTCGGGCACCGTGGCCGGTATCGCGAACTGCATCACCTACCTCAACCAGCACGGGGCGAAGATCATCTCGATGTCGCTCGGCGGCAGCGGTTCGACCACGCTGCAGAACGCCGTGGCCGCCGCCACCGCCAACGGCTCCCTGCTGATCGCCGCCGCCGGCAACTCCGGTGACTCGACGATCTCCTATCCCGCCGGCTACTCCCAGGTCGTGTCGGTCGCGGCGGTCGACCGCAGGGGCGCGCGCGCCTCGTTCTCGACGTTCAACTCCGACGTGGAGGTTGCGGCGCCGGGCGTGGACATCCTCTCGACGTGGATGGGGAGCACCTACAAGGTGATCTCCGGCACCTCGATGGCGACCCCGCACGCCGCGGGCGTCGCGGCGATCATCGCCGCGCGCACCTCGGGCGGCCCGCCGGCGTGGCGCACCCGGCTTGACCGGACGGCCGACGACCTCGGCCCGGCCGGCCGCGACTCGCAGTTCGGGTTCGGCCGCGTGAACCTGAACACGGCGGTCACCGCGCCGTAGGGGGACGATCGAGGAACTTCGCGATCTCGGCGGCTGTCTGGGTGCCGCGTTCGTGGATGTCGCCGTAGGTGTAGGCGATGTGGTTGGAGCGCCGCCGCCGGGCGATGTCGGTTTCGAAGGCGTGGCGGGTGGCGTGGTACGTGTAGCTGAGCAGTTCGATGGTGAGGTTGTGTTCGGGCCAGCGGCAGTCGACTTTGTCGCCTGCGTGGTCGATGTTGGTGCGTGGGAGCGGGAGGTTGTGGCGTTTGAGGAGGGCGAGGAAGCCGTCCTCGAGGATGCTGAGGGTAACGTCGGCGCCGATGGCGTGGCGGAGTTTGGCGGCGCGGGGTTTGTGTGGGTTGCGGGCGATGCAGGCTTCGATGTGGTGGGGGCTCGTGCGGTGGTGGATCCAGGCTTCGTGGCAGGCGCGGGTGAGGTTGGCGTCGGTGAGCCGGGGTGCGAGGTCGAGCAGGATCCGTGGAACGGAGGTCGCTGGGATGCCGTGCCAGGTCTGGGCATCGAGCGGGTGCAGATGCCGGACGCGGTGGATGATGATGCTGGGGCGGGCGCGACCGGCGGTCGTGGGGACGGTGACGTGGTGTCGGGGTGGGGGGTGTTTGAGGATGCCGGCGAGGTGCCCGGCGGAGGCGTGACTCGCGCGCGCTTCGTCTCCGCAGGCAAGGACGGCGGCCATGAGGTCCGCATACCACGAGGGTGCCGTGTGCCCAACGGCGTAGACGCCGTGGTGCACGCGCCGCAGGCGCCCGTCGCGCAGCCAGCGCTTGATGCGCTCCTCGCCCACGCCCACGGTGATGAGCTGCTTGTAGGTGACCCGGCCGTGCGTTTGGGCGCTCCGCTCGGCGATCGTGTCGAATAGCGGTCCCATCCCGACCGATAGGCGACACGACCGCCGAATTCGCCCCTCGCGGGGGGCCGGGTCCCTGTTCCGCGACGCCCCCGCCGGTAGCCTGCGCCGCCGTGGCCTCCATCTTCTCGGGCATCCAGCCGACCGGGCGCAAGCACCTGGGCAACTACATCGGCGCTATCCAGCAGTACGTCGCCGGGCAGGACCGCGGGAATCCGGCGATCTACTGCATCGTCGATCTGCACGCCACGACCCTGCCGTACGACCCGGCAGAGCTGCGCGAGCGCGTGTACGACACGACCGCGATCCTGATCGCAGCCGGCCTCGACCCCGAGCGCTGCATCCTCTTTCGCCAGGGCGACGTGAGCCAGCACACCGAGCTGTGCTGGCTGCTGACCTCGGTGACGGCGCGGGGTGAGCTCGACCGCATGCATCAGTTCCGCGACAAGTCCCCCGCCCAGCGTGAGCTCGCGTCGGCCGGGCTGCTGCTCTATCCGGTGCTGCAGGCCGCCGACGTGCTCGCCTACCGCGCCGACGAGGTGCCGGTGGGGGAGGACCAGCGCGAGCACCTCGAGCTCATGCGCGATATCGCCCGGCGCTTCAATGCGCGCTTCGGCGAAGGCCTGCTCGTCGTGCCCGAGCACCGGATCCCCGAGGTCGGGGCGCGCGTGCGCGACCTGCAGGAGCCGACGCGCAAGATGTCGACGACCGGAGGCAGCGAGCAGGGCACGGTGCTCGTGCTCGACGATCCGGACACGATCAAGCGCAAGTTCAAGCGGGCGGTCACCGACTCCGATGATCCGCCGCGCATCGTGCGCGACCCGGACAAGCCGGGCGTGACGAACCTCATCGAGATCCTCGCCGTCACGCGCGGCGTGTCGCCGGCGCAGATCGAGGCGGACATGGCCGACGCGCGCGGCTACGGCGACCTGAAGACCGCCGTCGGCGAGGCCGTCGCCGCGGAGCTCGCTCCGGTCCGCGAGCGCTACGAACAGATCCGCGGCGACGAGGGCGCACTCGAGCGGATCCTCGAGGCCGGCGCCGAGAAGGCCCGCGCGATCTCGTCCGAGACGCTCGCCGACGTGCGCGACGCGATGGGCGTCGGACCCCCCCGATAGCCTCCGCGAGGTGACCGTCGCCTCGCTCGAACTCGACCTCGAGGTCTTCTCGGGCCCGTTCGATCTGCTCCTCACGCTCGTCCTGCGCGAGGAGATCGATCTGCTCGAGGTCCAGCTCGCCGAGGTCGTGCTGGCGTATCTGGACCACCTCGAGTCCCGCGGCGAGCTCGACCTCGAGGTCGCGACCGAGTTCCTTGTGCTCATCGCGGCGCTGCTCGAGCTCAAATCGCGGCTCATGCTGCCGCGCGCCGAGGACGACGAGCTCGACCTCGAGCCCGGCGAGGCGGCCGAGGAGCTGCTCGCGCGGATGCTCGAAGCGCGCCGCTACCGCCGCGCGGCGGAACATCTCGAGGCGCGGCTGGAGGCCGAGCACGGCGTGCGCTACCGGTCGGCGCCGCTGCCGCCGGCGCTGCGCCGAGCGAACCTCGCCGAGGCCGGCGCGGTCTACGACCCGGCGCGGCTCGGATCGGCGATCGGCGACCTGCTGCGCGTGCCGCCGAAGCTGAGCATCGCCCATCTCACGGTCCCGACCGTGACCGTCGCCGAACGGCTCGGGCACCTGCGCACGCTCCTGCGCGGGGGCGGCTGCTCGTTCGACGAGGCAGTGCGGGGCGCGGACCGCGTCACGGTCGCCGTGACCCTGTTCGCGCTGCTCGAGCTCTACAAGCAGGGCGAGGCCACGTGGACCCAGAACACGGCGTTCGGCGACATCACGATCGCGCCGACGCAGCGGGCCCCGCGCGTCGAGCGGGCCGCGGCGTCGTCGTGACCGAGCTTGCTCGCATCGTCGAGGCGCTGTTGTTCCTGTCGCCCGACCCCGTCGCGCCCGAGGACCTGGTCGAGGCGGCGGACTGCGACGCCGACGAGCTCGCCGACGCGATCGCCGAACTCGATCGCGCGTACGCTCCGGGCGAGCGCGGGCTGTTGCTCAAGCGGGTCGCGGGCGGGCTCACGCTGGCCACCGATCCCGTCGCCGAGGAGGCCTCCCGCCGGCTGCTGGCCAAGCCGCGCACGCCGCCGCTGACGCCGGCGCAGGCCGAGACGCTCGCGATCGTCGCCTACCTGCAGCCGGTCTCGCGGCCGGAGATCACGCGGATCCGCGGCGTCGCCGCCGACTCCGCCACGGCGACCCTGGTTGAGCGCGGGTTCATCGAGGAGGCCGGGCGCTCGCAATTCGGCGCGATCCTCTACCGCACGACCGACCTCTTCCTCAGGCTCTTCGGCCTCGACTCGCTCAAGGCGCTGCCGAGCGTCGCGGAGTGGGATCCGTCGCCCGACGAGGAAGCCGACCTGCGCGATCGCCTCGTGCGAGCGGGCGAGCAACG
>JAWVGM010000201.1:0-12602 GCA_033855075.1 Solirubrobacteraceae bacterium | reverse complement strand
GCCCGGGACCCGCGCGACGGCGGCGCGCACCGCGTCGGCCCGCGGCGCGTCGGGAACGATGATCTCCGTCGGCGCGTTCGTACCCGCCGGGAAGCCCTGCTCGATGAGCTTCTGACCCGCCACGGACTCGACGTCGTCGCGGAACGAGTTGCCGCTCGTCAGGCCGTCGCTGAAGTTCGCCAGGCCCGCGGACATCACGAGCAGCAGCACGGTGGTCACCAGCACCACGCGCCGCGGTCGCGCGGCGACCTTGTCGCCCGTGCGCCGCCAGAAGCCGTGCGTCTCGTCGCTGCTCTCGCCGCCCATGCGCGGGATGAACGGCCAGAACGCGCGCCGCCCGAAGATGACGAGCAGCGCGGGCAGCAGCGTCAGCATCGCGATCATCGCCACCGCGATGCCCATCGCGCCGATCGGGCCGAGGCCGGCGGTGCCGTTGAGCTCAGCGAGCGTCAGGCACAACAGTGCGGCGATCACGGTCAGTCCCGACGCGAAGATCGCCGGGCCCGCGCTGCCGAGCGCTCGCTTCATCGCCGTGTGCTTGTCCTCGGTCTTGCGCAGCTCCTCCCGGTAGCGGGCGACGAGCAACAGCGCGTAGTCCGTCCCGGCGCCCAGAACGAGCACCGACAGGATGCCCGAGGACTGACCGTTGACCGTCACGCCGGCCTGGGTGAGCAGGTAGCCGATGCCGCGCGTCGCGAGCTCGGCGAACGCGACAGCGAAGATCGGGATCAGCCAGAAGATCGGGCTGCGGTAGATGAGGATGAGCAGGACGAGCACGAGCCCGAAGCCCGCGAGCAGCAGGGAGCCGTCGATGTTGTTGAAGACCTTGATCGCGTCAGCCGAGTAGCCCGCCGCGCCGGTGACCTTGACCTCGAGTCCGCCGCCCGGGTCGCTCACGCGCGTGCGGATCGCGTCGACGACGTCGGTGATGCGCTTCGAGTCGCCGCTGATCGTGATCTGCGCCTGGTAGATCGCCGTCGTCTTGTCCTTGGACTTGACCTGGAGCGTGAAGCGCGAGGTGTGCGGCAGCCCGAGCTTGTTGAGCTCCGCCCGATCCTTGTTGATGTGGCGGCGGTCGGTGATCTTGAGGCCGCCGTCGCGGTGATAGACGACCACGATCGCGGCCTTCTCGCCGCCCTCCAGTCGCTTGGTCTTCTCCAGCGCCCGCGTCGACTCGGCGTTGCCCGGGAGAAACGAGCTGGACTCGTTCTTCTCGGCGTCCATGAACTTCTTGGGCAGGTTGCCCGCGAGGATCGCGGCCATCGCAGCGACCCACACGAGGGCGATCAACCACTTGGCTCGCCGGCTCGCAGCGAAGGTCAGCAGGGAGGACAAGGCCGGTACTCCTACCAGCAATCGGCCGCCGACGACTCAGCGGCGGGACCGACGCGGCGCGCCGGAAATCAGCGTGCTGCGCTCAGCAGCGCCTCGAGCTCCGCCGGCTCGGTGACCGGCTGCAGGCACGTGAAGCGCTCGCAGACGTAGGCGGCCGCGTCGCCGTTGGCTGGCGTGCGGCCCTCGAGCAGCGGCACGCCGGCGGCGTCTGATCCGTCGCCGCCGGCGAGCACGACGTGCGGGCGAAACGTGCGGCGCACGACGCGCTGAAGCGCGGTCGTGTCCTCCCCGACGAGCGCGACCTCCTGCACGGTGGCGAGGTGGAAGTCGACCACTTGCAGGAGGTGGCCGAAGGCGAGCGGAGCGCGGCGCAGGAAGTCGCCGAAGAGGCGCAGCACGCCGAGCGCCTGCTCCTCGTAGCGCGCCTCGCCGGTGAGCGCGGCGAGCCGCAGCAGGCCGAAGGCGGCGCTCGACTGGCCCGACGGGATCGGCGCGTCGTCGATCTCCTTGCGGCGCGCGACGAGCGCCTCGTGATCGGAGGACGTCTGAAAGAAGCCGCCCTGCTCGGGATCGCCGAAGCGCTCGATCATCGCGTCGGCGAGCTCGCGCGCGACGTGAAACCAGCGCGGGTCGAAGGTCGCCTCGTAGAGCGTGATGAGCCCCTCGAGCAGGAACGCGTGGTCCTCGAGATAGCCGTTGAGCTTCGCCTCGCCGGCGTTGTACGTGCGCAGGAGGTGGCCGGCCGGCGAGCGCATCTGCTCGAGCACGAACGTCGCGGCGCGCTGCGCGGCCACGATGTAGTCGGGTCGCTCGAGCGCCGCTCCCGCGTCGGCGAGCGCGGTGATCATGAGGCCGTTCCAGGCGGTCAGCCGCTTGTCGTCGAGGCCGGGCCGCACGCGCTCGGCGCGCTTGGCGAGCAGCGTCGCGCGGATCCGCTCGCGCTGCTCGGGCTCGGGCTCGGGACCGCGGGATTCGAGGTTGTTCGCGCCCTCGAAGTTGCCGCGCTCGTTCGCGCCGAACCACTCGATGGCCGTGTCGGCGTCGCCGCCGAGCACGTCGCGCAGCTCGTCGAGGCTCCAGACGTAGAACTTGCCCTCCACGCCTTCGGAGTCCGCATCCAGGGCCGAGTAGAAGGCGCCCTCGGGACCGGTCATCTCGCGCAGCACCCAGTCGAGCGTCTCCACGGCGGTACGGCGCAGGATCTCGTCGCCCGAGAGCTGCCACGCGTGCACGTACGCGCGGGCGAGCAGCGCGTTGTCGTAGAGCATCTTCTCGAAGTGCGGAATCGTCCACGTCTCGTCGACCGAGTAGCGCGCGAAGCCGCCGCCGACCTGGTCGTAGATGCCGCCCGAGGCCATGCTGCGCAGCGTGTGCAGCGGCATCGAGGTCTCGCCGCGGCGCATGAGGAACTCCATCGTCGAGGACGCGGGGAACTTCGGCGCGCCGCCCCAGCCGCCGTTGACGGAGTCGTAGTTCTCCTTCAGCTGCGCGACGGCGTCCTCGAGGATCTGCGGGCCGAGCGGAACGCTCGACGGCTGAAGCCGGGCGCCGCCGGAGAGGCGCTCGGCGAGCGGCTGGCTCTGCGCGACGATCTCTTCGCGGTTGAGCTCCCATGCCTTCGAGACGGCGCCGAGCACCTGCGGCCAGCTCGGCATACCGCCGCGGGCGACCGGCGGGAAGTATGTGCCGACGTAGAACGGGACCTGATCGGGCGTGATGAAGACGTTCAGCGGCCAGCCGCCCTGGCCGGTCATCGTCTGCGCGGCATCCATGTAGATCGCGTCGACGTCAGGGCGTTCCTCGCGGTCGACCTTCACGCAGACGAAGCTCTCGTTCATCAGCTGCGCGATCTCGTCGTTCTCGAAGCATTCGCGCTCCATGACGTGGCACCAATGACACGCCGAGTAGCCGATCGACACGAGCAGCGGCTGGTTGCGCTCCCGCGCGCGCTCAAGCGCCTCCGCACCCCACGGGCGCCAGTCGACCGGGTTGTTCTGGTGCTGGAGCAGGTAGGGAGAGGTCTCCCTGGCGAGGGCGTTGGACATGATGTAGACGCTAGCGGGATGTTTCCCGACCTTCGCCCGAGGAGAACTTGACGCTGTGTCCCATCACCGCGAGCCCGTGACCGCCCTCGGGGCGCCTGCCGCCATCGGTCCCTACAGCCACGCCGTGCGCACCGGGAACCTGCTGTTCTGCTCGGGCCAGATCCCGCTCGACCCGGAGACCGGGGAGCTCGTCGACGGCCCGCCCGCCGACCAGGCGCGCCGCTGCTTGGAGAACCTCATCGCGGTCTGTTCAGCGGCCGGAGCCAGCCTCGCCGACGCGGTGCGGATGACCGTCTACATGACGGATCTGAGTGCGTTCGCCGAGGTCAACGAGGCCTACGCCGAGTTCTTCTCGGACGGCGACCCGCCCGCGCGGGTGGCCATCGGTGTCGCGGCGCTGCCGAAGGGGGCGACGGTGGAGATCGATGCGGTGGTGGCACTGCCGTCGTAAACAGCAGCGATAAGGGATGAGGGAGCGAAGCGCCTCGGCCGACGACGAGACCGATCGTTTCCCGCCAGCCGCGGGTGGTCGGTTGCTCGGGTATATGGCGTGGGTTTGTGACCACTCGCGCGGGTCGGCGGCACGGTTGGTCACTTATGCACGTATGGCGTGGGTTTGTGACCACTCGCGCGGGTCGGCGGCACGGTTGGTCACTTGTGCACGCCGACCGGCCCGGCACGGCAGCCATCCCGCATCCCTTTATCGATGCTGTTCGTCCCGAAGCGCCGCGCGCCTGACCTTCCCGCTCGCCGTCTTCGGCAGCTCCTCCACAAAGTCCACGACCCGCGGGTACTTGTACGGCGCGGTCTGCTCCTTGACGTGGTCCTGCAGCGCGCGGGCCAGATCGCGCGACGGCGCGAAGCCGTCGCGCAGCACGACGACGGCGCGGACGATCGAGCCGCGCTCCTCGTCGGGCGCGGCCACCACGGCCGCCTCGACGACCGCCTCGTGCGTCACCAGAGCGGACTCCACCTCGAACGGCCCGATCCGGTAGCCGGCCGAGATGATCACGTCGTCGGTGCGTCCCTCGAAGAACAGAAAGCCGTCCTCGCCCTCGGCAACCCGGTCGCCGGTGCGCCACTCGCCCGACGGCGGCGCGTCGCCGCGGTAGTTGAGAAAGAACGTCGGCACGCTCGCCGGGTCGACGACGAGCTCGCCGCCGTCGATCCACAGTTTCATGCCGGGCAGCGGGCGGCCCATCGACCCCGGCCGCGCTGCGACCCCGGGCGGTGAGCCCGTGAGCTGGCCGGTCTCGGTCTGGCCGTAGCCGTCGCGGATCTGCAGCCCGGTCGCCTCCTCCCAGGCGCGCAGCACCTCGGGGTTCAGCGCCTCGCCCGCGGCGACGAGCCCGCGCAGCGACGGCACCGGCGCCAGCGTCGCGCGCTTGGCGATGACGCGGTACTCGGTCGGTGCCATGCACAGGACGTTGACCCGCTCGCGCGCGAGCAGCTCCAAGCGCTCGGCGGGCTCGAAACGCGCGTCGTGCAGCAGCGCCGCGGCACCGCGGATCCACGGCGCGATGAACGCGTTGCGCGCGGACTTGCTCCAGCCGCTCGCCGCCGTGCACCAGACGAGCTCGCCCGCCGCCGGCGCGAGCCAGTGCTCAGCCTGCACGCGCTGGCCGGCCAGGTAGCGCTGCCCGTGGATGACCGCCTTGGGCTCGCCCGCCGTCCCGCTCGTGAAGGTGATCAGGCACGGGTCCGGCGCGGCGAGATCGGCGGGCGGGGGCGGCTCGTGCTCGGGCAGATCGGCCACCCCGGGGGCGAAGATCGTCGGCCCGTCCCAGCCGGCCTGCTCCAGCACCGCGGCGTTGCGCTCGTCGCAGACGAACAGCGCCGGTTCGCAGATCTCGATGCGCTTGCGCACGTCCCCGGCGCGCAGCTGCTCGTTGCACGGCAGCACGACGAAGCCCTGCCGGAAACACGCGACCATCGTCGCCACCCAGTCGGGCTGGTTTCCGACGAGCGTCACGACGACGTCGCCGCGCCGCACGCCGCGGTCATGCATCGCGGCGGCGAGCGTCCGCGCCGCGCGTGCCACGTCGCCGAAGGACCACTCGCGCCGAGCGCCGTCGCGCGCGATCTCGACAAGCGCGAGCCGATCCGCCGGAGCGGCCTCGACGACCTCGACGGCGAAGTTCACTCGTCCGGCCCGGCGAAGGCGTCGTGGGCGCGGTGAAAGAGCTCCTCGAACGCGCCGGCCACTTCTTCCGGCACCGCCAGCTCGTGCAGCACGAGGAACGCGTCGAGCGTCGCCTTCAGCGAGCTGAGCGTCGCCTGCGTCTCCCAGCCGACGCTGAGCTCGTCGGGCTCGAGCAGCAGCTCGTAGCCGCGGGCCGCCTTCCAGCCGGCGTGCACCGCGTCGCTGGCGAGCTGGTACAGCGCCCGCCGCGCGGTGAGCCCGACGTGTTCCTCCAGGTGCTGCAGCTCGACGGCGATCTCGCCGTCTGAGAGCTCGGGCAACCCGTCGGCGATCTCGCGCCGCGCCCACTCATAGCTCGAGCGCGCGAGGCTGCCGCGGTACTCGCGCCGCACGTCCTGGCCGCGCTCGGTGATCGCCTGCATCTCCTCGGGCGGCAGCGGCTCCCAGCCGAGCTCTTCGTGATGGCGCTCGTAGGTCTCAAGCGTGCGCCACGTCTCGTAGGCCAGGTAGTCGCCGTAGCGGCGGACCGTGTCGTCCTGGGCGGCGGCGAGGAGCGTCGCCAGGACCTCGACCTCGTGCATCGTGCGCCAGCGCGCGACCGCGCCGTTCCCGAAGCCCGCCCGTACGAGGGCGAGGATCTCGCCGGCCGTGACGTACGCGCGCACGAAGAGCAGCCGGACCGCGACGCGCCGCTCGAGATCGGTGCGCGTGCTCGCCTCCTCGGGCGCCCAGGTGCGCTGGGCGAGCGCGAAACAGCTCGCGCGGAACAGTTCGTAGATGTCGAACGCACGCTCCCAGCGGTCCCCGATGCGGGCCTGCATCAACGAGTGCTCGCTGCGCAGATCGAACAGCACGTCGCCGGCGTCCTCGAGGAACAGATCGACCGCGCGCTCGGGATCGTCGTCGATCAGGATCGCCGACTCCAGCGCCGCGAGCACGTTCTGCGATGCGTCCATCGTAGGTCTGGACCCTACGGCCTAAAGCTGCTGCGCCTCGGTAGTCTGCCCCTAGATCAGGACACCGTCGAGGAGAACAACCGCGCATGGCCGTAGCCCCCACGTACAGCGAGTACACCGACGAGCAGCGAGACATCATCGCGATGGTCCGCCAGTTCGCCGACGAGCAGATTCTGCCGAACGCCGAGCACTACGACCACGAGGACGAATTCCCGCAGCCCATCGTCGATCAGATGAAGGAGCTGGGCCTCTTCGGGGTCACGATTCCCGAGGAGTACGGCGGGATGGGCCTCGACCTCACGACGTACTGCATGATCGTCGAGGAGCTCTCGCGCGGCTGGATCTCGATCTCCGGGATCATCAACACGCACTTCATCGGCTCCTACCTGCTCATGAAGTTCGGCACCGAGGAGCAGAAGCAGAAGTACCTCCCGGAGATGGCGACCGGGGAATGGCGCGCGGCGTTCAGCCTCTCCGAGCCGGAGATGGGCTCCGATGTGCAGGCGCTCAAGTCGACCGCGAAGAAGCTCGACGACGGCAACTACGAGATCAACGGCCAGAAGATGTGGGTCACGAACGGCCTGCGCTCGAAGATCGTCTTCACGCTCGTGCGCACCGACCCCAAGGCCGACCCGCCCTACAAGGGCATGACGTGCTTCATCGCCGAGAAGGAGGCGGGCGTCTCGGAGAACACCGGCGAGTACGCCGGCTTCACGGTTCCGCCGCCGCTGAAGAAGATGGGCTACAAGGGCGTCGAGTCGACCGAGCTCGTGTTCGACGGCTACAAGTGCCCGGCGGAGAACATCCTCGGCGGCGAGGAGGCCGGCCTGAACCGCGGCTTCCAGCAGATGATGGACGCGCTCGAGGTCGGCCGCGCGAACGTCGCCGCTCGCGGCGTGGGCATCGCCCAGCGCGCGCTCGAGCTGGCGCTGCGCTACTCCCAGGAGCGCAAGGCGTTTGGCAAGCCGATCGCCCAGCACCAGGTCATCACCTTCAAGCTCGCCGACATGGCGACGCAGATCGAGGCCGCCCGCCTGCTGACGCGTAAGGCCGCGCGCCTGAAGGACGCGGGGGAGAGCTCCGAGCTCGAGGCCGGCATGGCGAAGCTCTTCGCCTCCGAGGCCGGGCGCTTTTGCGTCGAGGAGTGCTTCCGCATCCACGGCGGCTACGGCTACTCCAAGGAGTACGAGATCGAGCGCCTGTACCGCGACGCCCCCCTGCTGCTCATCGGCGAGGGCACGTCGGAGATCCAGCGGATGGTCATCGGCCGCAAGCTGCTGCAGCGCAACAAGATCTAGTTCCACGCCTTGGCCGATCCAGCCCAGGAGAAGACCGAGGACGCCAAGACGCTCATCGAGATCGCGGTCGCGCGTTTCCTCGATGAGGTGCCGGCGCTCGCGCCGCTGAAGCTCATCGTCGGCGTCGAGCTGCGCGGTCGCGGCGACGTTCAGATGTACCGCGTGGAGCTGGGCGGCAAGGACCATGACCTCGAGGTCACGAAGGCGATCGCGGAGGACGCACGCGTGCGCGTCGAGATGCCGCGCGCGTTCTTCAACGTCATGGCCAAGGAGGCGCACATCGCCGACTGGCGCGAGGCCTTCATGTACGGCCAGGCGAAGGCGAGCGGGGTCAACGAGATCATGAAGCTGATCGTCCACGTCGTGGAGAAGCAGGAGGAACGCCAGCGGACGCGGCGCGCGCGCCGCTAGCTCGCGTGCCGCAACCTCCGCCTGGCAACTCGTTGCCGGGCCGCTACGTCACCGCCCTCGCGACCTCGCCGGTCCGCGTGTTACTCCACGGCGGGCGACGACTTCCTGTCGGTCTACTACACCTGCTGGTATCGAAACCGGCCGCTTGCACCGTCCGGCGACGAACACCTCGGGCCGCCGCGCTCCTGGAACAGAGCGCGGCGCCGCGACCGGATCTTGCTAGTGGCGGCGGAAGGGGTCGACGTACACGTCGTCGATCGCCCAGCTGCTGTTCCCCTGCGGTGTGAACCGCAGCGCGATCGCGGCCTGTCCGCCCTGGAGCGGCGCCAGCAGGTTGGCCAGGATGAGCATCGGTGCGCTCGCGCGCCAGCCGGACATCATCCCTGAGACGGAGCCGACCGCGATCGAGTCCGTGTTGCCCGCCAGATCCTCGTAGAGGACATCGACGCGGAGCGATCCGGGCGTGGAGCCGCCGGTCCGCTTGGCGATGAACCGCAGCGTCGGATGCTCAACACCGACGCACATCGCCCCGGTCGTCGAGGAGCTGCCGGCCGGCAGCGACAGCGACGTCGTGTCGGCGCCGTCGCTGACGAAGAACGGCTCGTTGCCCGCGGCAGCGGCTGCTCCGCCGCTCATGGACCACATGGCGGTCGCGTCGCCCTCGATCGTCCCGCCCGGAGCGAGCGTGTACGAGGCCGGATCGGCCCAGGGCAGGAACGGCTGCGCGAGTGACTGCTCGCTGCACGGGGCGGCCGCGTCCGACAGCGGCCCCGCGGCCGCAGGCGCCGCGCTGATGGCCAGGCCTGCGGCGGCGATGACAGCGGTGGACAGCACGCAGCGTCGAAGCGATACGGGCAAGGAGGGTCCCTTCCTCTCGTGGCTTCCGGTGAAGCCGGTGTTGCCACTTGTCTCGGCATGTTGCTGCTCGCCCTGTGTAGGACATGCGTCCTTGACTCAAGGTGGACGTTCAGGCCGTCGATACAAGCTGCGGTGGTCATCGCCCACGATCGTCTGAGCGAGTTCGTCCAGCATCTGAGCCCTGGCAGGGCGCATCGGATCACGCCGTCCGAGGAGCGCCTCCTGGCGGCCGCGCCGGTCCGGTGGCGCGCGCGCGTCGACAGGCGCGAGCTGCTGGCGCACGGATTGCTGGGAACCGGGTTCGCCGTCGCTTGCGCGATCGCGATCGCCGCCTCGGGCGCGGGAACCCCGGCGATCGGTATCGCGATCGCGCTCGTCCTCGCCTTCGCGCTGCTTTCGGGCATCGAGTTTCAGGCCGGCTCGGGCTATACCGACCCCACGCAGCTCGTCTTCGTTCCGATGCTCTTCCTCGTGCCGCCCGTCTGGGCCCCGCTGCTCGTCGCCGTGGGCCTGACGCTCGCGCTCGCCCCCTCGATCGCATCCGGGCGCCTGCACATCAGCCGGGTCCTCGCCGCTCCCGGCAACGCGTGGTACGCCCTTGGTCCCGCGCTCGTCTTCACGCTCGCGGATGTCGGCGCGGCGAGCCTCGGCGACTGGCCGATCTACGTGCTGGCGCTCGCCGCGCAGTTCGCGGTCGACTACGCAGCCGGAGCCATCGGCGAGCGCCTGACCGTCGGCGTCGCCCCGCAGGTCCAGCTGCGGGTCATGCTGCCGGTCTGGCGGATCGATGTCCTGCTGTCGGCGATCGGCCTGATGGCTGCGCTGGCGGCACGCGGGCAGCCCTACGCGTTCCTCCTCGTCCTGCCGCTCGGCGCGCTCATGGCGAACTTCGCCCGCGAGCACCGGGCGCGGATCGACCAGGCGATCGAGCTGAGCTCCGCCTACCGCAACACCGCGCTGCTGCTCGGTGACGTCGTCGGCGATGACGACGCCTACACCGGCGCGCACAGCCGCAGCGTCGTCACGCTCGCCGTCGCGGTCGCGCGTGAGCTCAGGCTCGACGACGACGAGCTGCGCCTCGTCGAGCTTGGTGCGCTGCTGCACGACGTCGGCAAGGTCGCGATCCCGAAGGACATCATCAACAAGCCAGGACCGCTGGACGAGTCCGAGTGGGCCGTGGTCCGCTCGCACACGATCGTCGGTCAGCAGATGCTCGACCGCATCGGCGGGGCGCTGAGCGATGTCGGCGAGGTCGTGCGCTGCTCGCACGAATGGTTCAACGGCGCCGGGTATCCCGACTGCCGGGCCGGGACGGACATCCCGCTGGCCAGCCGGATCGTGAGCGTCGCCGACGCCTACAGCGCGATGACGACGGACCGGCCGTATCGCGACGCGCTCCCCGAGGCGGAGTCGGTCCGCCGCCTGCTCGACGGTTCGGGCAGCCAGTTCGATCCCGACGTCGTCGATGCGTTCGTCGTGGCGCTCGTGCACCGGGGCAGGCCGCGCAGCGTGGCGCCGGCCCGGGTGAGCTCGCTCGTCTGACTAGTCGAGCGTCGCGCCGCCGTCGTAGAGCTTCATGACGCGCACCGCGTCGCCCTCGACATCGAGGTGCGCAGCGTAGAGGCACAACTTGCACAACACGCACTCGTCGACGTTCTCGGCGACGATCTCGAGCTTGCCGGGCCTGGGCTCGCGATAGATGTCGACCGGGCATACCTGGGTGAGGTGTCCCGCGAGCCCCGGCTCACGCTCCAGCGCCTCGTCCTTGACCTCGATGCCGATGAAGATCCCGTCGCTCCTCACGCCGAACCGCCCCTCGTCCATGCCGGGATGCCGAGACCCGGAGGTTGCATGTGCTGCACGTGCGAGGGGAGCTTCTCCTTCATGATGTCCGGGATCTCGGAGATCTCCTCGGCGACCGTGATCCCGGCGTCGGCGAGGCGCGCGATCTTCTCGGCCGCGGTGTCCTCCTTACCTTCGACGATCGTGCCGGCGTGGCCGAAGCTCATGCCCGGCATCTCGTCCATGAAGCGACCGGCCATGAACGCGACGATCGGCATGTTGCAGTTGTGCTCGATCACCCACGCCGCGAGCTCGGCCTCCATGCGCCCGCCTGGCTCGGTGTAGATGACGATCCCCTCGGTCTGCTTGTCGGCCTCGAAGAGCGGCATGAGCTCGGCGTACGTTGAGCCGATGATCGCGTCGCCGCCGATCGACACCGCGGTCGACTGGCCGAGCCCGGCCGCGCTGAGCGTCGAGGACATCTCCGTGGTCATGCCGCCCGAGCGGCTGATGACGCCGATCGGCCCCGGGGAATACGCCTGCGCGGCGTTCATCGCAGGGCCGCCGATGCCGCCCATCTTGATGACGTCCGGAACGATGATCCCGAGGCAGTTGGGACCGATGATGCGCGCGCCGCGCGCGTGCGCGAGCTCGACCATCTCGGCGACGTCGCGGCGCGGGATGCGCTCGGTGACGATGACGATGAGCTCGACGCCGTTCTCGATCGCCTCGAACACGGCGTCCTTCGTAAAGGCGGGGGGGACGGTGACGACCGAGCCGTCGATCGGCCCGCCGTGCGCCTCGACGGCCTGGGCGACCGTGTCGTAGACCGGCACGCCGTGGACGTCGCGGCCCAGGCGGCCGGGCGTGACGCCGCCGACGATCTTCGCGCCGGTGCCGTAGTCGAGGCACTCGCGGGTGAGGTTGACCGCCTCGCGGCCTGTGATGCCCTGGACGATGAAGGTCGTGTTCGACCCAATCAGGATGCTCATCGCGCGGCCTCGACGGCCCCTGGCCCGGCGATCTTCTCGACCGCGCGGCGCGCCGCCTCGTGCATCGAGACAGAGCGGTCGGCGTAGTCGATGCCGTACTTCTCGAGGATCTTGAAGCCCTCCTCCTCCCAAGCGCCCGGGATGCGGAAGATCGCGATCTTCTCGGCCGGGTCCATGTCGAGCTCCAGGCAGGCCTTGATGACGCCGCGCGCGACGATGTCCACGCGCGTGTTGGAGACGATCGACATCATCACCGCGATCTTGTCGACGCCCGGCTTCTGGAGCACGAGCTTCGCCAGACCGCACGCCTTTGCCACCGACGGGTTGCCGCCTATCTCGCAGTAGTTGGCCGGCTCGCCGCCGTGCGCCCGGACCGCGTCGAAGAGCGTCAGCGAGCCGCCGCCAGCGCCGATGACGAGGCCGATGTTGCCGTCGAACTCGGTGACGTTGCCCGCCACGCCGCGATGGTCGGTGGCGTCGACCTCCTCGCCGGCGAGCTCAAACGGCGTCGGCTCGCGCGCGAGGCGTGTCTCTTCGTTGCCGACGCCGAGGTCGGCGAGCAGCGCCTTGTGGCGCCCGCGCGCCTCGTTCTCCATGTCCATGTGCGCGTCGAGCGCGACGAAAGACCCGTCGTGCATCTCGCACAGCGGGTTGATCTCCGCCAGCACCATGTCGTTGTCGACGAAGAGCTGGGCGAGGCGCCGCACGATCGGCGTGAGCTGCTGCAGCGCGCGACCGGTGACGCCGGTCTGCGCGATGGCCTCCTTCGCGTGGAAGTCCGA
>JAWVGM010000200.1:0-29208 GCA_033855075.1 Solirubrobacteraceae bacterium | reverse complement strand
TCCTATCCGGTCGGCCCGCAGCCGCTCATGTCGCTGCCGCGCTTCCTCGCCGTCCTGTTTCCGCTGGCGATCTGGCTGGCGGTGTGGATGACCGGTCGCGTCTGGCGCGAGCGGCTCGTGCTCGCCGCCTTCGCCGCGGGACTTGCCGTCTACACCGGGATCTTCGCGACGTGGCATTTCGTGGCGTAGTCACGCTGGATGCGCTGGGCACGCTCGTCGAGCTGCGCCAGCCCGCGCCGCTGCTCGCGGCCGAGTTTCAGGCGCGCGGCGCGGACGTGAGCGAGCGCCAGGCGGGGGCGGCGATCGTCGAGGAGATCGCCTACTACCGCGCGCACCTCGACGTCGGCGCGGACGCGGCGTCGCTCGCGCTGTTGCGCGAGCGCTGCGCCGCCGTCCTGCGCGAGGCGCTCGAGCGCGCCGGGGCCGACCTCGGCGACATGTCGCAGGCGGTCGTCCTCGAGGCGCTGCTCGCGGCGCTGCGCTTCGAGCCGTACCCGGAGGTGCACGCGGCCTTGGTGGCGCTGCGGGCGGCCGGCCGCCGGCTCGTCGTCGTGTCCAACTGGGACATCTCGCTGCACGAGATGCTCGAGCGCACCGGCCTGTGCGAGCTCGTCGACGGGGCGCTCAGCTCGGCCGAGGTCGGCGCCGCCAAGCCGGATCCCGAGATCTTCCGCCGCGCGCTCGAGCTCGCGGGCTGCTCGGCGCAGGGCGGGCTGCACGCGGGCGACTCGGTGGACAGCGACGTGGCCGGCGCGCGCGCGGCCGGACTGCGCCCCGTGCTCGTCGCGCGCGACGGCGCCCCCGCCGTCGTGCCCGCGGGCGTCGCGGTCATCGCGTCACTGGACGAGCTGGCGGCGCTCGCTGCGTAACCTCAGGCGTCCGTGAGCATCGCCCCGCCTTCCGGCTCGCCCCCCGCCGGACCACCACCCGACGGTGGGCCCGCGCTGCCTGGGCGCAGGCCGCGCGGCATGCGCGGCTGGCGGCCGTGGACGGCGTGGGTCGCGCTCCTGTCCGGCTTCGCCACGACGGTTGTCGTGAGCGTCATCGTGGGCCTCGTCGCCGCGGCCGCGGGCGCGGACGTCAAGCACACGCCGGCCGGTGTGGACATCGCCCTGACCGTCGTTCAGAACATGGCCCTCTTCGGCGCGGCGTTCTTCTTCGCGCGCACCGTGTCGCGCCCGCGCGCGGACGATTTCGGGCTGCGCCCGCCGCGGGACCTCAAGCGCACCGTCGGCCTGCTGCTCGGGGTCTGGGTCGCGTTCTTCGCCTTTGCCGTCATCTGGTCGGCGATCATCGGCGGCAGCGACACCAGCGATCTGCCAGAACGCCTGGGCGTCAAGGACTCCACACTGAACCTCGTCGCGGTCACGCTGCTCGTCACGGTCGTGGCCCCGGTCGGCGAGGAGCTCTTCTTCCGGGGGTTCTTCTTCGGCGCGCTGCGCAACTGGCGCGGCCCGTGGCCCGCCGCGCTCATCACCGGGCTTGTCTTCGGGGCGATCCATCTCGGCTCGGCGCCGGCCAGCCAGCTCATGCCGCTCGCGTTCTTCGGCGTGGTGCTGTGCCTGCTCTACCACTGGAGCGGCTCGCTGTTTCCGTGCATCGTCCTGCACGCGTTCAACAACGCGCTGGCGTTCGGCGTGGGCGAGCACTGGTCGGGCGGGGAGGTGCTGGGCGCGATGGCCGCCGCGGGCCTCGTGGCGCTCGGGGCGGCCGGCGCGATCCGCCTGGCGCTTGGGTCGGGACCCGGCGGCAGGCGCCCGGCGAGCGAGCCCGCGCGGGCCACCGCCGGCTGAGCGGCACGGTGCCGAGAAGAGGCAGGCTGGGCGTTCGTCGCCTCCGCCTGGCATATTTCCGCGGATGCATCGCACGGTCGTCCGGCTGATCCTCCTCGCGACCGCGGCTCTCGTTGCCGTGGGCGGCGGTACGGCATCGGCACAGACAGCGGCGACCCCGCGGGCGGCAGCGCCCGCGGCGGCGCCCGGAGTCACCATGTCGCTCGCCGTCGAACGGGTCGGAGGCAAGCGCCGCGTCGCGCTTGTCCGCGACCGGATCCGCATCCGCGGGCGCGTCAGCGCCTATGCGGCGGAGGAGAAGGTCGTCGTGCGCGTCTACCGCGGCAAGCGCAAGATCCACATCCAGGCGGTCAAGCTGCTGCCGAGCCCCGGCGGCGGCGGGTCCTTCGTCATCGGCTATAAGCCCAAGCAGGCGGGCCGGATCGTCGTGCGTGCCGAGCATTTCGCATCGGCGGCTCTCGGCGGCTTCGCGGCAGCGGCGAGGTCCGTCGACATCCTGCCGCGACGCGTCGGCCCCGGCAGCGGGCGCAACTCGGTCCGCGCTCTGCAGGGCCGCCTCGACGCTCTCGGCTACGTCGTCGGCCGCCGCGGGTCATACGACGCGCGCACCGGGCGCGCGGTGCTCGCGTTCCGCAAGGTCACGGGCATGGCCCGGACGACCTCGGCGAGCCAGCAGGTCATGCGGCGGGTCGCCAGGGGCGGCGGGCGCTTCAAGGTCCGCTTCCCGAGTCACGGCCGCCACGAGGAGGCGGACCTCTCGCGGCAGGTGCTCGTGCTCGTCAGCTCCGGCGGCCGGGTCGAGCGCATCTACCCGATCTCGTCGGGCAAGCCGAGCACCCCCACCGTCACCGGCTCCTTCCGCGTCTACAGCAAGACGCCGGGCACGAACGCGAAGGGGATGGTGGACTCGTCGTACTTCATCCGCGGCTACGCCACGCACGGCTACCCGTCGGTCCCCGTCTTCGCGGCGAGCCACGGCTGCCTGCGCGTCCCGATCCCCGATGCCCGCAGCCTCTTCAACTGGATCCGGATCGGCACCCCGATCGACGTGTATCCGTAGTCGCGCGGTTCACGAACTGCAGCGATGCCTGCCGTCAGCCGTGGCCGCGGGCGAACCTCGCCAGGTAGCCCAGCAGGAACCCGTAGACGAGCAGGCCGAGGAGCGTCGGGACGCCGCGCTCCACCCAACGGCTGTCCGAGCTGACCACCCCGGAGAACGGCTTGAGCAGGATGTCGTTGGCGTCGTCGATGTACTCGTGGACTTGGCCGTTGCGCTTCTCGCGCGCCCGCTCGCCGGCCGGCGTGGGGGTCGTGGCCGCGAAGTCGTTGACCCGCGCGACCTGCTGGTGGGACGCCCGCCCGGAGTCGGTGACCACGAACAGGATGAAACCAAGCGCGATGATCGTGCTGAGCAGGATTGCGAGGTAACGCAGTGGGCGTTCGAGCACGGCTCTAAGGTACGCCACCGATGGAGGCGCTTGGACGTTTGGTCGAGGAGCTGCGTGCGCACGCGCTCGTCGTCGGCGAGGTGACGCTGACGAGCGGTGCGACCGCGCAGTACTACGTCGACGCCAAGCGCGCGCTCCTGCTTCCGGTGGGGTTCCTCGCGCTCGGCGAGCTGCTCGCCGCCCGCGCCGACGAGTGGGGCGCGACCGCGGTCGGCGGCCTGACGATGGGGGCCGACGCGGTGACGTGCGCGGCGCTCGCCGGCGGCGCCGGCGTCAAGGGCTTCTTCATTCGCAAGGAGGCCAAGCGCCATGGCCTGTCGCGGCGCATCGAGGGACCGCTGCTCGAGCCCGAGGACCGCTGCCTCGTCGTCGAGGACGTCGTCAGCACGGGTGGCTCGACGATCGTCGCGATCGAGGCGCTGCTCGAGGCGGGCCACGAGATCTGCGGCGTCGTGAGCGTGCTCGACCGGCTGGCCGGTGGCGCCGAGCGCATCGAGGAGGCGGCGAGCGCACCGTACGTCGCGCTGACGACGATCGACGACGTGTACCCGGAGCGCCCTGACCGCTGAGCCGGGCCCGAGCGGCCGATGCCCCGACCAGGATTCGAACCTGGGGCCTACTCCTTAGGAGGGAGTCGCTCTATCCAGCTGAGCTATCGGGGCGAGTGTTCCCCCACCGCGGGCGCCATCATGACAGCCGGATCCGCGGGTCGAGGAACGCGTAGAGGATGTCGGTCAGCGTGTTCAGCGCGACGATGAGGAACGTGCCGAAGATCGTGATGGCAAGCACGGGCGGCACGTCGAGGCGCCCGATCGAATCCGCGAAGTACTGGCCGACGCCCTGCAGGTCGAAGACCGACTCCGTGAGGACCGCCCCGCCGCCGAGCACCGCGGCGAAGTCCAGGCCGAACAGCGTGATGACGGGGATGAGCGCGTTGGGAAGCACGTGGCGCACGAGCACCTGGCGCTCGCTGAGCCCCTTCGCGCGCGCCGCGCGCACGTAGTCGGTGTCGAGCACGTCCAGCGCGCCGGCGCGCACGACGCGCGAGTACACGCCGACGAACCCGAGCGCCAGGACGCACCACGGCAGGACGAGGTGCCAGAACCACTGCGCCAGCCCGTCGGTACCGATCTCCGCGTAGCCGCCGTCGGGGAACAGGCCGAGCTCGAAGCCGAGGTAGTGGCTGGCGAGGGCGCCGACCCAGAAGACGGGCAGAGAGATCCCGACGAGCGCGAGCCCGTTGATGAGGCGGTCGGCCACGCGTCCGGCGCGCGCCGCGCCGTACAGGCCAAGCGCGATCCCCGCCAGCATCCAGATGATCGCCGCGCCGATCGCCAGCGCGAACGTGCGCGGCGCGCCCTGCTCGATCTCGTCGACGACGTTCGTCTGGTCCTTGTAGGAGATGACGTGGCCGGTGAACGTCAGCTTCATCATCCGCAGGTATTGGACGTAGAGCGGCTGGTCGAAGCCCCAGTCGCGCCGGATCGCGGCGATCTGTGTCGGCGTCGCGGTGCGGCCCGCCATGCGGTCCTCGGGAGCCCCGCCGGGGATCACCGTGAAGATCGCAAACGTGAGCACCGACACGACGAACAGCACGACGACCATTCCGATGAGCCGGCGGATGACGAAGCGGACCATCAGCCTTCCAGGCGGATCTGGGCCCGCGGGTCGATCGCCTTGCGCAGGCCGTCGGCGACGACGTTGAGCGCGAGGACCGTCAGCACGAGCATGAGCCCGGGCACGATCGTCAGGTGCGGCGCGCTCGTGAGCAGCTGCACCCCGTCGGCGAGCATCGTGCCCCACGACGGGTCGGGCGCCTTCACGCCGGCGCCGAGGAACGACAGCGCCGCTTCGAGGAGGATCGAGTTCGCGACGAGGATCGGAACAAAGACGAGGATCATCGTCGCGAGGTTTGGCAGCAGCTCGCCGACCATGATCCGCAGCGGCCCGGCGCCCTGAGCGCGGGCCGCCTCGACGAACTCCTGCTCTCGCAGCGACAGCACCTGGCCACGGATCGGCCGCGCCAGGTAGACGGCGCCGACGACGGCGATGATCAGCGTCGGGATCCATTTCGAGTCGCCGCCGATGCTCAGCGGCCCGAGTTGCAGGCCCTGGACCGACAGCGACACGCCGAGCGCGATGCCCAGCAGCAGCACGGGGAACGCCCAGATCGCGTCCAGGCCGCGCGAGATGATCGCGTCCACCCAGCCCCGGAGGTAGCCCGCGAGCAGGCCGAGCGTGACCGCCAGGAAGATGCTTCCGAGCGCCGCCCCGACGCCGATGAGCAGCGAGTTGCGCGCGCCGTAGAGCAGTCGCACGGCGACGTCGCGACCGTTGCCGTCGGCGCCGAGGAAGAACTCCGGCCGCCAGGTCGGCCCGATCGGGACGTGGTCCACCGACACGACGTCGGTGCGGTGGCCATCGATGACGATCGTGTCCGCCAGGTGGTTGCGAGACGGTCCACCGGTGCCCGCGACGTGCGCCCAGAGCGGAGCCGCGAGCGCGAGCGCGACGAGTACGACGAGCAGCGTCGCGAACGCGAGCGCGGTGCGATCGTGCCGCAGCCGGCGCGCGGCGAGTCGCCACGGGGAGAGGCCCGCGGCCGTCCCGCTCTCCTGCCGCTCGGCAGCCACCGCAGCGGACGTCAGCCGGCTACTTCAGGCACAGGCTGGCGTAGTCGAGGTTGTAGACCGGGTGCCACACGGTGCAATCCTCGAAGTTGATCCGGTCGGAGAAGAAGACACTCAGCTTGCGGTTGCCGTACGGGACGAGGTGCGCCTCGTCGATGAGCCGCCGGTCGACCGCTGCGTAGTCGCCGGCGACCGCGCTGACGTCGGCGTTGCGGTTCGCGCGCGCCAGCGTCGCGTTGATCTTCGGATCGTCGATGTTGCCGAAGTTCAGGTTGTTCGTCTCGGAGATCGAGGCACCGTCGACGAGCGCAAAGAAGTTCGACGGCCGCGGGAAGTCCTCGAAGTAGTTGGCGAAGCCGACCTGCGCCCTGGTCTTCTGGTTGCTCACCTCGCCGAAGTAGGCCTCGCCGGAGATGATCGCCGGCTTGCCCTTGAGCCCGATCTGCGTCAGCACGTCGGCGAGGTACTCGGCTGCCGCCTTGGGCTCGGGTTCGTCGGTGCCGAACACGCGGACCGTCGTGCCCTGCGCGCCGGCCTGCTTGATGAGCCGGCGCGCCCGGGCGAGATTCGGCGGCTGGCCGGGATCGCCGTACGGGCACGGCGCGATCTTCCGGAACCCCTGCAGCGCGGGCGGCAGGAAGTTGCAGCTCGGCTGGAACAGGCCGCCGTAGACCCGCACGAGCGCGCGCTCGTCGACGGCGTAGTTGACGGCCTCGCGCACGGCCTTCTTGTCGAAGGGCGGCGTGCGGTGGTTGAGGAAGAAGAAGTACGTCGAGTTCGTGACGAACTCCGCGTAACGCTTGCCCTCGAAGCGATCGCGAACCGTACGGATCTGGTCGGGCGCGGGCGGGTCGCTCATGTAGTCGACCGCGTTGCGGATCGTGTCCTGCGTCGCGCGCCCGCGGTTCTTGATGACGGTGATCGAGATCCGGTCGAGCTTGGGCTTCGGGACGCCCGGCAGGCTGAAGCCGGGCACCTTGACGAGGTCGTAGCCGCGGTTGACGCGCACGCGGGCGAGTTTGAACGGCCCGATCCCCGCCGGCGGGTGCTTGGTCTGGTTGGAGAACGGCGTGTTCGACGGGACGAGGCCGCCGTAGTCCATCGCGAGCACGTTGGCGAACGAGCCGTCTGGCTCGGTGAGGCGGATCGTGATCGCGCCGGTGCGGTCGTTCGTCGCAATGCCGGGCAGGTCGCCGCCCGGCTTGCCCGCCTTGATGTAGGCGTCGGCCCCCTCGATCTTCTCGAAGAACGACGTGCCGACGGACTCGAGGTTGAGAATCCGCTTGATCGTGTGCGCGAAGTCGGATGCCTTGACCGGCCGGCCGTCGGAGTACTTCAGGCCGCGCCGGAGCGTCAGGCGGTAGGTGCGACCGTCCGAGGAGATCTTCGGCAGCGACGCGGCCGCTCCCGGGGTCAGCACGGAGCCGGCGGCGCCCTGCGCGTGGACGTACGTGAGCAGCGGCATATAGACGAGCCAGAGCGACTGCCATGCGTCGCTGCTGTAGGCGAGCGCCGGGTCGAGCGAGTCGGGATACGAGGTGACGGCGGCGGTGATCGACCCGCTCGTGTTCTCGTTCTTGCCACCGCACGCGACGAGCCCCATAGAGAGACACGCACAGATCGCGCACACCAGCCCTCGGAGCATCCTGCGCATTCCCGCCTCCTCTTGCCGCGGCGGCGAACGGGGGTGGTCGCACCGCACGCAGCGCCGCGCAGCTTACCGGGCGCCACAGATGCCGCCCGCGCTAATCCAGGTAGGACACGACGTCGCCGACGGGCGCCCGCTCGGGCACGCGCGGCTCCTGACGCGGGTGACCGAGATGCAGCATGCCGAGGACGAGCTCGTCCTCCGGAACCGAAACGGCCGCGCGGCCCTCGGGGGCGCGCAGGATGGCCGGCGTGCGCCAGTACCCGGCGAGGCCGCGCCCGTGGGCGGCGAGCAGGATGACGTAGGCGGCGACGGCGGCCGCCGCGCGGTCCTCCTCCTCGACGACCGGGTCGTCGAGTGTCCGCACGACGGAGACGACGACGAGCGTCGGGGCGCGATCGAGCTTCGCGGCCGCGATCGGATCGCCCGTCGCGTCCTTCAGGCGCTCGAGCGCCTGCGGCCCGATGACGCGAAAGCGCCACGGGTTCGTCAGGTGGTGATTGGGCGCCCAGCGAGCGAGCTCGAACAGTGCGTCGAGGGTCTCGCGACCGACCGGGCCCGGGGCGTAGGCCTTGTGCGTGCGGCGGGTGCGGATCGCCTGCTCGAGCTCCACCGGAACTGGTACTAGGCCGCGTCGCCGGAGGGCTCGTCTTCGTCGTCCTCCTCGTACAGCGACTCCTCGGCGATCTTCGAGCCGCGCTTGTCGTAGAGCTTGACGTCGAGCGTGTCCTGCCGGTAGCTGTCGGGCGCCAGCAGCGTGAAGCGCCCGTCCTCGAGGGTGCACTGGTCGACCGCGAGCTCGGCGAGCTCGGCGGTCACGACGGTGCCGCCGGGCACGAGCGGCCGGCCCCACACGAGCGTCATGTCGGCGACGTTCTGCTTCTCCCCGCGCCACACGCCGACGACCTCCTCGGAGAGGTCGAGCTGCCAGTGCGGGTTGGCCTCGGCCGTGTCGTCGGTGGCGGACGCGATCGCCGAGAACTCGCTGGGCTCCTGGTCCTCGCCGCCGGGCCGGAACGCGACGTAGCCGAAGAGCTCAAAGCCCGTCGACGTGATCGTCGTCGCAGGGATGAACGTGCGCCCGTGCCACGTGCGGTCGGGGTAGAACGTGACCTCGCCGGGCTCTCCGAGGTCGTCCTCCTCGGGATCGATCGCGTCGCAGGCGCCAAGGAAGTGACGCGTCAGGGTCGCGGCCCAGCGCCCGGACGGGAGTGGGTCCTGCGGCGGCTCGGCGGCGAAACGGCAGACGAAGCGTGACTCGACGGGCATGGCGGCGCAGTCTAGGGAAACGGTGCTACGCACTTCGGTCCCGGGAGAACGTGGTTTCGACCTGCGGGCGACGTCACACGGCCCTCCGGTCACCGCTGCGCCGCGACCTGCGGGCGGTCGCGTCTACGCCACGATCTCTCTGGTCCCGAGCTGTTCCTCGAGCGGAGCCGGACGTCCGAGGTGGTAGCCCTGGCCCCAGTCGACGCCGAGCTCGCGCAGTGCGACGAGCGTCGCATCGTCGCGGACGAACTCCGCGATCGTCTGCTTGCCCAGGCCGCGGGCGATGTTCACGACGGACGTGATCAGGAGGCGGTCGGTCTGATTGGAGGCGCAGTTGCGCACGAACTCGCCGTCGATCTTCAGGTAGTCGAACGGCAGGTGCTTGAGGTAGTAGAAGGACCCGAAGCCCGACCCGAAGTCGTCGAGCGCGAACTGGCAGCCCAGCTCCGACAGGCGCGAGGCGAACTCGCGCGCGAGGGCGATGTTCGCGACGGCGGTCGTCTCGGTGATCTCGAACGTCAGGCGCGCGGGGTCGACCTTCTTCGTGCGCAGGTCACGCTCGGTCTGCTCGAGCAGGTGGGCGGCGCCGATCGACTTGCCCGACAGGTTCACCTCGAGGTTGAGCCCGGGATGCGCGGAGAGCAGGTCCGTGGCCTGGCCCACGACCCAGCGATCGATCTCCTGGATGAGGTCGAGGCGCTCGGCGATGTAGAGGAACGTCCCCGGCGGGATGAGCTCGCCCTGGCGATCGCGCATGCGCAGCAGCAGCTCGAATCGGTCGGCCTGCGTGCCGCCGAGGTCGACGATCGGCTGGGCGAGCAGCGTGAAGCGGCCCTCTTCCATCGCGCCGCGGATCTCCTCCACCCACTTGACGCGGCCGTGCGCGCGCACGTTGGCCACCTTGCCCGGGCGATAGAACGCCACGCAGTCGCGCCCGGCCTGCTTGGCGTCGTACATCGCCAGGTCGGCGTTGACGAGCACGCTCTCCGCGGCGACGGCGCGCTCCTGGTCGAACATGGCCACGCCGATGCTCGCGGTGAGCGCGTAGCTGTTGCCGTGCACCGAGACGCCATCCTCCGCCCGGATGGCCTCCATGATGATGGCCGCGACCTCCTGCGCCGCCTCGACGCCCTCGCGCGGAAGCAGCACGGCGAACTCGTCGCCGCCCAGGCGCGCGAGCACGTCAGACGCTCGGACGCGCTCGGACAGGACGTGCGCGACGCGCACGAGCAGTTCGTCGCCCGCCCGGTGGCCGAGCGTGTCGTTGCAGTACTTGAAGTGGTCGATGTCGACGATGAGCACGGCGCCCTCGACGCCGTAGCGCTCGTTGCGGGCCACCTGGCTGGCGAGCTCGCGCTCGAACGCGCGCCGGTTCAGCAGTCCGGTCAGCGGATCGTGGTCGGCCATGTGCTGTAGGCGCTGCTCGAAGCGGTGACGGTCGGTGACATCCTGGATCTGGCCGAGGAAATGCAGTGGCTTGCCGTAGGCGTCGCGGATGCACGTGGCGCTCAGGTCGATCCAGATCGGGTGCCCGGCGGCGTGCACGTAGCGCCGCTCGCACTCGTAGCTCGAGCGGCGGCCCTCGAGTAGCTCGTGCATGGCATCGAGGTCCCACGCGTGGTCCTCGGGGTCGGCGATCGCGTCGAGCTTGCAGCCTTCGAGCTCGTCGCGCGGATGGCCGATGATCTCGACGAGCGCGTCGTTGACGCGCAGGAAGCGGGCGTCGAGGCTGATGAGCGCCATCCCGATCGGCGACTCGTCGAACGCCTGGCGGAAGCTCTCCTCGGCCGCACGCAGTGCCTCCGCGGTGCGGACGCGCTCGGTGATGTCGCGGGCGACGGTCGACACGCCGACGGCGCTGCCCTGCCCGTCGACGACGAGCGTCACCCCGAGCGAGACGTGCACGATCGATCCATCGTGGTGGACGCGGCGGGTCTCGAACTGCTCCACATGCTCGCCGCCCAGGACGCGCCCGAGCATCTCGCCCTCGAAGCTCTGGCACTCGCGCGGGGTGAGCATGGCGACCGGCTGGCCCATCACGTCGTCAGCGCAGTAGCCGAACAGGCGCTCGGCGCCCGTGTTCCAGGTCGTGATCAGACCGTCGGCACCGTGGTCGACGACCGCATCGTCGGAGGCATCGATTGCGGTGAGCCGGCGGCGGGCGAGCTCGCCCAGCCGGCGGGCGATCGCGAACCTCAGCGAGCGTTGCAGGCCGTCGCTGTGGACGTTCTCCTTCGTCAGGTAGTCCTCGGCGCCGGCCTCGAGCGCGCTCAGCGCGACCGCCTCGTCGGCCAGCGCGCTCAGCACGACGATCGCGGTCGCGTCCGGCGCGACGGGGCGCAGGGCGTGCACGCCGTCGAGCCCAGAGGCGTCCGGGAGCCCGAGGTCGAGGACGATGACATCGAACCGCTCGTGCGCGAGACAGTCCAGCGCCTCGGCGAGCGTGGACGCGAGCATCATTTCGAAGCGCACCGACCTGCCGGCCGAGAGCATGTGTGCGGTGACCTGCGCGTCGATCGCGCCGTCCTCCACCAATAGCACCCTCACGGTCTTCAAGTGCCGACCACCCTTCCCGAATGTGTCGACGTCCGCCCCCGGAGCGTCACACCAGATCCAGGATCATCGACACCAGCGCCCTCGGCGGCAATCGAACGAATGGCTATGCCTCGAGCAGGAGCGTCACCGGACCGTGGTTGACAAGGGAGATTTCCATATCGGCGCCGAAAACGCCACCCTTCGCGCCGAGCCTCTGCCGGAAGCGCTCGTAGAGCGGCTCGGCGACCTCACCGGGCGCCGCCGCGACGTACGAGGGGCGGTTGCCCTTGCGGGTGTCGCCGTAGAGCGTGAACTGGCTGACGACGAGCACCTCGCGCGTCCCCAGCGGCTCGTTCATGCGCCCCTCGGCGTCTGCGAACACGCGCAGCGCACGGACCCTGTCGGCGAGCCGGTCGGCGCGGGCGTCGTCGTCGTCGTGCGTGACGCCGAGCAGGACAAGCAGGCCCGGCCCGATCTCCGCCACGGGCTCGCCATCCACGTGCACCGCCGCACGCGACACCCGTTGGACGAGAGCCCGCACCGGCGCTCCGTCTACCCGAAGAAGACCTCGGCCGTCGCGAAGAGATCGGGGTCGAGCAGCTTGGGCTCCTTGAGCGCGTCCTCGAGCTCGACGAGCTCGACGCTCGTGCCGTGCAGGGCGGCCATCTTGCCGAACTCCCCGTTCGAGGCCGCGTCGATCGCCGCGATCCCGAAGCGCGTCCCGAGCACGCGGTCGAAGGCGACCGGCGAGCCGCCGCGCTGGATGTGGCCGAGCACGGTCGCGCGGCTCTCGTATCCGGTCCGCTCCTCGATCTCCTTCTCGAGCTCGAACGCGATCCCGCCGAGGCGGACGTGGCCGAACGAGTCCACGGAGTCGGCCGCCGTCGCGGCATCGCCGCCGTCGGCGCGCGTGGCGCCCTCGGCGACGACGACGATCGCGAACGTCTTGCCGGTCGTCTCGTAGCGGTGGCGGATGTGGTTGCAGACGTCGTCGACGTCGAACGGGCGCTCGGGCACGAGGATCACGTCGGCGCCGCCGGCCAGGCCGGAGTAGCAAGCGATCCAGCCCGCGTCGCGGCCCATGACCTCGCAGACGATGACCCGGTCGTGGGATTCGGCGGTCGAATGCAGGCGGTCGATCGCCTCGGTCGCGATCTGCACCGCGGTCTGAAAGCCGAATGTGAAGTCGGTCGCGTTGAGGTCGTTGTCGATCGTCTTCGGCACGCCCACCGTGGGAAAGCCGGCGGCCCACAGCTTGCGCGCCACGCCGAGCGTGTCGTCGCCGCCGATCGGGATGAGCACGTCGATCTCGCGCGCCTTCAGCGTCGCGAGCACCCGCTCCTCGCCGTTCTCGGTCTTGTAGACGTTCGTGCGCGAGGTCCCGAGGATCGTGCCGCCCTTGTGCAGGATCCCGCTCGTGTTCTCGAGCGTCAGCTCGATCGCGTCGTTGTCGAGCACGCCCTTCCACCCCTTGCGGAAGCCGAGGATCTCGTGGCCGTAGACCGTGATGCCCTTGCGCACGATCGCGCGGATGACCGGGTTGAGTCCGGGGCAGTCGCCGCCGCCGGTGAGAAGTCCAATTCGAGCCATATCGCCCATCGTATGTATGGCGGGCGCTAGGCGTCGCGAAGCTCGGCGGCCGCCTGCTCGGGCGCCACGGTGTTGACGTGCACCGCGGTGCCGAGCTCCAGACCGCCGAGGGCATGTAGCCGCGGCACGATGTCGATCCGCCAGCAGAAGTGCTCGGCGTCGCGCGGCGCGGTGCGCACCCAGAGGTTCAGCGGCGGGCTGCTCCCGAAGCGCCGGGCGAGGCGCGAGAGGCCGTCGTGCAGCAGGGCGGCGCCGGTTGCGCCGTCGTCGGCGAAGCGCGGCCGGCCGCGCCGCGGTACGAGCATGAGCTCGAACGGGTAGCGCGACGCGTACGGGCACAGGAGGACCGCCTCGTCGTCGATCGCGACGACCCGCTCGCGCCGGCGCACCTCCTCCTGCAGGACGTCGGCGAGCAGGTTGAAGCCCAGCGTGCGCGTCGCGTACGCGCCGAAGCGCTCGCGCTCGCGCGCGACGCCGGCGGGCACGAAGTCCAGGGCGAAGAGCTGTGCGTGCGTATGGGGAAGCGACGCGCCGGCCTCGCGGCGCTCGTTGACGATGAGGTGCTGGCAGGCGGTGCCCTCGTGTGCGCGGAGCCGTGCGCGCCAGACGTCGACGGTCGCGACGACCTGTTCGACGGGCAGCTCTGCCAGTGACTGCACGGGCTCGGGCGAGTTGACGATCACCTCGTGCGCCCCGCGCGCGGCGAGCGCGACGAACAGGTCGGGCCTCGTGTCGCGCGCGGGCTCGGGGCTGTCGAGTGTCAGCGCCGGATACAGGTTCGGCACGACGCGCACCGTCCAGCCGGGTCCATCCGGCGCGCCGCCGTCGGGCCGCACGGCATAGAGCTCCGGCGGCGTCTGATCCTCGTGTCCGGCGGCGAACGGGTCCTGCGCGGGGTCGATCGGCTCGGGCGGCGTCACGGTCAGCTCGCTGCCGGGACGGCCCGCGCGCTCGGGCGCCACGATCGCGCGCAGGCCGGTCAGCGGGTCGATTCGGATCTCAGGCACCGAGGTGCCCCATGCCCGCAATCACCGTGTCGCGTAACGATCAATCGCCGCGGAGAGCGCCTGCTCGGAGGGAAAGACTCCCTGGTGGACCATCTGGCGCTTGCCGCTGGCGTCGTAGAAGATCGTCACCGGCAACCCGACTGCCCGGAAGCGCCGGATGAGATCGCCGCCGTGGTCGACGAAGGAGGGGTAGGGAAGCGGGATCCGCGCGGCGAGGCTGCGCGCCTTGTCGGCGTCGTCCTTGGCGTTGATCCCCAGGAACGCGACCTTGCCGCCGCGCGCCACGGCCTCGCGCTGGAAGAAGGGCAGCTCGTACCTGCAGGGATGACACCACTCGGCCCATGCGTTGACGACCACCGGGTACCCACGAAGGGCGCGCAGCTGGGCATCGAATGCCTTCGTCCCCCCGCCGGCGAGCTCGCTGACGCGCCCGCGCAGCGCCGCGAGCGGCGCCGGGGCGCCCGGGATCGCCTTGGCCACCTGCGCCCGGGTGAGCGGCGTGGGCGGCTTGGCGGTGGTCGAGGTGTTCGAGTTGTTGCCGGCCTGGATGACGCCGATGGCCAGCGCGGCGACGAGGCAGAGGGTGCCCAGCGTGATGGCCGGCTTTCGCACGCGCACAGGTTGGCAGACCGCCCTGGTCCGCTATGCTGGTTGTTCGCGGGTGAGGGCTGATCTCTGAGGGAGGCCGCCTCGCCCCTGACCGGGACCCAGGTCCCGGTTTCCCGGATCGCCACGACACCCGTTGTGTGCGATCCCACCACGTCCGAGCAGGAAGCCGATCTTGGCTGATCCCACGCCAGTGGCCACAGTGGCCGCGTCGATTCCCAAACCCGACGACATCGCACGGGCCGAGAAGTTCACCCGTGAGGGCTTCGTGCACCCCGGGGAGACGGTGGAGGCTGCCCTCGCGCCGGGCACGGCGCGGCGGCGGGCCCTCGAAGCGGCACTTCTCGAGATCGACGCCGGAGCCAAGTACCCCTCGCCGCAGTGGCGGCGGCGCTACTCGCTCATGCTCGGTCTCGAGCGCGTGCTCTCCGACGCCGAGCCGAAGCTCGCCGACGGCGCGACGCTGAACCCGCACCAGGTCGACGCGCTCTCGGGCACGCTGACCGCCCTGCTCGCCGAGGCGCAACGCAACGGCGACGCCCCGATGCCCGAGGCGCCTGCGCCCGTGCTCGCGCTTGATGACGAGGATGAGGACGAGCGCGAGGACGAGCCTGCCGCACCGGTCGAGTCCGCCGCGGAGGACGAGGACGAGGACGAGGACGAGGACGACGAGGACGAGGACGACGAGGAGGACGACGACGTCGAGCCGTTCGACATCGCGGCGCTCGGCATCGAGATCGACATCCCGACCGACGAGGAAGCCGAGGCCGAGGAGGAGCCCGAAGAGGACCCCGAGGAGGCTGCGCTCGACGAGGATCAGCTCGACGAGGCGCCCGACGACCCCAACGCCCACAAGCGCTTCTGGTTCGAACACGCCACCGGCGCGGGCAAGACCGTCGCCGCGATGGGCTTCGTCGATGCGTCGCGCACCGGCGGCATCCTCATCCTCACGCACCGCCGCAACCTCGTCGACCAGTTCCACGGCGAGCTGAAGGACCGCGGCTACGCCAAGCGCATCGTGCCCGCGCTGCTCAAGGGCGAGGACAACCCCAAGGGCCCGGTCACGGTCGAGACCTACCAGTGGTTCGTGCGCAACGCGGGCAGCATCTCCGACGCGTACTCGATCGTCATCTGCGACGAGGCCCACACCGCGCTGGGCGAAAAGACGAGCGCTGCGATTCGCGAGTGGACCGGCCCGATCTTCATCGGCATGACCGCGACGGGCGCGCTGATCGCCCGCCACGTCACCGACCTGTTCCCGACGCAGACCTCGCGCTTCGACCTCGCGCAGGCCGCGCGCCGCGGCGTCATCGCCCCGCTGCGCTGCGTGCGCATCCCGCCCGGCCCGGGCGTGCGCACGATCGCGAAGGTGCCGCTGCGTCGCGGCGAGGTCGACACGGAGTTCGACCAGGAGATGCTCGCCGAGGTGCTCGATCAGGCGCCGTTCAACATCGCGATCGCCGACCTCTACAAGACGCGCTTCAACGGCGTGCCCGGCGTCGTCTATTCCGCCGGCGTGCGTCACGCCTACAACGTCGCCGAGGCCTTTCGCAGCTTCGACATGAAGGCCCAGGCCGTCTCCGGCGAGACGCCGAAGCGCGAGCTCGCCGAGATCCTCGCGGCCTACGAGCGCGGCGAGATCGACGTGCTCATCAACGCGCAGCTCCTCGCCGAGGGCTGGAACTCACCGCGCGCGACGGTCTGCATGCACCTCGCGCCGACGGCGTCCAAGCGCATCTACCAGCAGCGCGTCGGCCGCGTGACGCGCCGCCAGCCGGGCAAGGAGGCCGGCATCGTCGTCGACTTCGTCGCGCCCGACACGAAGAACGACGATCCCGTCATCACGCTGCACTCGCTGCTCGACCGCGACGTCTACCGCGGCGGTGCGATCGTCGTCGGCCCCGTGCGCCGCGGCCGCGGCCGGCGCGTGCGCGTCGAGCGCCGCGTGCTGCCGGTCACCTCCGACGAGGACCGCCGGATCGAGGTCTTCGAGCGCGAGCTGTGGCGCATCGCCGTCGAGCACCTGAACTACGGCGAGCAGATCCAGTGGGCGGCGCTTGCCGGGGCGCGCGTCGCGCCGAGCGGCTGGCGCCGGGCTCGCGCCATGCTGCACTTCGACCGCGAGGGCGCGATCAAGCGCGCCTTCCTCTTGACCGCGGTGCAGCGCAACAAGAACCCGCAGCTGCGCATCCGCGCGCTGCAGGAGATCGCGGCCTCCCGCGATGCCGAGGCGTTTGACTCGGCGATCGACGTCATCGGCACGTGGACGCGTGACGAGCGCCGCGAGGGCACCAAGGTCATGCTGCTCGCGCTCGCCGAGAAGCGCATCGGCCGTCGCGACCAGGCCAACGCGTGGATCTGGCGCCTGGCCGGCTACACGCGCGACGTCCACGAGGAGTACGCCGTCCAGCGCTGGCCCGAGACCAAGCGGCTGCTGGGGCTGCTCGTCAACTCCAGCGGCGCGGCCCACGCACGCAACGCGCGCCGCCTCGTGCACGGCGCGCGCAAGCACGACCGCCGCCTGTCGGCGGCTCTGCTCGCCGCCGCGATCGCCCACACGCCCGAGGGCGAGGAGATCCTGCGCGGCGCCCGCACGCGCATGGCGCGCAAGCCGAGCGCCCTGTCGCGCGAGCTGCTGCGCAACTTCCCCAAGAGCCGCGGACGCCGCGGCAACCGGCGGCGGCGTAAGAAGGGCGCGGCCGAGGGTGAGCCGCAGGCGGCCAGGGCACACGTAGCGTCGCCGTCGGTCATCGCTCGCGATGACCGAAACGCGAAAGCGAATTCCGGTCAGCGCAGGCAGAAGCACGCCCAGCGGGACGAGAAGAACGGCCGGCGCGAGGAGAAGAAGGTCGACGACGCGGCTGCGGTCGAGGCAATCGCCGACGCGGCAGCGGCGCTTGCCGCGGCGCGCGGGCCCAGGTCCGACCGCCCCGACGATGCGAGCGAGGCGCCCGAGGCCTCCGAGCCGAAGCCGCGCCGATCCTCATCACGCAGGTCGGCGAGCCGGAAGGCCGCGGCCGCCAACGGCGCGGCCTCGCAGCAGGACGAGCCTGGACCCGAGCCGGAGTCGCTCGACGACGGCGTCGAATCCGCCGCCTGAGCGATCGCTCAGCGGCGCAGCGCGACCGTGAGGGCCGCGGTCAGCGAGAGGCCGAGCGCACCGACGCCGGCCGCCGCAAGCAGCGCCGACGGGTGCTCTGTGGCGAAGGATGAGGCGCGCGGGTGGTGCGCCAGCGCGACCAGCCCGCCGAGGACTGCTACCGCCGTGGCTCCGAACACGCCGAGCAGGAGCGGACCGTCGACGGTCGTCGGGACTCGGCTCGCCCGGCCCGGTCGGTTCGCGGTCACCGGCTGGCGGGCCTCGAGCAGACTCAGCGCGGCTGCGCCGAGCAGCGTGAACGTCGCAGCGATGAGAAATCCGCCGAGGACGTCGCTGGGCAGATGCCAGCCCATCGCGATGAGCGAGTAGCCCACCGAGACGGCGTAGCCGGCCCCGACGACCGCGGCGAACGGCCGCACGCGGGGGCCCACGACGAGCACGAGGCAGAGCGCGAGCGACATCGCCGCCGTCGCGTGACCGCTCGGCCACGACGCCGGATACGGCCGCTCCCAACCGGCCATCTCGACAAACCGCGCGTGGGCGAGCCCGGGTTTGAGGAGCTGCGTGACGAGGTTCGCGGACAGCAGGATCACGGGGATGACGGCCGCCATCATCCAGCGGCGACGCCACAAGGCGATGGCTATGAGCGCGACCGCTCCCACGAGCACCGGAATGAGCCCGGCGAGCTCGGCGACCCCGGTGATCGACGGGTGCCAAGGCGGGTTGTCGGCGATGGCGAACGCGCTGAGCGCCGAGGTGTCCAGCCGCTGCCCGGTCGCGCTCGCGAAGGCGCCCAGCCACACGACGAGGGCACCTGTCGCGGTGGCGACGGCGAGGGCGAGCAACACGAGCGGGCGGCGCGACATCCGTAACCACAGGCTAACGACGCACCGATGGGCCGGCTCAGCTATTTGGCCGGTATCCCCGCGCGCGGCCGGCGGGCCGCGGTCAGCGAACCGGCGCGAGGTGCACCTCGCCGGCGTCGAGCGCGTCGCGCGTGCCGTCGTCGCAGTCGACGAGCAGCCGCCCGTCGTCGTCGATACCCGCCGCAATGCCGTGCCCGCGCCCCCATGAGATCGCCCGTCCGTGAAGCGCGTCGCGCTCACGGAAGGCCACGACGATCACCTCGTCTGCCTGCGCGAGGCGCTCGCCGAGCGCGCCGAGCAGGCGGCTCAGCGTGGGCTCGACCGCGGCGGGAGCGAGGCCGAGCGTCGCCGCCCGCTCGCGCAGTTCGGCCGGCAGGTCCGCCTCGCGCACGGCAACGTTGACGCCGATCCCGAGGACCGCCCAGCCTTCCTGCGGGCGTCCCTCGACGAGGATCCCCGCGACCTTGCGCTCGTCCAGGAGCACGTCGTTGGGCCACTTGATCGTCGCCGACGGACCAGCGATGTCGGCGACGGCGACCGCCGCGGCGAGCGGAAGCAGTGGCGGCAGGTCGCGCAGCACGAGCGACATGAGCAGCGCGCGACCGGGCGGCGCGCTCCAGGTCCGGCCCTGGCGCCCGCGCCCGGCCGACTGCGCGCCGGCGGTCACGAGCGTGCCGTGCGGTGCGCCGGCCCTCGCCAGCGCGCGCGCGCGCTCGTTCGTCGAATCGGTCGCGCGCAGGTGAAGCCGCGGCGTGCCGAGCGGCGCGCTGCTCATGGCGCGGGCGCCAGCGCGACCTCGGCGTCGAGCGCGAGCCCGAGCGTCCCAAGCGCCGAGCCGCGGTTGACGGCGAGCGCGAGCGTCCCGAAGGCGTCCTCGTAGAGCACGAGCTCGCCCTCGCCGACCACGCTGAAGGTCGTCGCGTAGCTCGCGCGGCGGCCGTTCACGGTGACCGCGCTGCCGAGCTTCAAGCCGGCCGAGACGAGATCGTCGCGCCCGGCGTCGAGTGCGAGGTTGCCGAAACGGTCGGCGCTCACGACGTGCGCGACGACCGTGGCGCCGTCGGCGCACGGGCGCGGCAGGTCGAGCGTCGCGAGCGTTCCCGGATCCACCGGCTCGCCCGCGTCCGCCCAGCTGGCCCCGGCGGCGAGGTGGGCGGCGACCGGAGCGAAGATGTCGCGGCCATGGAACGTGCGCGAGACGGGCTCGAGCCGCATGGGCGAACGGCCGATGTCGATGGCGTCCGTGACCCCGCCGAGCCGCTCGGCGGCCGGGGCGAGCAGGCCGTTGTCGGGCCCGACGAGGATCTGGCCCGGCTCCCCGCAGCGCAGGGCGACCGCGCGTCGCGCGCCGCCCACGCCGGGATCGACGACCGCGACGTGAACTCCAGCGGGCATGAACGCGAGCGCTCGCCGCAGGACGACGGCTCCGCCGCGGATGTCGTGGCGGTGCACGCCGTGCGTGATGTCGATGACGCGCACGTCCGGGGCGATCCGGGCGATGACCCCGTGACAGACGCCGACGAAGTCGTCGTCATGCCCGTAGTCGGTGAGCAACGTCACGACCGACATCGACGACCGAGTTTAGATGCCGGCCCCGTGGTCTCCGTGATCGCCGCTGACCCGCCATGCGTGTCGAAGTTGCTGCCTGTGGCGCTGCATAGGCGACACGCTCGCCCGGGCTGCCCGCCGGCCCGTGTCGAGGCGACCTCCGGCCGAGTGAGCCGCCGGGGCGCTTCGCTCCTTCATCCTCTATCGCTGCTGTTTCGGGGACCGCGCGGTCGCGTCCTCCACCAGCGCGGCCACGAGCCCGTCCGGCGTGTGCTCCGCCGCCTCGACGTCCGGCTCCACCCCCGCCTCGCGCAACGCCGCGCTCGTGACCGGTCCGATCGACACAACCCTCGGACCGTCAACATCGCCTCCTGCCGCCTCGAGGAAGAACCGCACGGACGAGGCTGACGTGAACGTCACGTAGTCAGCGCCGAGCGCCGCGGCGCGCGCCTCCTCCGCCAGCGGCTCGGCCACCGTGCGATAGAGCGGCAGGATCTCCACCTCGGCGCCGCGGTCGCGCAGCGCGTCGGGCAGCACGTCGCGGGCCTGCTCGGCGCGGGCGATGAGCGCGCGACGCACCGGCCGGCCGGCAAGTGCCGCGACGAGCGACTCCGCGACCGCTCGCGGCGGGACGATGTCCGCGGCGATGCCGCCCTCGCGCAACGTCTGCTCGGTTCCCGGGCCGATCGCCGCGATCGCCGGCCCGGCGAGCGACCGGGCGTCGCGCGCGAGCTCGAGCAGCCGCCGCGCGCCGTTCGGGCTCGTCACGCACAGAAGATCGAAGCTCGTGAGGTCGGGCAGCTGCGCCGCGAGCGGCTCGATGCGGATCGTCGGCGCCTCGACGACGCGTGCGCCGAGCTCGCGCAGGCGCGCTGCGAGCGAGCTGGCCTGCGCGCGCGCGCGGGTCACCGCGATCGTGCGGCCGGCGAGCGGACCGGCGCGAAACCAGGCGAGCTCATCGTGCAGCGCCGCGACCGGGCCGACCACGACGACCGCGGGCGCGCGAATGTGCGCGCTCGCCGCGGCTGCGGCGATCTCACGGAGCGGCGCGACCACCGTGCGCTGGTCGGCGAACGTGCCCCGTTCGATGATCGCCGCCGGCTCGCGGGCCGGTCGCCCAGCCCCCTGGAGCTGCTCGGCGATCCGCGCGAGCTGGCGCACGCCCATGTAGAAGACGAGCGTGCCGGGGAACGCGGCCAGCGCGTCCCAGTCGATGAGCGACTCGGGCTTGGCCGGATCCTCATGACCGGTCACGAACGCGACCGCCGCGGACAGGCCGCGCTGGGTCACGGGGATCCCCGCGTAGGCGGGCGCGGCGACGCCGGCGGTCACGCCCGGCACGACCTCGACCGCGATCCCGGCCTCGTGCAGGAGCTGGGCCTCCTCGCCGCCGCGCCCGAAGACGAACGGGTCGCCGCCCTTCAGCCGGACGACCTCTCGCCCGGCGCTCGCGTGCTCGACGAGCAGCGCGTTCGTCGCCTCCTGCGCGACCTGCTCGCCGCCGCCGACCTTGCCGACGTCGATGAGTTCGGCGTCGGCGCGGGCGCCATCCAGCGCGCCGCCGGGAATGAGCCGGTCGTAGAGGATCACGTCTGCACGCGCGATGAGCTCCAGCGAGCGGGCGGTCATGAGACGGGGGTCGCCGGGCCCCGCGCCGACGAGGTACACGCGGCCGGACGCGCTCACGCGGCGAGCTCCTCGGCGCGGCGCAGCAGGTCCGCCGCTCCCGCGGACAGCAACCGCTGCGCGGCGAGCTCGCCGGCCGCCTCGGGCGTGCGCGCCGGAGGCGCCTCGTCGCGCAGCCACTCCGAGCCATCGGGCAGGCCGACGAACGTGCGCACCACGATCTCCCCGCCGTCGCCGATCCGCGCGTGAGCGCCCAGCGGCGTGTTGCAGCTCGCGTCCAGGCAGGCCACGAGCGTGCGCTCGGCGAGCAGCGCCGTCCACGTGCGCGCATCGGTCACGGCGCGGGCGGCGCCGCGAGCGGCGTCGTCATCCGCGCGCGCCTCGAGCACGAGCGTGCCCTGGCCCGCTGCGGGAACGAGCTCGCTCAGCACGCCGCCGATCGCGTCGCCGCGGCCCAGCCGAGCGAGGCCGGCCGCGGCGAGCACGAGCGCATCGAGCTCGTCCCCGTCCAGGCGGCGCAGGCGGGTGTCGACGTTGCCGTGGATCGCGATGACGTCGAGATCCTCGCGCAGGGCGCGCAGCTGGGCCGCGCGGCGCAGGCTCGAGGTCCCGATCCGCGCCCCCTCGCCGAGCGCATCGAGCGACGCGGCACCGACGAGCGCGTCGTGCGGGTCGGCGCGCGGCGGTGCGCCGGCGAGCGCGAGGCCGTCGGGCAGGGCGCTCGGGACGTCCTTCGCGCTGTGCACCGCGAGGTCGATCGTGCGGTCGAGCAGCGCGAGTTCGAGCTCCTTGACCCAGCGCTCTTTGTCGCGTACGCCGGAGGCCGCTCGGTCGCGATCACCGGTCGTCGTCACCGGGACGAGCTCGGCGTCCGGGCCGAGCAGCTGCGCGACCATGCCCGCCTGCGCGAGCGCCAGCGCACTGCCTCGCGTGCCGATCCGCATGGCTGCGGCGGCTAGGAGCCGGCGGCGCGGCGCGGCAGCTTGCGCACGTTGTCGCCCTCCGCCTCGCCGGCGGGCGCGGGCGCGGCGTCCGGAGCGCCCTCGAGCCCGAAGAGCTCGCGGATGATCTGCAGCCGGCCGTGGCTGCGGCCCTCGTTGAGCGTGCGCAGCCGCAGCGTGGGCTCGTGCAGGAGCCGGCTCATGACCGACCGGGCGATGGCCTCGATGCGCGCGCGGTCGCGCTCGGATGCACTCTCCCAGCGCGTTGCGTTCTCGGCGAGCACCTGCTCGACGATGTCGTCGCCGTAATCGCGCAGCGCGCGGATGGTGGGCTGGACGGCGAGGGACCCCAGCCACTCGGCGAAGCGCGAGATCTCCTCCTCGACGATCGTCTCGGCCCGCAGCGCCTCGGCCTCGCGCACGGAGATCGTGTGCGCGACGGCGGCCTGCAGGTCATCCATGTCGTAGAGCGTCACGCCCGGCACGTCGCGGCACGCCGGGTCGATGTCCCGCGGCACGGCGATGTCGACGAGCAGGAGCGGCCGGTCCGCGCGCTTGCGCATGACGAGCTCGAGCTCCTCCTGGCCGAGGATCGGGTGCGGCGACGCGGTCGAGGCGACGACCACGTCGGCAGTCTCCAGCGCGGCCGGCAGCTCGTCCAGCGCGACGACGCCGCCGCCGAAACGCTTGGCGAGCGAGCGCGCGCGATCGGCGTGGCGATTGGCGACGAAGATCGTGGAGATGCCCCTGTCGGCGAGCGCCCGGGCGGTGAGCTCGCTCGTGTCGCCGGCGCCGATGATGATCACGTGCGGGTGTGTCGACCGGCCGAGCATGTCGTGGGCGAGATCGACGGCGACCGACGAGATCGACGCGCGGCCGAGGCCGATCGCGGTCTCCGAGCGCACGCGCTTGCCGGTCTGCAGTGCTGCCGTGAACAGGCGGTTGGTCAACGGGCCGGTCGTGCCGGCGGCGAGCGCCGCCTCGTAGCAGCGCTTGACCTGGCCCTGGATCTCGGCCTCGCCGACGATCATCGACTCCAGGCCGGAGCAGACCCGGAAGAGCTGGCGTGCCGCGTCGCAGTTGCGCGGCGAGTACATCCGCTCGGCGAGCTCGGTCGGGCGCACGCGCGCGCGCTGGGCGAGCACCCCCAGCACGCCGCTCTCCGCCGCGACCGCCTCGCCGACGACGAGCGTGAGCTCCGTGCGGTTGCACGTCGAGATGACGACCGCCTCGTGGACCTCGGGCAGCGCGATGATCTCGTGCAGGAAGCCCTCGAACGCGCTCTGCGTCAGCGCCAGGCGCTCGCGCAGCTGCACGGGCGCCGTCTTGTGCGAGATGCCCAGCGTGATGAGCTCGTGCTCGCTCATAGGGCAACCTGCGTTCTCATCCCACCGGCTCCTTGGCTCGCTCGGCGACGGGCGAAGGGTCGCGCTCGGCGAGCTCGGTCAGCTCCACGACCTCGCGCTCGAGGCGTGAGAGCTTCGTCGCCATGATCGCGAGGTAGACGAGGACGAGCGCGAGGAAGACCACGTAGGCGCCGGCGACGTACTTCTCCGCATCCGAGAGCGCGATCGTGAGCATCAGAGCTGGGGCGCGGCCGTGCGGGCGCCGGTCGTGAGCTGGTCGTCGTCGCCCGCGATCCGGCGGCGCAGCCGGCGCAGCTGGAAGGTGACGTTCTTGGAGGCCATCTCGTACTTGCACAGCGTGATGAACAGCAGTGCCATGCCGGCCAGCGCCACGAGGAAGGTGAGCGTCACGGCACCCGGGCTCGTCGTCGTCATCGTGCCGGTCTTCGGGTGCGTGACCGACTGCGCCATGCGCACCGCGCCGAAGCACAGCGGCACGAACGCGCCCGCGACGATCGCGAAGACCGCGGCGTAGCGGGCCTGCCTCTCGGGATCCTCGATCGAGAAGCGCAGCGGCTGGTAGGTGGCGTACAGCAGGAACACGATGAGGAAGACGACGAGCATCGGCTCGTCCCAGACCCACCAGTGCCCCCACGACGCGCGTGCCCAGATCGATCCGGTGAGCAGCACGCCGACCGCCAGGATGATCGACATGTGGATCGTCACGTAGGAGCGCATGTCCCAGCGCCGGTCGCCGGTGCGCAGGTACTGGATCGCGAGGATGCCGCCGGCGATGAAGCCGCACAGCGCCGTGATCGCCATCGGCACATGGACGTAGAAGATCTTCTGGATGACCCCCTGGTCGGCGTCCACCGGCGCGTACGTCAGCACGAGCGTGAACGCGGCAGCAAGCGTGACGACGGTGGCGATGGAGAGGGCCCGGAGCCCTTTTCCGTAGACGATGGGTCAGTCCTCCAGGAGGAAGTCGAAGACCGCGTAGGCGATCAGCCCGAACAGCAGATCATAGAGAGCGAGCAGGGACAGCCAGTCGCCTGGGAGCGCCCCTGCGCCGCCCTGTGCGAAGAGTGGCGCGGTCGCCTGCGACGCACCGAGCACGACCGGCACGAGGAGCGGCAGCGCGAGCAGCGGGACCATGAGGTCGCGCGCACGGGTCTGGATCGCGAGCGCCGCGACGAGCGTCCCGACCGCGGCGATGCCGAGGTCGGCGAGCCCGACGACGAGCAGGAGCTCGGGCAGCGCCTGCGTGAGCGACGGGCCCAGCAGCAGCAGCCCGAACGCCGGGACGGCGATGAGCTCGACCGCACACAGGAAGCCGAAGAGCGCGACGGCCTTGGCGACGAGCAGCGCGGTGCGGTCGACGGGGGCGAGCAGGAAGCCGTCGAAGCCCCCCTGCTCGTGCTCGGCGACGAACAGCCGGTTGATCCCGAGGATCGCCGCGAACAGCAGCGTGACCCACAGCACGCCCGACGCGAGGTCGCCCTCCACGGCGTTGCGGTTCAGCCCGAAGTGAAACAGCACGTACGTCGTGACCGTGAAGAGCACCATCGCCGGCACCGACTCGCGCGTGCGCAGCTCGAGCGCGAGCTCCTTGCGCAGCAGCGCGGCCACGGTCTCCCTCATGCGTAGAGCTCGGCGATCTGGGCGGGCGTGACCTCGGACGCCGGGGCGAGGAGCGCGACGCGCCCCCCGCGCAGCCCGAGCGCGAGGTCGGCGCCGGTCAGGCCGCCGGCGGGATCGTGGCTCGTCACGACGCGCGTGCGCCGGCTCGCGCGGCCGATGAGCGGCTGCACCTGCGCGACGGCAGCGGGGTCGAGGTTCGCGTGCGGCTCGTCGAGGAGCAGCAGCTCGGGCTCGTGGAGCACCGCGCGCGCGACCGCCAGGCGTTGCACCATGCCGCGCGACAGCTCGGCGACCGGGTCGTCGGCGCGCACGCTCATCCCGACGGCCTCGAGCACCGCGTCCACGCGCTCGGGCGCCGCGCGGTGCAGGCGCGCGTGGAAGCGCAGGTTCTCGCGTCCGGTCAGCTCGCGGTACAGCAGCGGCTCGTGGCCGAGGAAGCCGATGCGCCCGCGCACGGCATAGCCGTCGTCGGGCAGCGCGCGCCCGAGGACCGTCAGCTCGCCCGCATGTGGGCGCAGCAGCGTGGCGAGCATCCGCAGCAGCGTCGTCTTGCCGGCGCCGTTGGGCCCGAAGACGACGAGGGTCTGCCCGGCCACGAGCTCGAGCGAGACGTCGCGCAGCGCGGCACGCTCGCCGTAGCGACGCCCGACCCCGCGCAGCGTGATCGCTGTCTCAGGCGACATCGGACGGCCGCGTGCGGGTCAACAACACCGCGACAGCATCCCAACGCCAAGCGGTGCTGCGCCTGTCGACGGGTTGCGCTTGCTCGGGGGCCGCCGCAGCTCGGTCAGGAAGAGCACGAGCTTGTCGAGCTGCCTGCCCACCGGCCCGAGGTACTGGACGTGGTCTTCGCCGCGCAGGACGGCGACGATCTCGTCCGCCGTGCGCTGGGCTCCCACCGAGCTGAGATCCGGCCCCGGACCGCCGCTGCCCGAGCGGCCGATCTGGTGGCAGGCCAGGCAACCGCTGGCCTGGGTCAGCACCTTGCCGGTCGCAAAGCCACGGCGGTCCTCGGCGCTGAGCCCGCCGGGCGCCGCGGCGTCCACGCGCGCCGCGCCGGGTGGCGCCGTGGCCGGCGGCTCGTCTCCGCCGCCTCCGCAGCCGGCGAGCGCGAGCGCGACGAGCGCAGCGGCCACGGCAGGCCACGTGCGCAGCGCGTCTGCCGTCGCTCGGCTCATGTGCGCGGCGTTCTACCAGCTTCGCCGCCGCGTGCTCGCGCGGCTTGCGCCAGGACGGTGATCGCCAGGCACAGCACGACGATGAGGCTCAGCGCCGTCGGGAGGCTCGTCGCATCGGAGAGCAGGCCGATGAGCGCCGGCCCGGCGATGAAACCGGCGTAGCCGGTGGTGGCCACCGCGGCGAGCGATGGCGCGGCGACGCTGCCCTGGCTGCTCGCGGCCACCAGCGCGAGCGGGAACGTCCCGGCGATCCCGGCGCCCATCAGCGCGAAGCCGGCGATGCCCGGCGCGGCGCTCCCGCCGGCGAGCGCGAGCGTGAGCCCGGCGGCGCCGAGCACGCCGCCCGCGCGGATCACCGCGACGCGGCCGAAGCGCTCGGTGAGCGGATCGGCGGACAGGCGGCCGATGCCCATCGTCAGCGAGAACGCGGCGAGGCCGAGCGCGGCGACCGCCGGGCCCGCCTCGGTCTCGCGGTCGAGCAGGATCGCGCTCCAGTCGGTCACGGAGCCCTCGGCCATGAGCGCGCAGAACGCGAGGGCGCCCAGCGCGGCCAGCGCGCGGGAGGGACGCGCGAGGCGCGGGCCCTCGGGCTGAGCGTCGGCCGACGCCGGGAGCAATGCGCCGCGGACGGCGAGGAGGATCGTGAGCAGCACCGCTGCGACGATCGCCAGGTGCGTTTGCGGCGCGAGACCGGCATGCGCGGCGAGCGCCCCGGCCCCGGCGCCGCCCATCGCGCCGAAGGAGAACGCGCCGTGGAAGGAGGCGAAGATGTGGCGCTCGTGGCGCCGCTCGAGCGCGATCGCCTGGGCGTTCATGCTCACGTCCAGTGCGCCGTTGGCGGCCGAGAGCACCAGGATCGCGAGCGCGAAGGTGAGCTGCGACGGCGCGAGCGCGGGAAGGGCGAGCCCCGCCAGGTAGCCCACGCCGCCCGCGACCGTCAGTGGCCGGCTGCCGTTGCGCACCGCGAGCCCCCCGGCGATCGGCTGGGCGACCATGAGCGCGAGCGCGGCGGTGAGCAGGATCAGCCCGAGCCCGCCGTCGCTGAGATGCTGCTCGCGCTGAAGCTCCGGCAGGCGCGCGAAAAGGCTCGCGAAGGCCGCGCCGTTCAGCGCGAAGATCGTCGTGACGGCGAGGCGCGCTCGGTGGAGGTCCGGCGTGCCGGTGGCGACCACGGAGCGCGGCTCAGGCGGGCTGGTGCGTACGCCGCGCGGCGGCGATGAGGTCGAGCACGGCCGGCTCGTCGCCCGCGCGCAGCAGCGCGACCGGGTCCGGGTCGCCGTTGACGATCGACTCGAAGAACGCCTTGCGGTCCTGGTAGGTGGGCAGCGTGCCCTTCGCCCAGCCGCGCGCGTCGTTGAGCATGATTGCCAGACGCGCGTACTCCTCGCCGAAGAGCTCTGAGACCTCGCGCTTCATGCGCTTGGCCAGCGCGGGCGAGGCGCCCGCCGTGGAGATCGCGATGGCGAGCGGCCCGGTGCGGACGATCGCCGGCAGGATGAAGTTGCACAGCGGCGGGACGTCGACGATGTTCACGAGCATCGCGCGCCGCTCGGCGTCGTCGAAGACGCGGATGTTGACGTCCGTGTCGTTCGTGGCGGCGATGGCCATGAACGTGGCCTCGAGGTCGGCGGGCTCGTACTCGCGCTGCTCCCAGGCGATCGACCCCTCGTCGGCGAGCGAGCGCAGCTCGCCCACGGCGTCGGGCGCGACGAGCGTCACGTCGGCGTCGCAGGCCAGCAGGCCCTCGACCTTCTCGAGGCCGATCTCGCCGCCGCCGATCACGACGCAGCGCCGTCCGGACAGCTTGAGGCAGGCGATGTAGAAGGGGGTGTCGAGCATCCCCTGCACGCAGGATTGGTCGCAGATCCCCTTGCGGAGCTGGCAGACGCAGTCCTTGCCGGCATAGGCCTGAGCGGGCATGTCAAATCAAGGGTAGACAACCGCCCGCGCGCCGGATCGCGCTCCCGCGTGCGGCACGCAACCGCACGACCGGGTATCACGTAGGCCCCGGCATGGAGTCCTATTTCGACGACACCTCGATGCTACGTCGCGTGCACCGCGAGATGGCGGTCGCGTTCTCCGGCCCGCGCGCGCTGCTCATGCAGGCAACGCATCCGGTGGCCTTCGAGGGCTTCTTCGCGCACACCGGCGCGATGGACGAGCCCTACCAGCGCCTCGCGCGCACCGCCGAGGTCATGAACACGATCGGCTTCGGCTCGCGCGAGGACGCCGACCGCGCGACGCGCCGGGTGCGCGCGATGCACAAGCGCATCCGCGGCGAGCTCGCGCAGCCCGCGGGGCGCTTTCCGGCCGGTACGCCGTTCGCGGCCGACGACCCCGAACTGCTGCTGTGGGTGCTGGCGACGCTCGTCGACTCGGCGCTCGTCGTCTACGACCGCTACGTCGGCTCGCTGTCGCACGCCGAGCGCGACGCGT
>JAWVGM010000199.1:0-9967 GCA_033855075.1 Solirubrobacteraceae bacterium | reverse complement strand
CGTGCTCAACGTGCCCGAGGTGTCCACCAGCGAGCTCGACGTGCTGAGCAGCGAGCTGGAGGTGTTGCCGAGAGCCGAGTTGATGCGGCTGGCCGACTGATCGATCGACGTCAGCGACCCGAGGATGTTCGTCGCCTGGTCGGGGATCGGCTTGAGGGACTTGTCGATCGCCGTCAGGTTGCCGTTGATCGTCGCGATGTAGTCCGGCAGCGGCTTTGCGTTGCCGCCGACCTGCGTGAGCGTCTTGTCCGTCGTCCCGAGCGCGTCGTCGATGCTGCTCAGTGCGCTCGTGATGCCGAGCAGGAATGCGATCACCACGATGACAACGAGGATCAGGATGGTGCCGAAGATCCATGTCCACCGTGTGTCTGAAGCTGTGCGGCTCACAGGGACCCCCGGAACGCTTCGTTATTGATAGTCATGCCAGTGGTCGAGTAGTTGCTCATGGTCGACCTCATGGCTGCTTGTTGTTGCACTGGCCGGCGGCTGCGTCCGTCCCAGGCAGCTTCTCGTCGATGCACGCCGCGGTATCCAGGATCTGCTGGGCGACATCGAGGATGTTGTCCGAGTCCACATGGATCTGCTGGGCGACATCCACCGTGGTGGCCAGTCCCGCGACGATCTTCGAGGCGTCGCTGTCGATCAGACGAGCGATGCCCAGGATGCCTGCGCCCGGACCTGCCGTCGTGTTGATCGTCTTCGCCGTGCTGTTGATCGTCCCGGCGACCGCGTTGATCCCGCCCGCGACCTGGTTGATCGCTCCGGCGGTGCCGTTGATCGTTCCGGCGACCGAGTTGATGGCTCCGGCCGTGCCGTTGATCGTCGTGGCGCTGTTGTTGATCGTGCCCGCGGTCGAGAGGATCGTCCCGGCCAGACCGTCGATCGATGCCGCGGAGCGGTTGATCGAGGTCGCGCGGTTGACGATCTTCGCCAGTGCGGGCTGCAGCGGAGTCGCCGTCCGGAGGATGGAACGCGCGATGGCGTTCGTCTTGACGAGCTGGACGATCGAGTCAGTTGAGTTGTTGATGCCCGTGCCGGTCGTGCGAATGCTCTTCGCCTTGCCGTCAATGCTGCGGGCGGTGTTCACGGTCTTCGCGAGGAGGCCCGCCGCGATGATGACCGAGACCGCTACCAGCACGAGGATGACCAGGTTGGTTCCCTGAACACCGGCACCGCCGGCGGCGGTCTGGCGCGGCTGGCCACCGCCGCCACCAGCGCGGCTCTTGGCGGCGTTGCGCTGTGCCTGCTGCTGGGGCGTACGCGTGCGCTTTAGCGTCGGCACGGCACGCTCCCCCAGTATGGCGCCGATGCGCCGGGCCGTCTAAGCACTGTGGCCTCCCTCTGTTTTCTGCCCCTGGCCGGCCACGACATCAGCCCCGCCCCGCCAGTTGCTCGCTCCCTAGTGGTTCAAAGACTCTCCGGGTTTCGGCCTGTCACCCTCTACCCCGACCCAGCCGATTTCCGGACGCGACACTAGTACAACGCGCCCCGCAATGTCTAGCGACCGGCGGACGCCCTATACCAACAACCGTCCAGAAAGTACGTGTATGCAGGCAGATCCTTGCATTCGCCACGAACGAATCTCTGCCTCCCTTAACGCCGAGATAAGGCCCAGATAAGGGGGTCCTCGCGGCGAGGGCGCCGCCGGACCGGAAATCGGCTGTCACCGGGAGCGTTTTGTGATGCTCTGGAGTACGGTGCTCCGGCGATGCCCGCGGACGCAGATCTGGCCAGCCACGTCCTGCCGAAGAACTTCCTGCGGCCCTGCCTGCTGCTGCTCCTGCACGAGAGCCCCGCGCACGGCTACGAGCTGCGCGAGCGGCTGCGCCCGCTGGGCTTCAACCGCGACGATCCCGGCCGGCTGTACCGAGCGCTGCGCGCGCTCGAGGCCGCCGGTTTCGTGCGGTCGGCGTGGCAATCGTCGACCGGCGGGCCCGATCGCCGGACCTACCAGCTCACGCGCGCGGGCGAGGAACGCCTCCACGACGCGGCGGCAGAGCTGCGCTCGATGCACGAGATCCTCGACGGGTTCCTCGCGCGGTGCGACGAGAGCGGCGGGATCGAACCGCGGGCGAAAGCCGGGCGCCGGGGGAGGTAGGTCCAGGTCCGGCTTTTGGGCGGGCGACGCCCCCCGAAGCGCAGGACGTCTTGAGCAGGCGTGTCGGCGCAGCCGACACGCCTTCTTCATCCGTGTAACGTCGCCCGGAGGTCGCCGGTTCCGGCGACCGTAGGGCGAAACCCGTTCTCCCGATAGCACCACGCGTGTAATAGGAGCGAGCGCCCATCGACGCAGGTATCGTCCCGACTGGCCAGTCAGCCAACCCCGCAGAAGGAGACGGTGTGGACCTCAACGACACTCCCGAGCAGGCTCAGTACCGCGCCAAAGCGCGGGCCTGGCTGGAGGAGCACAAGGATGAGGCGCCGGCGGTCGCGGGCGACGATGAGCAGGCGGTCATCGCGGCGCGGCGCGCCTGGCAAGGGACGCTCGCGACGGCGGGGCTCGCCGGCGTGACGTGGCCGGCGGAGGTCGGGGGGCAGGGGCTCGGGCCGGTCGAGCAGGTCATCGTCAACCAGGAGATCGCGCGTGCCGGGGTCCCCGGCATCCTCGACGTCATCGGGGTCGGCATGCTCGGCCCGACGATCATCGCCCACGGCACCGACGAGCAGAAGAGCCGCTACCTCGGGCCCATGTTGCACGGCGACGAAGTGTGGTGCCAGCTCTTCTCCGAGCCCGCCGCAGGCTCCGATCTCGCCGCCGTGCAGGCGCGCGCCACGCTCCAGGACGACGGGACGTGGCGCCTGTCGGGCCAGAAGGTGTGGACGACGAACGCCCATTTCGCCGCTCACGGCCTGCTCCTCGCGCGCACGGACTCCGACGTGCCCAAGCACAAGGGCCTGACCATGTTCATCGTCCCGATGGACGCCGAGGGCGTCACGATCCGCGGGCTGCGCCAGATCTCCGGCGAGGCCGAGTTCAACGAGGTCTTCTTCGACGACGTGGCGCTCGACGCCGACGCCGTCTGCGGTCCGCTCGGCGGCGGCTGGGGCACGGCCCTGACGACGCTCATGTTCGAGCGCCTGACGATCGGGCTGGGCTCCGAGGCGCTCGGCTACCGCACGGAGCGCTTCGCCGAGGCGATCGCCGGGGACGCGCACGCCTCGGCCGACCCGGAGGTCCGCCGGCGACTCGGCGACCTGTCGCTCGAGCTCCTGGCCGTGAAGTTCACCGGCTACCGCACGCTGAGCGCGCTGCAGCACGGGCAGATCCCCGGGCCCGAGGCGGGCCTCGCGAAGGTGACGACGGTGAAGGCCGCGATCGAGGCGGGGGATCTCATCGCCGACGTGCTTGGCCCCGACGCGCTCCTCGAGGAGAGCGAGTGGGCGTACATGATCTCGTTCCTGCCGGGCCTGAAGTCCGCCGGCGGCACCGAGGAGATCCTGCGCAACACGATCGGCGAGCGGGTGCTCGGGCTGCCGCCCGAACCGCGCCTGGACAAGGGCATCCCCTTCTCCGAGTTGCGCGCCAAGGAACGAGCGGCGGTGTCCGGATGAACCTCGAGCTCACCGACGAGCAGGCGTTCCTGCGCGATGCCGCGCGCGATGCCTTCTCGCGCGTGAAGACCGTCGCCGCCGCCCGGGAAGCGCTCGAAGACCCGGCGCAGCTGCCCGACCTGTGGCCGACCGCCTGCGAAGCCGGCTGGACGGGCCTGCTCATCAGCGAGGAGCAGGGCGGGGCGGGCCTCGGCGCCTTTGACGCCGCGCTCGTCCTCATGGAGGCCGGCCGGGTGCTCGCGGGCATCCCGCTGCTCGGCCACCTGCCCGCGTCCGCGCTCGCCGATCGGGCAGGCGCCGGCGACATCGTCGGCGAGCTCGCGAAGGGAACGCGGCGCGGCTGCTTCGTCCCCGCGCGCCCGCCCGGTGACCTCACGCCCGACTGGACCGTCGAACCGCGCAGCGGCTCGATCCGCGCAGCGGCGCCCGTCGTCGACGACACAGGCACGCTGACCGGCACCGTGGCCTTCGTGCCCGACGCGCCGGGGGCCGATGGCCTCGTCGTCGCCGCGACGCGGGCGGACGGCACACCGGTCGCGGTCGCCACCGCAGGCTCGGGTGACGCATTAACCATCGAGCCGCTCGTGCGCTACGACGCGACGCGCGCGCTCGGTCACGTCACGTTCGACGGCACGGCGGGCACGATTCTCGAGGGGATCGATGGCGACGCGCTGGCGGGCGCGTGGTACCTCCAGCAGGTGCTCATCGCCGCCGAGTCGATCGGCGCCGTCGACACCGCGCTGGCCACATCGCTGCAGTACGCCAAGGAGCGCTTCACGTTCGGGCGCGCGATCGGTTCCTACCAGGCGGTCAAGCACAGCCTCGTCGAGGTCCTGCGGCTGCGGGAGAACGCGTACTCGCTGCTCGTCTACGCCGGCTGGGCCTACGAGGACGGCCGCGACGAGTTCCCGCTCGCGGCGAGCGCCGCGCGCGCGGCCGCCGGCCACGCACTCGACTACGCGAGCCGCGCCATGATCTCGGTGCACGGCGGTATCGGCGCGACCTGGGAGCACGACGCGCCGCTGTTCTTCCGCCGCGCGCAGCTCTCCCGCCGGCTGCTCGGCGGGCTCGGAGACGCGACCGACCGCGTCGCCGGGGAGTTGCTGAGCGCCGCGTAGAATCCGGCCGTGCGTCTCATGCGTACGCACGGGGCCATAGCTCAGATGGGAGAGCGCCTGCTTTGCAAGCAGGAGGTCGCCGGTTCGATCCCGGCTGGCTCCATTGCACGCGGTACGGTGGGTGCGACGTGCGAGGTTCGATCACTTGGTTGCGCGAACTGCGCTCCAAGCTATCGCCGCAGCCGTCGACTGCAGGACGCAGCTCACGCCTGGACGACCACACCCTCGACCGGGGTGGTGTCGCCACCGACAGCGTCCGAGCGGCGGGCGGCGTCGAGGACGCACATCGTCGCGGCGCCCTCGGCCGCGGTGGCCAGCGGGCCGGGATCCTCGCCGCGCAGGGCGCGGGCGTAGGCGTCGAGCTGGCGCGTCAGCGAGCGCACGAGCGGATGACCACCCGGCATGAGCCGCGTGGTCACCGCGCGCTTGCGTCCACCGCGCTTGGCGCGGGCGAGGCGGTGCCCCGCGGCATCGCGCACCTCGATGTACTCGCGGTAGGGCCGGTTCGTGGCGCATTCGATCCGCACGGGCCCGCGTGTCGTCGCCATCGTGATCCCCGCCCGGTCGCGTTCGGACTGGGCGCGCACAGCGACCGGCAGGGCGCCGGTCAGCATCAGCGCGAGGTCGATGAGATGCGGAGCCAGATCGAGCAGGGCGTCGTCGGCGCGCGAGACCGGGCGCCAGGACTTGCGCCGGTAGTGCAGGACCAGGCGCAGGTTGAGGTCGCCGAAGTTCGGGATCCGGCGATCGAGGCGCAGGCCCTGGTCGAAACGGCGGTTGAAGCCGATCCACGGCACGGGCGTCAGCGCCGCGATCCGCAGGGCGCCCGCGGCGTCGGGCGCGGGCGGCTTCTCGACGAGGGCGGTCAGCCCCGCCGCGGCGACGGCGGCCGCCGCCTCCTCGTGGGCTTCAGGCTCCGAACAGATGATCACGCCGTCGAGCGGCCCGGCGCCGAGCATCTGGCTGAGCTGCGCGTGCGCGGAGGCACCCGTGTGGCGCGCGAGCAGGCCGCGGCGGTCGCGGTCGGGGTCGGTCACCGCGACGATCTCGAGGCCGTCGAGTCGCCGGGCGGCCGGCGCGTAGCCGCGCTCGGCGAGCCGCCCGCAGCCGACGAGCCCGAGTCGCAGCGCCCCCTCGCTCATACACCGCAGGGTACGTGCTCGCGCGCGTACGGGTATACGCGCGCGTACGGGTATACGCGCGCGTTCGCTGGAGCCCTAGAAGGTGACGTGGCCTTCGGCCACGACGACGACGTTCCCGGCGACGCGTGGGCGGTCCTCCTCCCAGCGGCACTCGATCACGCCCGGGCGCCCGATCTGCGCCCCCTGGTGAACCGTGAGCTCCTCGGTGCCGGCGCGCTCGTGCAGGTACGCGAGCAGCGGCCCCGCAGCCGATCCGGTCGCGGGGTCCTCGGTGACCCCTGCGGGGTCGAGGAAGAACCCGCGCGCGCGAGCGGTGCCGGCCGCCGGGTCAAACGCCACGAGGTACAGGACCAGCGCACCGAGCGGTTCGAGCAGGGCGCGCAGATCGGCTCGCGCGGGCGCCGCGCGATCGAGCGCCTCGGCCCGGACCGGCGCGATGAGGTGCTTGATCCCGGTCGAGACGACCTGCGGCGGGAAGCGTGGGTCGCCGTCTGACCCGAAGAGGCCGGCGACCGGCATGACCTCGCCCGCCGGTGCCTCGGCGGCGAACTCCGGTGGCTCCTGGAGCATCGACGCCCGCGCGCGCTCCTCGTCGCCGAGCCTGACCTCGACGGGCTGCCGGCCCGCGATGGTCTCCTGGACGAAGCTTGCGTTGCGGGTCCCGCGCGCGCGGGCCACGGCCACCGCGGTGCCCAGCGAGGGATGACCCGCGAACGCGATCTCGCCGGCCATCGTCCAGATGCGGTTTCGGTAGTCGGCGCCTTCGCCCGAGGACTGGATGAACGTGGTCTCCGAGAGGCGGGTCTCGCGCGCGAAGGCGAGCATCGTGTCGTCGTCGATGCCGTCCGCGTCATGGACGACCGCAAGCCCGTTGCCGGTGAGCGGGGTCGCCGTGAAGACGTCGACCCAGGTGATCGGGCGGCGCACCGCCATCCGCCGCCTACTTGTCGAAGTCGAAATCGCGCGGGGGGCGCTGCTCGAACCACAGCCGGTCGTGCTCCGGCGTCTCCTCGAGGAAGTCGGGCGTCTCCTCGAGGATGTCCTCGCCGTCGGGCTCTTCGTCGGCCGGGACGATGTCGGGCTCGTGCGGCACCGGCTCGGGCGAGGGCTCGTGGTAGGCCGGCGGTGCGGCGGGCGGAGGGGGCGGCGGTGGAGGCGGCGGCGGCGGCGCGCTGTAGGGCTGGGTCGTACCGAAGTGCGTGGGATCGGCGTACTTCGTCGGGTCCGCGAAGGGGACGGGCTCGGACGGATCCGGCTCGGGAGCCGGCGGCGGCGGCTCGTAGGCGGGCGGCGGGGGCGGCGGCTCGTGGATGGGCGGATCGGACGAGATCGGCGCCGGCTGGTAGGCGACCGAGGGCGGCTCCTGCGGCAAAGGCGGCGGCGGGGCCGGCGGCTCGGAGGCGGGGGGCGCAGGCGGCGGTGGAGCGGGCTCGTTGCGCTCGTAGCGCAGACGCGACGGCTCGGAGCGAAACTGGCTCGCGGGCGGCTCGGCGGGGGGCGGTGAGGCCGGCGGGGTCGCGGGCGGGGGTGCAGCGGCCTCGAACGCGGCGGTCGGAGGATCGGCCGGCGGCGGCGCCGGGACCGGCGGGGGTTCGACCGGCGGCGGCGCGACCGCGTCAGGTGCGATCGGCGCAGGCGGCGGCGCGTAGCTCGGTGGCTCGGGTACGTAACTCGGTGGCTCGGGTGCAGCGACCTGAGTGAGGTCCTCGTCCTCCCACGCCGGGCGGGCGGACGGCGCCGGCTCGCCTGCGGCTTCGTGGACCTCTGCAGCGGGAACGTCGCCCGCAGGGGCGACCGCCCCAAGCGCCTCGCGCTCCTGCTTCGAGATCTCGCCGGCGTCCGCACCTCGCCGCCGTTTGAGCTCGAGATGCTCCCGGATGGCGTCGTCCAGCAGTCCCATCTCGACGAACAGCCTACCTCGCCCGGGCGGTCATGTTCTTGCCACCGCGCTTGGCGTCGTACAGCGCCGCGTCGGCCGCGGAGACCAGGCCGCGCTCGTCCGTCGCGCTGTCCGGCACCGCGGCGACGCCGCAGCTCGCCGTCACGTGCAGCGTTCCGGCGCCGTTCACGGGATGGATCTGGAGGGCGTCGATCCGCTCGCGCAGGCGCTCGGCGAACCGGTGCGCCCCGTCCACGTCGGTCTCCGGCAGGAGGATCGCCATCTCCTCGCCGCCGTAGCGCGCGGGGTAGTCGATCTCGCGTGCCGTCTCGCGCAGGATGCGGGCGACGTCGCGCAGGACGATGTCGCCCTGCGGGTGGCCATAGGTGTCGTTGATCACCTTGAAATCGTCGAGGTCGAGCAACACGAGGCCGAGCTTCGTGCCGAACCGCTTCGAGCGCTCGATCTCCATCGTGAGCGCATCATCGAACCCACGCCGGTTGGAAAGACCGGTCAGCTCGTCCGTCACCGACTCGCGGGCGACGGTTTCGTGCAGATCCACGTTCTCGATCGACACGCTCGCCTGGCCCGCCAGGTAATGGAACAGGTCGCGGTCCTGGGGCGTGAACGCCTTGCCGGAGCGGGCGATCGACACGACGCCGACGATGCCCGCATCGCCGTCGCGGGCGCGGAGCGGGTGTGCGATTGCGCTGGCGGTGCCCATCGAGGTCTCCTGCTCGGACCCGGTGCGCAGCGCGTCGGCCTCGACGGACTGCACGGCGGCCTCCAGGCCGTTCATGTTCCCCACGCGCGCGAGCTCCTCGAGCACGACCTGGTTGCGGGCGCGGACGCTGACCCGGCCGGCGTCGGCGCCGACGCCCTCGACGGCGGTGCTCACGACGAGTCGCAGCAACGCGTCGCGGTCGAGGTTCGAGGCGACGGCCTCGCCGAGTCGGCGCATCGAGCCCTCGACGCGGACACGCTCCCGGCGCAAATCCTCGAGGCGCGCCTCGAGTTGCCGCGACATCTTGTTGAACTCCTCGCCGAGTGCTGCGAACTCATCGCGGCCAACCGTCGGCGCCTCGGCGCTGAAGTCGCCCTCGCCGAGCCGCCGGGCCACGCCGAGCAGCCCCAGGATCTGCTCCTGCAACGACTTGGAGACGAGGAACGCACACGCGAGCGCCGCCAGGAAGAACCCGAGCAGGATCGCGCCGGCGAGCAGAACGTCGTCTCGGATCGCTGCGCCGACGTCCTTGGGGAGCGCGAACGTCGAAACCACCACGCGCTGGCCTGGGACGTCGGCCGTCTGGAAGGTGCCGGCGACGTACTCCTTGCCGTTGATCTTGACCCGCTTCCCATCCGCGGGCACCTTCGCGTTGCCGGCGCCGGGGAGCGTGCTCGCGAGCAAGGTTCCGTCCCGACGTACGACGGCGCCCAGTCCGGCGATCACCCGCAGCCGGCGGGCGTAGGTCGCGGCGTCGACGACCGACACGCCGAGCACGCCGATGTCCTGCCTCGCGTGCGTCTGTATGCGCCGCGCGGCCAGCGCGACGGCGCGGTCGTTGCCCGTGTCGAGACGCAGGCCCATGCCGGAGAACGTGATGCGCTCGATGCCGCGGTTCGAGTCGACGAGCTGTTGCGCGCGCTTGCGCGCGCGCCGGAGGTCCTTGCGCTGCAGCGAGCCCATGAAGACATCGTCCTGAGAGACGACGCGGTCGAGCATGTCGCGCGCGCGATCCTGCTCCTCCGTGTACAGATCGCGCGAGACCGCCTGCTTGGCCGCGATCCCGGCGTTGACCTGTCCATGCTGGCTGCGGTCGATGAGCCCGTACAGCAGCAGCGCGACCGCCACCATAGGGACGATCACGATGATGATGAAGAAGAGGGTCAGGCGACCGCGAAAGCTCACGTTTCGTCAGCGTATCGGCGGATCCGCGCCACTTCGCTACCTCTGGCGGACACACTCCGCGGCTACACTGTCGGCTCCTCGGGGCTATAGCTCAGTTGGGAGAGCGCCTGGATCGCACCCAGGAGGCCGGGGGTTCGAGTCCCCCTAGCTCCACTCGTGGTGGGCCGGGACGAACTGCAGCGAGGCCGCGATGCAGATGCGTCCCGTGCCTGGAGCGCGCCGCCGTCGCGTAGCGCGCGGCTACCAGGTGCCGTCGCGGCAGCCGCGTTGGTCCGACGGCGAGCACGTGTGGTCGAAGGCGCCCGTCGCGTCGCGCGTGATCCCGTACGTGCGGCCGCCGACGTCGGTCGCGGTGAGCGCGTAGGAC
>JAWVGM010000198.1:0-9174 GCA_033855075.1 Solirubrobacteraceae bacterium | reverse complement strand
ACGCGCCGCACCGGCGAGAAGATCGAGTCGATCGGGATGACGCCGATCGGCTGGTCGGGCGACTTGTTGGCCTCGGACTGGCGGTAGCCGCGGCCACGGCCGATCGTGAGGTACAGCTCGAGCTTGGCCTTCTTCTCAAGCGTCGCGATGTGCACGTCGGGGTTGAGCACCTCGACACCGGCCGGCAGGTCGATGTCCTTCGCCGTGATCTCACCGGGGCCGGTGACGACGAGCGGTGCCTCCACCTCGGTGGCGTCGGAGTGCATGCGGCAGACGATGCCCTTGAGGTTCAGGACGATGTCGGTGACGTCTTCCGTGACGCCCTTGATCGTCGAGAACTCATGGGCAACTCCCTCGATCCGCACGCTGGTGACGGCAGCGCCGGCAAGCGAGCTCAGCAGCACTCGACGCAGCGAGTTGCCGAACGTGTAGCCGAAGCCGCGGTCGAGCGGTTCAATCGTGAACGAGCCACGGTTGTCCTCGACCGTCTCACTGGTGATTCGGGGGACTTGGAAGTCGAGCATCGGGGTCCTAACGTCGTCGTGGTGAATCGGGTCCCACTCCATCCCGCCGCCCCGCGCTTCGTCGGGAGGCGTTGATGGAAGGGCTAAGGCTTACTTGGAGTAGAGCTCGACGATGAGCTGCTCCTGCACCGGTGCAGCGATCTCCCTGCGCTCGGGCTTGCGCAGCACCTTCGCGGTCAAAGAGTCGTGATCGGCCTGCAGCCACGCCGGAACTTGTGCGGTCAGCTCCGTGGCATCACGGATGAGCGCCTCGACCGGGGTGTTCGGCTTGACGGCGATGATCTCGCCCTCGCGAACCTGGTAGCTCGGGATATCCACGCGGCGGCCGTTGATCGTCCAGTGGCCGTGGCGGATGAGCTGGCGCGCCTGGCGCCGTGAGCCCGCAAAGCCGAGCCGGACGAGCACGTTGTCCAGGCGCGACTCGAGGATCGCAAGCAGGTTCTCGCCGGTGATCCCGGGCTGGCGCGAGGCCTTGTCGTAGTAGATGCGGAACTGCTTCTCGAGCACGCCGTAGTAGCGGCGCGCCTTCTGCTTCTCGCGCAGCTGGACGCGGTACTCGGACTGCTTCTGGCGCCCGCGGCCGTGATCGCCCGGCGGGTAGGCCCGGCGCTCGACGCCGCACTTGTCGGTGAGGCAACGCTCACCCTTGAGAAAGAGCTTCTGGCCTTCGCGGCGGCACTGCTTGCAGGCGGGCCCGGTGTCGCGCGCCATCAGACACGCCTCCGCTTGCGCGGCCGGCAGCCGTTGTGCGCCTGCGGGGTGACGTCCTTGACGCCGGTGACCTCGAGGCCTGCGGCCTGCAGCGAGCGGATCGCCGTCTCGCGGCCCGAGCCGGGTCCCTTGACGAAGACCTCGACCTTCTGCAGGCCCTGGTCCATGCCCTTGCGGGCAGCGGCGTCAGCCGTCACCTGAGCGGCGAACGGCGTCGACTTACGCGACCCCTTGAAGCCGGCACCACCGGCCGACTCCCACGCGATGACGTTCCCCTGTGCATCTGAGAGGGAGACGATCGTGTTATTGAAGGAGGTCTTGATGTGGGCCTGGCCCACGGGGATGTTCTTCTTCGGTTTACGGCGGCCGCGCGAAGGGCGCTTAGGTGCTGGCAACTTTCAGTTACCTCCGCGGGGCATCCAGCCCCGCGCTCTGATGAAGACTTTCGGCATCACGCCTCACGTAACTCATTTCTTGGTGGCCTTTTTCTTGCCGGCCACCTGCATGCGCTTGGGCCCCTTGCGCGTGCGGGCATTGGTCTTCGTGTTCTGCCCCCGAACCGGCAGGCCGCGGCGGTGGCGAAGGCCGCGGTAGCACCCGATCTCCATCAGGCGCTTGATGTTCTGGGAACGCTCGCGGCGCAGGTCCCCTTCGACCGTGAGGTCGTCGATCGCCGCGCGCAGCTTGGCGACCTCGTCCTCGGTGAGGTCGCGCACCTTGCGGTCGGGCTCGATGCCCGTCTTCGCGAGGATCTCGTTCGCGGTGGGGCGCCCGACACCGTAGATGTAGGTCAGGCCGATCTCTGCACGCTTGTTCAGCGGGATGTTGATGCCGGCGATGCGTGCCATCGAACTAGCCCTGGCGCTGCTTGTGCCGGGGGTTCGAGCAGATCACCAGCACGGCGCCATGGCGCCGGATGATCTTGCACTTCTCGCACATCGGCTTCACCGACGGTCGTACCTTCATAAGGCCTTTCTCGCAGAACGGGAGGAACGCGCGCAGGCCTACGAGGACCCGCCGCAAGCGCGACCAATGAGCCTAGCAAAACGATTCACGCTCCCGCCGTAGGCCGGCCGGCGGTCCTTACGAGCCGTTCTCGTGCCATGGCGTGAGGACGCGCGGCCCGTCAGCGGTCACGGCGATCGTGAACTCGAAATGCGCCGCCAGCGAGCCGTCCTGGGAGTAGATCGCCCAGTGATCGTCGCCCATCCGCACCGCGTGACGGCCCGCCGTGACCATCGGCTCGATCGCGAACACCATCCCCTCCTCGAGGGTCACGCCGCGGCCGGGCGCGCCGTAGTTGGGGATCTGCGGGTCCTCGTGCATGTCGCGGCCGATCCCGTGACCGACGAGCGAGCGCACGACCGACAGGTCGTCGGCTTCGACGACCGCCTGCACCGAATGCGACACATCGCCGAGCTTGTTGCCCGGCCGGCATTGCTGCACCGCGGCGAAGAGGGACCGCTCCGTCGTCTCGAGCAGCTTGCGTGCCGCCGCCGACACGGGCCCGACCGCAAACGTCCGCGCGGCGTCGGCCACCCAGCCGTCGAGCACGACGCCGCAGTCGACGGACAGGATGTCACCACGGCTGAGCTCGTACGTGCCTGGGATGCCGTGCACGACCATCGAGTTCGGCGACGTGCACAGCGAGCCGGGAAAGCCGCGATAGCCCTTGAACGCCGGTGTGGCGCCCTGCGAGCGGATGAACTTCTCGGCGGCCTTGTCCAGGTCGCCGGTCGTCACGCCAGGGCGGATCTTGCGCTCGACGAGTTCCAGCGTGCGGACGAGGATGTCGCCCGCCGCAGCCATCTTGTCGATCTCCTCAGGCGTCTTTTTGACAATCGCCACGCGTTGAGCCTAGAGCTCGCCTAGAGCTCTTCTTCCAGGCGCAGCGTCGCGATCGTCGCGCGGATGTGGTCGTGGACCTCGGTCGGAGAGCGAGTGCCGTCGAAGCGCCGCAGCAGCCCGCGCTCGTCGTAGTAGCTCACGAGCGGCTGGGTCTGCTCGTGGTAGACCTCCAAGCGCGTGGCGATCGTCTCGGGCTTGTCGTCGTCGCGCTGGACAAGCCGCGAGCCGTCGATGTCGCAGCGCCCCTCGTGCTTGGGCGGGTCGAACTCGATGTGGTAGACGCGGCCGGTCTTCACGCTCACGCGCCGTCCGGAGAGCCGGCGCGTGACCTCCTCGTCGGGCACGTCGATGAGGATGACCGCGGTGAGCTCGCGATCGAGCTTCTTCATGCCCTCCTGGAGGGCGTCGGCCTGGGGCACCGTGCGCGGGAAGCCGTCGAGCAGAAAGCCATCGCGCGCGGCGTCGCCCTCGACCGCCTCGAGGATGACCCCGGTGATCACCTCGTCGGGGACGAGCTCGCCGGAATCCATGAAGGTCTTCGCCTGCTTGCCGAGCGGCGTCTCGTCCTTGACCGCCGCGCGCAGGATGTTGCCCGTGGCGATGTAGGGCAGGTTGAAATCGTCGGTGAGACGTTCGGCCTGCGTGCCCTTCCCGGCACCCGGAGGTCCGAGCAGGATGAGGTTCAGCTCCGGCATGAGAGGTGGCCGGAGATTACTTGCATGGATCGCGCTACGGGCTCCGGAGAACGCGTTTCGGCCTCCGGTCATCGCGGGGCGACGACCTGCGAGAACGACGTTACTTGAGGAAACCCTCGTAGTTGCGCATCATCAGCTGCGCCTCGAGCTGCTTCATCGTGTCGAGGGCGACGCCGACGACGATCAACAGCGAGGTGCCGCCGAAGTAGAAGTTCGCACTGGTCTGGTTGAAGAGGATCGTCGGCAGCGCGGCCACCGCGGCCAGGTAGAGGGCCCCGGGGAACGTCAACCGCGCGAGCACGCGATCCAGGAACTCCGCCGTGGGTCTGCCAGGCCTCACCCCGGGAATGAAGCCGCCGTACTTCTTGAGGTTGTCGGCCTGGTCGACGGGATTGAACGTGACCGCCGTGTAGAAGTACGTGAACAGGATGATGAAGAGCGACTCGCCGGCGACGTAGGCCCAGCCGTTGGGGGCGAAGAACGCGGCGACGTCGGCGCCCAGGTTGCCGCCGAGGAGCTGGCCGACGGTCGGCGGGAAGGCCATGATCGACGCGGCGAAGATGACCGGGATGACGCCGGCCATGTTCACGCGCAGCGGCAGATAGGTCTGGCCGCCCTGCGTCATGCGGCGCCCGATGACCCGTTTGGCGTACTGGATCGGGATGCGCCGCTGGCCCTCCTGGATGAAGCAGATCGCCGCGATCACGCCGAGCGCGATGAACGGCATCATGACCTTGAAGACCGGGTCGTCGGTCGTCCACCACGCAGACACGCCGTGGGGCAGACCAGAGACGATCGAGGCGAAGATCATCAGCGAGATCCCGTTGCCGATGCCGCGCTGGGTGATGAGCTCGCCCATCCACATGACGAGCACGCAGCCCGCGGTCAGCGAGATGACGATGAGAAAGACGCGCGTGAACGTGAAGTTCGAGACGACCGGCTGCCCGGCCGACGCCTGGAAGGAGCGAAAGAGGAAGACGTAGCCGACGGACTGACCGAACGCGAGGCCGACGGTGAGGTAGCGCGTGTACTGCGTGATGCGCTGCTGGCCGACCTCGCCCTCCTTCTGGAGCTTCTCGAGCGACGGCACGACGACGGTCAACAGCTGCAGGATGATCGAGGCCGTGATGTACGGCATGATCCCGAGCGCGAACACCGCCACCCGCGACAGCGCACCGCCGCTGAACTGGTTGAGGAAGCCCAGGATGTTCCCGCCGCCGAACGAGGACTGGATGTCCTTGACCGCCTGGACGTTGATGCCCGGCACCGGCAGGTGGGCGCCGAGCCGGTAGATCGCGAGAACGGCCGCCGTGAAGGCGAGCTTCTTGCGGATATCCGCGACCGTGAAGGCGCTGAGGATGGTGGAGAGCACCGACGCGGCAGCTTAGTACAGGCAGTGGGGCGGGCTCGCAGGACGAGACCTCCCCATTCGCATCACGGAGCGGCCTTCCACGTGACCGTGCCGGTGCTGCAGCTGGCGAACGTGTGTCCGCTCGCGTTGATGAAGTTCGACTTGACGGACAGCTTGCCTGCCGCCCCCTCCGACCCGACCTTCCCGCTGAAGCGCTGAACGCTGCGAGAGCGCACCCCGCCGGTGGTCTTCTGCGTGGTCTTGAGCACGTTGGACACCTTGCCGTTGCCGGCGATCTTCACGTTGCGGTCGATCACCCCGCGCTCGTGGAGCGTCGCCTGACTGCAGCGATTGTTCAGCGTGTAGAGCACGCGGCGAAGCTTCGTTCCGTCCGCCGAGAGCCGCAGCACGATCGGTTGATGGGTCTTGCCGATCCGCTGGGACGTCGTGCCGTACAGCTGCGCCCCCGCGGTACCGGGTCCGGGAGTGCCGATCGCGCCGCCGGGCCGTCTCGCCTGCCAATCGTGCGAACCGCTGTCGCACTCGCGCGTCGTGCCCCCGGAGCTCTTGACCTTCGTGGTGGCCTTCGCCGTTCCGTGCGCCTCCGCGCCGGCGACGGTGCCGGAGATCTCGTATTTCGTGATCAGGCTCGCTGCCGGGGTGGTGGCGTGCGCGGTGCCCGCGACGGAGAACGAGCCATCTGCCCTTCGGGTGGCGCTGGCCCTGATGAACGCCGTCTGGCACTTGGCGCCCATGTATCCGAGGACCTGCACCTTGCCGTCACTCGTCGTGTGCAGGCCGATGGAGACGTTGCCCGCGTCGAAGATCGAATCGGGCGGAGGGATGATCGCCCCGCCGCCGTAGTCGCCAGCTGGCGCCTGGGACTGCGCGACCGCCGCCATCGCGACCGTCGCGCCGAGTACGGGCAGGAGCACAAGGGCGCGCCGGAGCCGGAACACGAACGCGACTTTATCCCTTCGGCGAAGCGGCATGCGTCGCTCAGGGCAGCGCCGTCCACTTGACCGTCCCATTCTTGCAACGCTCGAAGGTGTGCCCGCTCGGGATGTCGATGATCTTCCCGGTCAGCTTGAAGGAGCCGGTCGCGCCGGCCGAGCCGATCGTGCCGCTGAAGCGGTCGGTGAAGCGCGCGCGGGTGCGGCGATTGAGCTTCACCGTGAAGTGCTCGACGTCGGAGAACGTGCCATCAGCCCGGATCGGCAGATCGTCGTGCGGTGTGTCGAGGATCTGCGTCCTGTCGGACCCGCACCTGAAATCGGCGCTGTAGAGCGCACGCGCCAACCGGCTGCCGTCGGCGGACACGCGCAGGAGGATGGGGTGGTGGCCGACGCTCATGTACTGCTTGGTCGTGCCGTACAGCCGCGCGGACGGCTGCACTGCAGCGGGAGCTCCGATGTCGATTCCGACTCGGCGCTGGTGCGCGGTCCACTCCACGGGGCCGGTCTCGCAGCGGCGCGTCTTGCGGTGTGGTCTGGTGATCTTGATGCGCGCTTGGAGGCTCCCGGTCGCGCTCACGTCGTCGATCGTGCCCGCCACCGAGTAGATCACGCTCACGCGCCGGCCATCGGCCTTACGCGCGACAGTGCTGCCCGCGAGGGAGAACGCGCCGTCGGCGCTGGGTTGGAACGAACCGCTGATCGTCGGGAGCTCGCAGCTCGCGCCCACCCTCGCTTGGAAGTCGACCGTGCCGCTCCCCGCCGAGCTCAAGGTGATCACCAGGTTTCCGGGACCGTACGGCGACGCCGGCGGGTCGAGGGCGGTTCCGCCGCCCCACTCACCCACGACGTGCGAGGACTGCGCGTTCGCGACGCACGCAAACGCCGCGACCGCACCGACACACGCGCTGAGCGCGGTGACGCGCCGGCGCATCAGAGCGCCGCCGCCCACGTGACCTTGCCGGTCCGGCAATGCCGGAACGTATGCCCGCTGGGTATGTCGATGAGGCGGGCTTTGATGCTCAGCGTGCCGCTTGCCCCGGCCGAGCCGACCGTGCCGCTGAAGCGTTCGACCGACCGCAGGCGCGTCCGGCGATCGAGCTTCGCGCTGAAATGCTCGATGTCGGAGACCTGGCCGCCCGGGCCGATCGTCAGGTTGCGATGCGGCGCGTCCGAGGTCGGGAACGATGAGCCGCCGCACTTGAGGTTGAGCGAGTACAGCGCGCGCGTCACCGTGGTGCCGTCGTCGGAGATCCGCAACACGATCGCGTGCCGCCGCCCGCCGTAGATCGTGTTCGTGTTGCCGTACAGACGACTGCCGGGCGGCGTCGCGCCGGGCGTCCCGAGCTCGCCGGTCGCCCGTCGCGCTCCCCAGGCGATCTCACCGCTCTTGCAGTGGCGGGCGCGACCCCCGCGACGCGTGAACGTCGACCGAGCTGACGCCGTGCCGCCGGCCCGCGCCCCGGTGATCGTGCCGGCGATCTTGTACTTCGTGCGCGTCCGCGAGCCCGACCCACGCTGCGTGTCGGTTGCGGAAGCGACGAACGATCCGTCGGCGCCGACCGAAGACACCGCCTTGATGAACGGCCCGCCGCACCTCGCGCCCCAGTTGGCAAGGATCTGCACCGGGCGGTTTGGGGTGGCGCGCAGGCTGATGCTCAGGTTGCCGGCCCCGTAGACGTCCTTCGGCGGATCGACCACCGCCCCGCCGCCGTAGTTACCCGTGGGCGCCGGCTCCTGTGCCGCTGCGGCCAGCGCGCCGACCGAGACGGCCAGTGCCAGCATGCCCCCGATGATCCCTGCGTTCGGTGCTGCGCGCATGCCGTCCTCCCTGTGGTGGTCACGCAGCCACCCGGCCGGGAAGGACTCTAACCGTTAATTGGTCAATCGGTGTGGATCTGGCAGGTCCCGCCGGCGGCTTCGATCGCCGCGCGGGCCTTGGCGCTGAACGCGTGCGCGTGCACGGTGAGCGGCTTGGAGATCTCGCCCTTGGCGAGCACCTTGATCGGAATGCCCTTGCGAGAGCCGAGGCCCTTGGCCTTCATCGCCTCGACCGTCACCTCGGCGCCCGTGTCGAAGCGCCGCTCGAGGTCCTGGAGGTTGACCGCCTGCGTGTGCGTGCGGAACGGCTCGAAGGGCATCGACTTCTTCATGTGCGGGCCGCGCAGCTTGCGCATCCGCATGTGGATCGGCATCTGGCCGCCCTCGAAGCCGGGTCGGGTCTTGGAGCCGGCGCGGGAGCCCGCGCCCTTGTGCCCGCGGCCGGACGTCTTGCCGTGGCCCGAGCCGTGCCCGCGGCCGATGCGCTTGCGCGCCTTGCGGCTGCCCGGAGCCGGCTTCAGCGTGTGCAGGCCGATCTCCTCGGGCTGGTCGGCTGCGGCGTCTTCGGTCTTCGGCTTGGGCGGGGTCATGACTGGTCCTCCACGCGAATGAGATGGCGCACCTTGTGCAGCATGCCGCGCGCGGACGGCGTGTCCTTGACGTCGACCGTGTGGCCGATGCGGCGCAGGCCGAGCGAGCGCAGCGTGGCGAGCTGGCTCTTGTCCGAGCCGTTACGCGACTTGATCTGCGTCACCTTCATGCCTCGGCGGGCTCCTCGGCGGGCGCGTCGTCGTCGGCCGGGGCCTCGGGCTCGGGCGTGGCCTCCGGCTCGGGCGTGGCCTCAGGCGCTGCCGCCTCGGGCGCCGCGGCCTCAGCCTCGGCGTCGGCGTCTGCCTCCGGGGTGGTCGCAGCGATCGTCTCGGCCGCGACCTCGGCCGCGCCGCCCAGTCCCAGCACCTGGTTGATCGACAGCCCGCGCAGCTGCGCGACCTCCTCCGGCCGGCGCAGGTCCTGCAGGCCCGCGACCGTCGCCTTGACGAGGTTGATCGGGTTCTGCGAGCCCAGCGACTTGGAAAGGATGTCGTGGATGCCGGCGAGCTCGAGCACCGCGCGCACGCCGCCGCCGGCGATGACGCCGGTACCAGGGGAGGCGGGCTTCATGAACACGCGGCCCGCGCCGAAGACGCCGGTCGTCTGGTGCGTGATCGTCGCGCCGTGCTTGGGCACGCGGAAGAGGTTCTTCTTGGCCTGCTCGACGCCCTTCTGAATTG
>JAWVGM010000197.1:0-26329 GCA_033855075.1 Solirubrobacteraceae bacterium | reverse complement strand
GTGCAGCACGTCTCCTGCCCGCGCCAACCGTTGCGACCTTCCTTCAGCGCGATCGCCGCGATCACCAGCGCGGCGGCTGGGTCCAGGAACGCGAGGCCGAGGCCGGCGCCGGCGACCGCGACGAGCGCTGTGGCGGCCTGGACGGCGCACATGATGTTCTGGACGCCCTCGCCGGCGGTCGCACCCGAACCGAGCTGTTTTCCGAGGCGCAGCTTGGCCCACCCGAGAGCTGGCATGAGCACCATCGCACTAACCGTCAGTCCGACGGCCAGCAGGGTGACGTGCGTGTCGTCGCCGCTCGCGAGCTTGCGGATGGCTTCGATCACGACGTATGGGGCGAGCAGGAAGAAGCTGGCGGCAACCCACTTCTGCGCGCGCGCCTCGCTGGTCGCCGACAGCGTGCGACGACCGGTGAAGCGCCAGACGACGATCAGCGACGCGAGTGCCTCGACGAACGAGCTGGCCGCCCACGTGACGACACCGAGGCTGTGTGCCTGGAGACCGGCCGCCACGCCGACGAAGCCTTCGGCGCTCATCCATGCGAGGCTCGCCCAGGCGAGCAGCTTCGCCTGTCGAGCAGCTCGTAACCAGGCGGCGGTGGGCGCGGTCGGCGCCGGTGCCGAGCGTGGCGCGACGACCGGCAGTTCGAAGGTGCTCATACGCGCTGCTCCGCGCCGGCCAGCACCGCGCCGAGCAGCGCCGCTCCTGTGTCGCTGAGTCGGTAGAGCACCATCTTGCCGTCGCGCCGGCTTGTCGCGAGCCCAAGCGAACGCAGCACCCGGGCGTGGTGGGACACGAGATTCTCCGCCCGTTCGGTGATCCACGCGAGATCGCAAACACACAGCTCGTCGCTCGCGGCCAGTGCCGCCGCGATCATGAGTCGCGTCGGATCAGCCAGGGCCTTGGCCCGCGCCGCCAGCTCGATCGCGGTCTCGACGTCGAGGCGCTCTAGGCGAAGTCGCTCGGCCTTGTCGAGGTCGAGGCACAGCAGGTCGCAGCGGTCATCGGACATCCTGCCATTCTAATGTCCGTTGCTATGTAGTCGTGAGCGACCGCTGGTGTTTCCTGCTGTACGTCGTTGCGCGCTTCGAGGAAGCACTAGATCGCGTGCGTGCTGCCGGGCGGGGAACAGCACACGCGCTCGCCGACCTCGGGCGCCTCTGCACCGGTCGTGCGGGCGATGAGGGTGTACTCGCCGTCCGGGTGCGAGCAGCAGAGCTCGACGCGCGCGTCGTGGCCGTAGTACTCGACGGCTGTGACGACCGCGTTCGGCGGGCCGTTGCCGTTGGCGGCGGCGAGGCGCAGCTCCTCGGGACGCACGACGACGACGCCTTCACACGGCTCGTCTGCGCGTCGCCGCGCGCGCACGAGGAGCGGCCCGAGCCGGGTGTCGGCGCGCCCACCGTCGAGGTGGGCGGGCAGGATGTTCGCCTCGCCGAGGAAGCGAGCGACCTCGACGTCGCGCGGCGACAGGTAGAGGTCGCGCGGGCTGCCCACCTGGGAGATGACCCCGTCGCGCAGGATCGCCACCGTGTCCGCGGACGAGAGCGCCTCCTCCTGGTCGTGCGTGACGAGCACCGCGGTGGTGCCCAGTCCCTTCAGCGTCTGGCGCACCTCGGCGCGCATGCTCGCACGCAGCTCCGGGTCAAGCGCCGCGAACGGCTCGTCGAGCAGGACGACGTCGGGCTTCGTCGCGAGCGTGCGCGCCAGTGCAACGCGCTGCTGCTGGCCGCCCGACAGCTCGTTGGGCCGGCGACGCTCCAGCCCCTCCAGTCCGACGAGCGCGACGAGCTCGTCGACCCGCGCCCCGCCCCGCTCCGGGCGCGGCAGGCCGAAGGCGATGTTCGCCCGCACGTCGAGGTGCGGGAAGAGCGCTCCCTCCTGCGGGACGTAGCCCACCCGCCGGCGGTTCGGCGGGACGTGACGCGCGCCGTCGTCGACGACCTTGGAGCCGATCTCGATCTCGCCCTCGTCGACGTAGTCAAAGCCGGCGAGCAGGCGCAGCAGCGTGCTCTTCCCGCAGCCCGAGACGCCGAGGATCGCCGCGAACGTCCCGCTCTCGATCTCGAGATCCAGCCCGCGCAGCACCGACACGGGGCCGAAGGCCTTGGTCACGCCGCTGACGCGCACCGCGCTCATGTGCCGAACCCGTCGAGTTTGCGGATGAGCAGATACGCGGGCACCGCTGAGATCCCCACCATGACAGCAGCGTACGGAGCCGCCGCGCCATAGGACAGCACGGAGGCGTAGTTCCAGAACTCCGTCGCGAGCGTCTCGGTCCCCGTCGGGCGCAGCAGGAGCGTGCCGGTCAGCTCGGTCACGGTCGAGAGGAAGACGAGCCCCGCCGCGGCGCCGAGGCCGTTGCGCAGCAGCGGCAGCGTCGTGCGCGAGAACGCGCGCACCGGGCCGAGGCCGAGGCTGCGCGCGACGTCCTCGGTCTGGCGGGTGATCTGCGCCGCCGGGCCGCGGATCGCGATCAATGCGAGCGGGAGGAAGAGGATCGCGTAGCCGAGCGTGAGCAGCAGCGTCGTCTGATACAGCCCGTGCGCGCTGCGGATGCTGAACGACACGAGCGCGAGACCGATGACCACCCCTGGCAACGCACGGGCGACGTACGTCGAGCGCTCGATGAAGCGGCTCGCCGACCCGCGGTGGCGCACCGACAGCAGCGCAACCGGAAGCGCGAGCGCGACCGTCACGAGCGCGGCGAACAGCGCGAGCTCGAGCGTGGTGGCCGACGCCTGCCAGATCGACGACGAGGGCAGCGTCGACGAGTTGCCGCGCTGGACCCAGTACCCGAGCGCCGCGAACGGCACGCCCAGGGAGAGGACCGTGAGCCCGCCGAGCCCGGCGAGCGCCAGCGGCTTGCGGCGCCCGAGCTTCATCGGCACGCGCGCCCGCTGCGCGCCGCTGCCGACCCGGACGTACCGGGCACGACCGCGTGCGATGCCCTCTCCGCAGAGCAGCACGAGCGACAGGGCGACGAGCACGAGCGACAGCAGTGCCGCGCTGGCGGGAGCAAAGCCGATCTGGTACTCGGCGTAGATCTCGGTGGCGAACGTCGGGAAGCGCAGCTGCGCGAACGCGCCGTACTCGGCGAGCAGGTGCAACGCGATGATGAGGATGCCGCCCAGGACCGGCAGGCGCAGCAGCGGCGCGGTCACGCGCCAGAACGTGGCCCACGCGCTCAGGCCGAGCCCGCGTGAGACCTCCTCGAGCGCCGGGTCGATCCCGCGCAGCACGGCCACGGCGGGCAGGAAGATGAACGGGAAATACGCGACGGTCGTGACGAGCAGCGCGCCCCCGAACCCGTGCATCGACGGAAAGAACGACACCCAGCCGAAGCTCGACACGAACTCCGGGATCGCCAGGGGCAGGACGAGGAGCACGAGCCAGGCCCGCCTCCCGGGAATGTCCGTGCGCTCGACGACCCAAGCCGCGGCGACTCCGGCCGCCGCGCTCAGCACGCTCACGGCGGCGAGGAGCCCGATCGTGTTGACGAGCAGATCGGCGACGCGCGGACGCCACAGGAGCCGCTGCGCCTCGGCGAGGCTGATGCCGCGCACCTCGAGGAACAGGAAGACGATCGGGATCAGCGACAGCGCGGCGGCCGCGAGGCCGCCGATCAACAGGCCACCGGCAGGGGCACCACGCCGCGAGCGCCTGACGCGATGGGCGACGGCGGTGACCGCGGTCATCGGCTGTCTCCTCGCGCGCTCATCTACAAGAGCCCGGCGTCCTGAAGCGCTCGCAGCGCGTCTCGGCCGTCGCCGAGATCCTCGACGCTGACGTCCGGCGGTCTGAGCTGATCGAACGGCTTGAGATCGCGCTTGGTCGTGACCCCGGATCCGAGCGGGTACTCGTAGCTCGAGCCCGCCGCGATGATCTCCTGCGCGGGCTTTGAGACGAGGTAGTCGACGAACTGCTGCGCGAGCTTGGCGTGCTTGGCGGCCTTCAGCACGCCGGCCCCCGCCACGTCGACGAGCGCGCCGGCGTCCTTCGGCGCGAAGTAGTGCAGCGCGGAATGCATCTTCGACGCGCCGATCTCCTCGCGCCCGCGGTACCAGTAGTAGTGATCGATGAGCCCGACCGGGACATCGCCGCGATTGACGGCGACGACGACCGCTTCGCTGTCGTCGTAGACCTTGCCGTTGGACTTCAGGCCCTTCAGCCACGCTTTCACCGCGTCCTGGCCCTCGAGCTTGCCCAGGGCGGTGATGAGCGGGTGGAAGTCAGACTCCCCGGGCGCGATCGCGACCTTGCCGCGCCATTTCGGCCCGGCGAGCTCGCGCAGGTGCTGGGGCAGGTCAGCGGGCTTGACCTTGCTCGGGTTGTAGACGAGCACGGCCGCGCGTGCCGACACCGGGACCCAGTCTCCCTGCGGCGGGTGGAACCTGGACGGCGTCTTCGCCAGCGCGGCGGGAGCGAGCGGGGCGAGCAGTCCCTTGCGCTCGACCGCCGTCATGGCCGGCGGGTTTTCGGTCACGAACACGTCGGCCGGCGATGCAGAGCCTTCGCGCAGCAGCTGGTTGGCGAGCGACGACTCGCTGCCGGGACGCAGCTGGACGTCCTTGCCCGTGCGCTTCTTGAAGTCGGCCACGAGCTTGGTCATCGTCTGCAGATGCTGACCGCTGTAGACCGTGAGGTCGGCGGACGAACTGCCGCCTCCGCATGCGGAGAGCGAAACCGCGACCGCCACCACCCCAAGAACTGCTCCTCGCCTGCGAATCCGAGACACCGCGCCTTGTGTTAGGGGACCCTACTTAGGGCACCCTAGCTCATCCGGGCGGAGCTGTCCTCCGCCGATCGGACAGGCCCACGCGACGCGAGAACGGGCTGTCGAACACGCCGCTTGAGTTGAACATGGCGTGCACGCTCTGCCAGTCGGCGTAGTCCGGATAGGCCGACTGGACAAAGGCGGGCGTCATCGCGTTGAGCTGCCCCCAGTGCGGACGCCCGCCGAGCTCGTACAGCGCCTCCTCGTAGGCATTCGCCAGCTCGAGCGCGCCGCGAGCGCCGTTCAGCTCGATGAGCTCGATCATCGCCGTGTCACGGCCGTTCATCATCGACAGATACGCTGGCGAGCTCCTGACGAAGCGCAGCGCGATCGGCGCGCTCTGGTAGATGCCGCTGCGTCGCCTGTAGTCATCGGCGACCTCGAAGATGCGCTCCACGGCGGCGATGTGCGAGCCGTCGATCGCGACCCCCACTTCACCCGACAGCGCGGGCACGAGGTTCGCGTTTCCGATGTTGAAGACCTTGTAGCTGACCTCGTCGTACTCGTCCTTGACGAGTGCCGTCATCGCGGTCTCGAGGAGCATCGGCGCCAGGCGCGGGAACAGGCGCAGCACGAGGTTGAGCAGTCGCGACGTGAGCGGGATCGTCGCGAGCAGCTCGACCAGCCAGTTGCGCATCCGCTTGTCGAGCATCTTGCGGCGAGGGTCCGCGACCGGGTTGCGCGTCGTGACGAGGCACGGGTATTCGTGCGACCTGATGTAGGGGCTGAAGACGAACTCGTAGTGGTCGTTGTCGCGTAGCACCGCGCCGTCCTCGAGGTCGGCGCGGACCTTCGACCACGGGTGCATCTCGCGGACCTCGCGCAGGTAGAACTTCTCGCGCACCTCGACGAGCGCCGTGCACAGGACGCCCATGCAGCCGATCGAGACCGCGACGGCGTTGAACGTCGTGTCGTCCTGATGCAGCGTCCGCACGTCGCCATGGTGCAGCTCATAGGCCACCGGGTCGGTGGGCCCGTCCGAGCGCTCGACGCGATAGACCGTCCCGCCGCTGGCGACGAGGTCGATCGAGTGCACGAAGTCGTTGAGCGGCCCGTACGCCATGCCCGACCCGTGCGTTGACGTCGACATGACGCCGGCGAGCGTCTGGTGGTCGTAGCCGCCCATCTGCTGCAGCGCCAGCCCGTTGCGATCGAGGTGCGCGTTGAGCTCCTTGATGCGGATGCCCGCCTCGGCGCGCACGAGCGAGCGCTGCGCCCACTCGGCCCGGATGAAGTCCGGCTCGGGCGCCGGCACCCGCGAGAGCCGGTTCGTCCGCATGAGGTAGCCCTCGGTCAGCGCCGCATCCGACCACGAGTGCCCGGAACCCACGGCGCGCGCGGTGACCCCGTCGCGTTCGGCCTCGGCGACGATCTGCGCGACGTCGTCGATCGTCTCGGGCTCGTAGGTCCGCAGCGGGGTGATCGACTGGTTGCCGAGGTGGTTCTTCCAGGTCCTGCGGACCTTGTAGTCCCTCACGGGGAGCGCTCCGCGATGAGGTGCTCGACACCCCGCTCGGCCAGCGCGGCGATCGTCTTGGACGGGTTGACGCCGATCGCCGTCGGGACGATCGAGCCATCGAGGACGTAGAGCCCGTCGTAGCCGTGCACCTTGCCGGCGTCGTTGACGACGCCGGCCGCCGAGTCGTCGGCCATCGGGCAGCCGCCCAGCGGATGGACCGTGATGAACTTCCCCAGCGGCCCGGCGTCGAGCGCGAAGAACGATGTCGCGCCCGCCGCCTCGGCGAGCTCGCCCGCGGCGCGCCGCATGTTCTCGAAGAGCTCGGCGCTGTCGGATTTGCGCCAGCGGATGTCGAAGCACCCGAAGATCGGCGTCAGGCGCATGCGCCCTTTCGCGGCGTCGCGGCCGATCATGAGGAAGACGAGCGAGTCGCCGATGGGCGCCATCTTCCTGTTCATCGTCAGGTTGCGATGGGTGACGTAGCGGTCGGAGAAGCCGACTTTCGTCGCCAGGTTCTTCGCCGCGAGCACGACTCGCCCGAGCCCCGTGATCGCGCGGATCCCGCGCACGATCTGCAGGATGAAGCCGAAGTTCGGCGGCAGGCCGCCGTCGGCGACCATGAAGCCGCGGTCGTGCGTGTAGTCGATGCGGCTCGTCATCGTCGGCCCGAACTCGGTGCGCGCATCCGCGACGTCCGGGCGCTTGGGATCGAGCGCGAGCGCGAGCGCGTCGCCGTTGCCGGAGAAGCGCGTACCGAGCGTCTTGGAGAGCTTCGGCAGCCGGCGGCGGTTCTTCAGCAGCAGCCGTGTCGTGCCGAGCGAACCCGCGGCGAGGATGAGCACCGGCGCCCGCACCTCGCCTTCGGTCTTGTATTGCAGGTCGCGGTATTCGACGGTCCACTCCCCGCCCGCCACCGGCGGCGGATCGATCTCGGTGACCTCGTGCAGCGGGAAGACCTCGGCGCCGAAGGACTCCGCGCGGGCGATGTACGTGATGTCGACGGTGTTACGCGAGTTGCGCGGGCAGCCGATGTCGCAGCGCCCGAGGTTCGTGCAGCCCTTCTGCGGCACGCCGCTGAACGGGTGCCGGCGGTCCTCGCCGAAGTGGACGGCGATCGGCAGCCGGCTGGCGGGTGCCCAGGCGTGCGCGGCCATCGCGTCGAACGCCCGGATCTTCGGCAGCGGCGGGTCGGCCGGCGTCTCGACCGGCTGCAGCGCGTCCTCGGTGCGGTCGTAGTAGCGGCGCAGCTCGTCGTAGTCGATGCCGGCCGGCCACGCCGGATCGTCGAAGAGGTCCGGCGGCGGGCGCAGCTGGACGTTGGCGTAGACGAGCGAGCCGCCGCCGACGCCCGTGCCCGTGAGCACCGCGACGTCGCGCATGATGCGCAGGTCGAACATCCCGCCCGGGTTGAGGTGCGGGTGCCAGAACGCGCGCGGCGCCTGCTCGGGGCGGTCAGGAAAGTCGCCGGGACCGAAGCGCCGGCCGCGCTCGAGCACGCACACGTCCCACCCGGCTTCGGCGAGCCGGCAGGCCGCGATCCCACCCCCGAAGCCCGAACCGACGACCACGGCGTCGTAGGCACCCTCCATGGCGCCACACTACCTGCGCGGCGGGGGCACGGGGATGAGATCCGCGGAGACCGCGATGGCGCTCGGCGCGGGGCCGCTCCAGAATTCAGAGGGTTGCAGTTGAGCCGCCTATAGCGGCTCAACACCGCACGCTTAATGACACGGAAATGCGGTGCGACTGAGATCTCAGGACGCACGCGGGGCATGCGCCGGTGGACGCCTGGACTCCCCGCGCGGCGCCACGGCGCCCGCTCCCTCATCCTTGATCGCTGCTGTTCAACGATCGCGCCGCGACGCACGCGGAGACCACCAGAACGACCCCTCAACTCAGGGAAACGCCGCGCGGGGGCGCGTCGGCAAGCGCCCACGTCGCGACCCCGACGACGCCAGCGGCAATGAACACTGCGCCCCACGTCCCGACCGTGTGACCGATGACGTGCGAGCCCGCGAACGCCGCCACGTACACCGCCAGCAGCGCCGCGGTCCGGCCGCTGCCGGCGCTGCGACGCCAGCGCAGCGCGCACCAGGCCGCGCCCGCGATGAGCACGATCCCGCCGAGCGGGCGCACGCCCGTCACCTCCGCGACCCCGAAGCCGAGCACGAGCGAGCCGGCGGCGACCGGCCAGGTCATCTCATTCATTGCCGCGTGAACGGTAGCGACGCCGGCTCAGCGCAGCAGCTGGATGTGGTCGGCTTCGGCCGCGCCGCCGAAGGGCCGGGTGAGCCCGAACTTCTCGAGCGTCCCCTCGGGCACGCCCTCGACGCCCGGCGTGTCTGAAGCCTCGCCGCGCGTGTGCGGATCGTTCGCGAAGCCGCCGACCTCGACGGAGTGCTGCGGGGTGCGGTAGCCGGAGATCCCGATGAGATGCAGGTGCAGCGCCTTGCCGAGACGATCGAGGCGCCGGGCGATCTCGGGCTCGTTGCCCACCGTGTAGTTCGTGCCGGCTGCCGGGAAGAACCCGCCCCCGCTGCCGCCGCCGCCCGCGCCGCCGCCGAACGCGTCGCGCTGCGCCTGCGCGGCGACCGCGGCCGACTTCTCGAGCCGGCGCTCGAGCGCCGCCCGGCGCGCGCGCAGGCCTGAGAGCGCCGAGCTGTTGCGGTCGCGCGCGCGGATGAACACCATCTGGCGCTTGACGAGCGCGACGCGCAGCTCGTCGACCTGGTTTCGCTCGCTGGCGGCGGCGGCCGTGACGGCGCGCTGGCGGTGCTCGTCGCCGGCGACGACGTTCGTCTGCGCCGCGACCGCGTCGCGCCGGTGCTGAACGTACGTCGTAACCTTTGCGTTCTGACGCCCGATCGCCTTGAGCTGGTCGACGCTCTCGAGCAGCTGGGCGAAGCCGTGGGCCTCGATGATGACGGTGACGATGTCGGGCGACGGCGTCTTGTAGGACGCGCGCAGCTGGGACGCGAGCACGCGCTGGTCGTGACGGTAGGCGTTGCGCAGCCGCACGAGCTCGAGGCGATCGCCGCGCAGGCGCGTCTGCAGGCGGTCGAGGATGCCCTGCTGGACGTCGAGCGCGGACTGCAGCGCGTTCTCCCGCGCACGCAGGTCGCTGAGCGGCGCGTCGAAGTGCGCTGCGTTGCGGGCGTCGGCTTGCGCCTGGGCGCGGAGTGCGCGCTCCTTGGCCCGCGACGCCGCGATCTGGCCCGCGAGCTGGGCGCTCGCGGGCGCGGGCGAGCCGCCCGCGTAGAGCAGCAGGGCAGCGATGACGCAGGCGGCCACGACCGGGCCGGCGACGCGGAAGGCGCTCCTCACGCCCGAGAAGGTATGCGCCGTCGCGCGGCGAGCGTGCAAGTACCGCTGCAGAAGCAGGAGAATTGCGCCGAGTGTTACGCGGACGCCGCGATCCGTCGCTACCTTGAGCAGCGTGTTTGATTCGCGCAACGGTCGGCGCTGGGGCGTCGTCGCGCTCGTCGTGTTCCTGATGCTGGGCCTCGTCGTCGCGGGAGCGGCGGCCTACGACCACTCGCACGCAAGCCGGCTGGCGCACGGCATCCGCATCGACGGCGTCGACGTCGGCGGGCTGAGCGCGTCGGAGGCCGCTCGCCGCATCCAGACGCGCGCGCTACAGATCCGCAGCCGCAGCCTGTACGTCCACGCGCGCGGCAAGACATTCGCGATCCCCGCCGGCAGCGTCAAGGTCACCGCCGAGGTCGACGACGCGATCACCAAGGCGCTGGCCGACAGCCGCCGCGGCTGGTTCGGGTCGCGCGTTGTGCGCGATATCGGCGGCGGCCACGTCAGCGAGTCGATCGCGCTGCGCACCCGCTACACGCCCGGCGTGATCCCGAGGTTCGTCAAGCGGATCGCCCGTGCGACGAACAAGCCCGCCGTCGACGCGTCCGTCAAGCCCGCGGCGAGCGGCTTGGACAAGGTGTCCGGTCACGACGGCATTGCCGTACAGACGGGGACGCTGCGCCAGATGATCGCGAGCGCCCTGCTTCATCCCACGCACGCGGCGAGCATCAAGGCCCCGCTGCGGGGGGTGAAGCCGAAGATCACCAAGCAGCAGCTCGCCAAGAAGTACCCCGCGTACATCATCATCGACCGCAAGGCGCACCAGCTGCGCTTCTACGAGCACCTCAAGCCGTGGCACACGTGGCCGATCGCGGTCGGCCGGGCCGGCCTGGAGACCCCGAGCGGGCTCTACGACGTGCAGTGGAAGGAGACCAACCCGTCCTGGCACGTGCCCAACAGCGCCTGGGCCGGCAGCCTCGCGGGCCAGACGATCCCGCCGGGACCCGACGATCCGATCAAGTCCCGCTGGATGGCATTCAACGGCGGCGCCGGCATCCACGGCATCGACCCCAGCGAGTACGGCTCGATTGGCCAGGACGCATCGCACGGCTGCGTCCGCATGCGTATCCCCGACGTCATCTCGCTGTACTCGCGGACACCGGTCGGCACGCCGGTGTTCGTGGCCTAGTAGGCCGCCACTAGCACCCCGGCACCCGCGCCGCAACGGTCGATTCGTCCGCGATCGCGAAGCGGCGCTCATCTTGCGTCGCCACACGCCGATTCACATAGCGCGCCCTAATCCTTTGCGCGAAAGGACAAAACCATGACCGAGCCCAACGCTTGGACGAAGCGGATTTGCAAGTCGATCGACACGCTCACCCTGGTCAAGCTGATCAGCGGCGCTGACGGCTCGTAAGTCAGTCTTCGCATCACCCTCAGTCGAACGAAGCGGCCGGAGCGATCCGGCCGCTTTTTTCGTGCTTTCGTGCTCGGTTCCCCGTTTGCCGGAATGACTCGGCGCGATCGAGTACGACAAAGCAGCGGCCGGATCCCTCCGGCCGCTGCTTGTCAACTGCGTCACTGTTTCCTCCTGTACGTCGTTGCGCGCCGATCGCCGAGCGATCCAAGCGTGCGAGGACTTGCCGGAGGGAGCGTTAGTGGGTCGTCCAGGAGCGTGGTGCCCGAAACCCCCGGGGTTTCGGGGGCAACGATGGTGGGCGGCCCACTACTAGAGCCTGATGCGCCAGCGCGGCCGCAACCCGTTTCCGACGGGCTGGGCTGCCGGATGGACGTCCGGCGGCGGCTGCGTGGTGATCGGCGGGGCGGGCGGTGCGGGCGGCTCGGTGTCGGCCGCCGGCTCCTCGGGCGCCTCGACCTGCTCGGCCTGTGGTGCCTCGGCGCGCGGCGCCTGAACCTCGGGCTCGGGCGCGTCCTCCTCCGCCTGGAGCCATTCCTCCACGGTCATCGGGCTCACGGCATGCTCTTCGGCAGGGGCCGTCGGCTCGATGGCCACGACAGGCTCGTCGTGCGAGCCGTTCCGCGCCGCTGCGTAGGTCTCGACCGGCTCGGGCTGCGAGACGTAGGTCGGGGCCGGCTCGGGCTGCGAGACGTACGTCGGAGCCGGCTCGGGCTGCGGGACGTACGTCGGGGCCGGCTCGGGCTGAGCGGTGTAGGTCGGTGCCGGCTCGGGCTGCGGGGCGTAGGTCGGTGCCGGCTCGGGCTGCGGGGCGTAGGCCGGTGCCGGCTCGGGCTGAGCGGTGTAGGCCGGTGCCGGCTCGGGCTGAGCGGTGTACGTCGGTGCCGGCTCGGGCTGCACCTCCACCGGCGCGGGCTCGACGACCGTAGGCCGCTCCACGACCGGCCGCGCCCACGCTGGCGGGAACGTGGCGCGGGCGACGATCTCGACGACGTCGCGAACCTTCAGCGTGCCGAGCATCGCGGAGTACGGCTTGATGCCGAAATCGCTCTGGGTGATGCGCGCGGTGGCATCGACCCTGTTGCCGTCGGAGCTGGGCCGCAGCTCGAACTGAACCGGCCGGGTGTACTGCCCGATCGTCAGGTCCCCGAAGAGAATGGTCGCTTCGCCATACGCGGTCGCCCGCGTCGAGCGGAAGCTGATCGCGGCGCCCTTGAGCACCTTGGCGTCGATCGTCTTGCTGATGTCGGCGCGGTTCTGATCGTTCAACGAGTCCGAGCCGTTGAGACCCCACTTCACGTTGATGGATTTCGGATCGGCGGTGATCTCGAGCGTCACCGCGTCGCCGAGCACGTCGAGCACGGCGTGCCACGTCGAGACGTTCATGACGAGGTCATGCCCGGCTTTGGCATAGGCGCCCTCGCGTGACGTTCTGACCTGCAGCGTGCCCGTATCGGGTCCTAGGGTGTGTCGGCCGTCTGGAAGCATGGTGGTTTCATCGGCGTTCGCGACAGCTGAGAAAGCGGGTCCGACGCCAACGGACGGATGTCGGGTCCCGCGCGCCGCGAGGGCATGACCCCACCGATGCGCCGGCGTGCACAATCCGCGGCATGCCGACACGACCGCAGACCTGGCGCTTTCGCTCGATCTACGACGGTTTCGAGCATGCCGACCTGCGCAGCGAGGTCGACCTCGAAGCATCCACCCCGTTGAACCGCGTCGGCCGGGTCGTGCGGGTGGGCGGCCACGTCGTCGACGCCGAGGGGCGCCGCGTCGGGCACTTCACGCGCATGCTCGCCTCGGGGGGCGACGGACTTCGCGCGCGCCACGAGGAGATCAAGCTCGATCCCGAGGTGCGCGGCGGCGGGTTCGCCAGAGCGCTCCACGCGCATGCCGAGGCGGTCTATGCGCGCATGGGCGTCGCGTACATCACGATGCATGCCGAACACGTGGGATCTCTCCTGTGGCCGCGCCTCGGGTTCGACTTCGACCTGCGCCGCGTCGCGGGTGACACGGACCAGGAGCGCAGAGCCCGCGTGGTGCTGAAGCTGCTGTCTCCGCGCGCGCGAAGGGTGGCCGATCTGCCCCGCCCGGCGGAACTGCTCGGACGATGGGAGGCGTCTGACGACCCGCAGGAGCGCGCGGCGGCGACCGCGATGCGCGCACTTCTGCCGACTCCCGAGCGGTTGGCGCGGGGAGAGCTGGAGGGGTTGTTGCTCGACTCGCGGTCGCTGTGCGAGTTCGATGCGCAGCGCACCCGGCTTGGCCGGGTGCTCATGCTCGGAGCGTCGTGGGACGGCTACAAGGCCGTGCCCGCGCCGCAGCCGGAGACCTGACCGGTGGCGGCGTGGCGGTGTGGCGGCGGCCGGCGACCGCCGCTCACGACCGCAGCTCAGACGGCAAGTTCCTTCTCGACGTTCTTCAGCTGATGGCGAGCCATCGCGAGGTTGGCCTTGTCCTTGCTCAGCGCGACGTACAGGAAGAGCCCGTCGCCGCGGTCTGTGTCCATCATCCGGATGAGGTGCAACTGGTCCTTGAGCGTGATGAGGATGTCCTCGATCCCGCCTTCGATGTCGAGCGCCTTCATCACGGCCATCTTCGCGCGCACGACCTCGGTGTTTCCGGCCGCGGCGACGTCGAGGTCGATCGGGCCACCTCCCGCCGTGCCGAGGGTCATGCCACTCGTGTAGTCCACGAGCGCAGCACCGATCGCACCGCTGATCGACATCGCATCTTGGAGTGACTCATCTACGTTCTTGGCCATGTTGGGCTCCTGTGTTCCGTGGGTTCTATGACGTTCTGCAAGCGTTGACCGCGACGTACTGTCCGCCGCAGGGGTGTCCGGCACCGCCGGTTTGGTCCCGGTATTGCGCCGGCTTCGAGCGCGCGCCTTGATTTTTGCGTTCGCTTTCAACACGGACCCGTCTCGAGCGCGGTTGCGATCGTGGTCGCCGCGCGCCGCGCCTCGAGATGGACGCGACCCAGATTTGCCCCTTCGGCCGCGATCACCGCGAGCACCGCGACGGGGCCTGCGCTGTAGACCGCGAGGTAGCCGTTGTCGCCGCGCACGACGCATTCCGCGAAGCCGCCGAGCCCCATGAACTCGACGATGCGCTTGCTGAGGCCGGCCGCGGTCGAGGCCATCGCCGCGAGGCTGGGGGGATCGCCCTCGTGGACGATCTGCGCGAGCGGCAGGCCGTCGACGCTGGCAACGAGCACGCCCATGACATCGGGGACGCGCGTGCGCAGCTCGTAGAGTGCGTCGTCCACGACCTTGCCGGTCGCGCGACCCTCGTCGCTGCCGACGAAGGTGCGATGCATTCCGGTGGCCGTCGTGCTCACTGCGAGTTCTCCGGGTCGAGTTGCGCGTCGACCGCATCGAGCACCGCCTCGAGCAGCGCGAGCAACAGGTCGCGAGCGGACTCGTGGTCCGTCGCATCACAGACGATGACCGGGGCCCCGGCGGCGCCGAGCGTGTCGGCGAGGTTCTCGAGCACGCTCTCGTCGGGGCCTTCCTTGTTCGCGCCGATCACGAACGGGGCATCCGAGATGCCCGCGAAGTACTCGATGATCGACGCGCACTCGTCGAACGTCTCGGGTCGCGACAGGTCGACGAGCACGACATAGCCGTCCATCCCCTGCGCCAGCACGTCCCACATGAAGCTGAACCGCTGCTGTCCGGGGGTTCCGAACAGCGACAACTCGACGAGCATGTCCTCGTCGACGAGCGTCAGCTTGCCGAAGTCCATGCCGACGGTCGTGTTCGACTTGATCGCGCTCGTGTCGTCGGTGACGGCGGTCTCCGTGCCGACTACCGGGATCTCGGACATCGTCTGGACGAGGGTGGTCTTGCCCGCCGCGAACGGCCCGGTGACGACGAACTTGATCACGACGGTTTCGCGCTCGAGCGTCGGGAGCTCGTCGTCCAGGGGCACTTGTGCGGTCGGGTCGTACACGGCTCAGTTGGGTTTGAGAACGGAGATCATGCGCCGCAGGCCGCGGGCCTTCGGCGCAACCTCGACAGGGTCAGACGGCGCGACTTCGGACAGAGCGGCGACCACGGGATCCGCGACGGGATCGACGTCGTGATCGGCTACGACGACGGCCGCGGGCGCAAGACCGGCCCCGATGGCGAGGAGATCCGGGGGCGCCACGGATCCCACCTGCCGGCGGACGGGCACGTCGTCTGGGACGACGGCGGGCGCGGCGGACACATACGGTGCGCTCGCGGGTCGCGCGATGTGGGAGCTGAATGCGAGCGCCTCGGCCAATGCCTTCGACAGCGATACGAGCCGTGACTCGGCATCGGCCAGCGAGCGCTCGAGCGCCGACACGCGGGCGTACAGGCCGCTGGCCTCATCGATCGACTCGACCTGTACGACGGGCCCGTCCGGTGTCTGGTCGGCGAAGATCGGTCCGCTGAGCACGAACTTGATGACCGTCTCGTGTCCGGCCGACGGCTGGCTCGGCTGCTGATCCTCGCTTGGCGGGACCACCGGGAGCTGATCTTCTGCGGGCTCGAGAGCATCCATGGTGCCTATGACCTCCTGAGCGCGGCGATCATGCGCCGCAATCCGCGCGCTTTGCTTGTCTGTTGCCGGACCGGCGGGGCGCCGGGTGGTGCGAAACTCGGCGCCGGAACAGTCGGCTCCGGAGCGGCTGGCGCCACCTCGGCCGGCGTCTGCGGCCGCGCCACATGCGCGTCGGGCGCGATCGCGGGCGGCCCTATTTGCGCGGCGGGCGCGACAGCAGGCGGCGCCATTTGCGCGGCGGGCGGCGCCACTGCGGGCGGGCCGGCAGGCTGAGCCTCCGGCCGCATCTCCGGGACCGTTCCCTGCCCTCCCGTGAACTGCCGCAGCTCGTCCTCCAGGCGGCTGCGCGCCGCGCGCTCGGCGTCCAGGGCGTCGCGCATGGCCTGCAGCTCGCTCGTGAGCGACTCGATCCTCTCAGCGTTCGCGCGCGCCGTGTCGTCGGCGAGCGCGCGGGCCTGCGCCACCTGCGTGAGCGCGTCGTTCGCGGCCTGCGCGGCCGCGATCATGCCTTCGGCCCGGTGCTCGGCACTCCGCGCGCGCTCCTCGGCCTCGCGCGCCGCCTGCTCGGCGCTGGCAAGACGTTCGGCCGTGTCGCCGGCGCCGCCGTGCTCGGGCTCGGCTACCGCGGCTGGGGCGGGTTCGGACGGCGGCAACTCGTTCTGCGGCGCGGGGACGGCCGGCTGGGCGCGGGCGAGCACGAGCCGCGGCGGGGCATCTGCCACCACGTCCTGCGAAGGGGTCTCCGGCGCAGACACGGGTGGAAGCGTCGGCGCTGCCGGAGTCGCATTCTGCATCGCAGCCGGGACGGGTGCCGGAACAGGGACAGGCTCGGGTGCGGCCGGCGGCTCGTACGCAGGGGCCGGCGGCGCGACCGCCGCGGGAGCCGGTGCCGGAGCCTGCGGCTGAGGTCCGGTGGGCTCGGGGCCCTGAAAGGCGGCGGTGAGGTGGCGCTCGATCTGCGCGCGCGATGCGATGACCGCCTGGATCGGGCTCCTGGTCAGGTCGGCGATCTCGACCATGTTCGTCGCCGGGTGGTGGATGGCCACCACGACCTCACCGGTCGGCAGCACGGCGATCGGCAGCACGCCGTACCGGCGAGCGGCGCTCTCCGGAACCAGCCTGACCGCCTGTTGCTCGATCGGGAACTGATCGAGGTCGACGTGATCGACCCCGTGGTGGTCGGCCAGCACGTGCGCGAGATCGTCCTCGTCGAGCACGCCATCGGCGATGAGAATGTCGCAGTAGCCCCGTCCGGCGCGCGAGACCTGCAGCGCATCCTCCATCGCCTGCTGGCTGGCGAGGCCTCGCGCCACGAGAGCGTCGCTGAGAAAGCTGTGACCAGACCCCTGCGGGGACGGTGGCGTGACCCCGGGCCTGGGCGCGAGGGTCTGCCGAGCCGGAGTGTGCGCGAGCGAGCTCACACGAGAGGGTTCGACGGGCTCGCCGGGGAACTTGAGAAACGAGCGGCGCGCTAGGCGTTCGCTCAGTCGTCGCGCGGGCGGGCGGGCACGGTTCCCGCCCGTGCGGGGCCGCCGTCCTTCGTGCAATCGGGGCGCCCGGATTTGAACCGGGGACCTCTCCGACCCGAACGGAGCGCGCTACCAGGCTGCGCCACGCCCCGATGCCGGGCGATTATCTCACGCGGATCCTGCGACGGCCCTGTAGTACCGGACGGCGAGCCCGGTGATGAGGGTCTGCAGGGCGGTTTCCAGCGTGACGCCCTGCTTGTCAGCGTAGCGCTCGACCCCAGCCTCCTCGATGCGCTGGGCCTGGCGCACGACGTCGTCCATGAGGTCGGGGTGACGATCGGCGAAGTACGCCCCGAGCGCGTACAGGGCGGTATCGGTGAACGGCTCCAGCTCGGGGTCGCTGCCGGGGTCGCTCACTTCCCGCCCAGCGTCGCCGCGACCGGCGCCGCGATTGCCTGAAGCTGACCGAGGGCCGTCGGGCTGCTCTGGCTCACCGCGCCCCACTGGCCGGCGACGCCCGACGGCGTGTTGCCGATCTGGCTTGCGATGCCCTGGACCGCGGACGTGACGGCGGCGGCGCTCGCCGCTGCCTGCGATCCGGCCTGTCCGTCGAGGGCGCCGCCCGGACCGCCGGGGTCGCTCTGAGATCCACCCGCTGCGCCCGATCCGGCGGGCGCGCCCCCGGGGCCAGGTTTCACCGGGCTACCCGGCGTCGAATGCGTCGGCGTCGCTGCGTTGCCAGCGGAGAGAGGAGCCGATCCGGTCGTGCCGCTCGCCGACGACGACGCAGCGGTCTTCGGCGCGGCGCCGGGTCCGCGCTTCTGGCCGTGGTGACGACTGGACGTGAGCGCGAGACCGGCGGTGCCCGAACGACGAGCGGCGCCGCCCTGCGCGCCCTGATCGTCGGTGGTCCCGATGCCGACGATCGCCGGGCCGCGCGAGACGAAGTTCTCGAAGCCGTGCTGGTCGCGGATCGCCGCGCCGGCGCCCATGCCGGCGACGGCAACCGTCGCCGCGGCGAAGATCGCCTTCCCCCAGCCGCCGAGCGTGGCCGGATCCACGGTCGAGGCCACGTTTGCGGACCACTGTGCAACCGCGGTGTGGTGTGACGAGCCGAAGGCCTGGACGGGCGTGTCGTCCGAGCGTCGCAGCACCGCGGGGAGCGGCAGCAGCGCGGCGATCCGGGCGGCCACGGACGGGCGCGTCGCGCGGGCCTCGAGGTCGACGCCGGCCATGAGCGCGTGGCGGCGGCAGGACTGGCAGTGGGAGATGTGCCGGTCGAGCCGGCGCTGGTCGCGGAGGCCGGGCACGCGGGCACCCGCGTCGATGAGGTCGCGCACGCGCACGCAGCGCTTGCCGCTGACCAGCTCGTCGTATTCCTCCTCCAGCCTCCGGCGGGCGCGGAACAGCGTGCTCTCCACGGCGGGCCGCGTCATCCCCAGCCGCTCGCCGATGTCGCGGTAGGACAGCCCCTCGAGCTCGCGCATGACGATGATCTGATGATGGGTGTCCGACAGGACCCCGAACGCCCCGCGCAGGCTGTCGAGCTGAAGCTTCGTGTCGACCGCGATGTCCGGGGTGGCGCGCGAGTCCGCGAGGCGGCCGTGCTCGTCGGCGCCGATTGCGTCGTAGACGTCGAAGGACACCTCGTCGGTGTGACGCGAGCGGCGGAACGCGTCGATGCAGGCGTTCTTGGCGATCTCATAGATCCAGCGCTTGAACGCGATCTCGCTGTCGGTCTCGCGCATGCGCCGCAGCGCCGACATGAAGACCTCCTGCGTGATGTCCTCGGCGCGACCGTCGTCCTGGACCATGCCGCGGATGTAGAGCATGATGCGCGGCTGATAGCGGCCGTAGAGCGCCTCGAAGGCGCGGTCGTCACCCGCCCGGACGCCCTCGACGAGATCGCGGTCATCCGTGTCGTGACCTATGGGCCTGACCTCGGCCGCCACGGCAGCCATACGTTCCCCCATCCAATCCGGTGGCGTCGCGTTCCCCAAGCCCCGGCGGCGTCCTGCTTTCGGGGATTTCCTCGTCCTTCCCAGTTCCCGCTGGTGCTGAACTGTACCGTTCGCGCGACGTGCTTGCAGAGCTGATCGCGTATCTCGACGGGCTCCTGTCGCCTGGCAGCTTCAGCGACTTTGGACCCAACGGACTCCAGGTTCCCGGCCCCGACCGGGTGACCAGCGTCGTCACCGGGGTGTCGGCCAGCGCGGAGCTCTTCCAACGGGCCGCCGAGCACGGCGCGGACCTCGTCATCGTCCACCACGGCCTGTTCTGGGACCGCCAGCCGCTCGGCCTCACGCCCGCCTCAAAGCGCCGGCTGCAGCTGCTCTTCGACAACGACATGGCGCTTGCCGCCTACCACTTGCCGCTCGACGGCCATCCTGAGGTGGGCAACAACGCGCTCATCGCCGAGGGGCTCGGCTGCGTGGAGCGCGCGCCGTTCGGGCGGCACAAGGATGCGCACATCGGGATGCAGGGGCGCTTCGAGGGCGATGGCATCGCGGCCGGCGAGCTCGTCGAGCGCGTGCGCACGCTCACCGCGCGCGAGCCGCTCGTCTTCCTCGACGGTCCGGACCCGGTGCGGAGCATCGGCATCGTCTCGGGCGGCGGCGCCGACTATCTCGCAGACGCGGTCTCGACCGGTCTGGATGCCTTCCTCACCGGAGAGCCGACGGAGCGCGTCATGACCCAGGCTGCCGAGGAGCGGGTCCATTTCGTGGCCACAGGCCACTACGCGACCGAAACGTTCGGGGTGCGCCGCGTGGGCGAACTTCTCGCAGAACGGTTCGGTATCGATCACATCTTTGTCGACATTCCGAACCCCATCTGACATTTCGATTGAGCCCGTCCACCGGGGCTGGTACAAGAGGTGGGTGCGGAAAACCACATAGGAGGCGTTTGAACCGATGCCCAATCACCTCACCCCCACAGAGCTGGCGCGCGAAGCAGGACTCGACCGGCGCGCCGTGATCTCCAAGTGCATGGAGATGGGGGTACCGATCTTCCAGGGCAAGATCGACAAGACGCTGTTTCTCACGAGTCTCGACGCAGAGCAGCACGCCCCGGTCGCCGCGCAGGCCTGAGCCGCCGGCAGTCCTCAATCCTTCGCAGCTGACGACTGGCGCAGAAGCGCGCCGGTCGTCTGCTCGAGAATCTTGCGCCAAGCGCGCGTCCGGCCCTGCTCGGCCTCGAAGTGCTTCATGACCTTGCGCACGCGGGTCGGAGAGATCTGGATGCCGTGGCGCTTGCAGACCTCGCGGAAGCGCGGGTAGTCGTCCGCGAGCTGTGTCGTCACCGACTGAAAGCCGTGGCGCGCGACCTCGACGCGTGAGGCGTAGTTCATGATCGACGTCTGGAACATGAGCTCGTCGTCTGGCTCGGGCTCGATGAGCACGATGTCGACGCCGGGATAGCGCTTCTCCCACTGGCGCGCCATCTCGTGCAGGCGCTGGTAGGCGACCATCTTGAAGGCCTGGTAGCCGATCTGGGGGAACCCCATGTCGCTCACGTGCCGCGTGCGGGTGCCCGTCAGCGTGCGGACCTTCGTCTTGAAGTCGTTGACGTAGGGCACGAGCGGGTTGACGACGACGATGAACTTCGCGCCGGCGCTGACCGCGATGTCGAGGTTCGTCGTCGAGACGATCCCGCCGTCGACGAGCTCGCGGTCGCGCACCTTGACCGGGGTGTAGACCATCGGCAGCGCCGTCGAGGCGCGCACCGCGGTCGAGATCGGCACGTCGTCCCAGCCGTCGACGCCGAAGACGATCCGCTCGCAGGTGTCGAGGTCGGTCGCCGTGATATAGAGCTCGCGCTCGATGAGGCGGAAGTCATCGGTGCGGTCGCCCTCCGCCAGCACGGTGCGCACGTACCGCTCGATGCCCTCGCCGGAGTACGCGCCCGTCGGCAGCCCCTCGGCGAGGCTCAGGACGAGGTCCATCGCGGAGACCTGGCCGAGCTGGCCCGCCACGCCCCGCAGGACCGCGAGCGCGCGCAGCGGCATCTGCGCCGCGCTCTTCGCGAAGCCCATCATGTTGGGTCGCAGCAGCGTGCCGAGGTCGACGTCGGAGAACGGGCTCGGCTTCTGGCGGTCGACGACGCGCATCATCTCCTCGGGCGTCGCCCCATTGCAGGTCAGCGCGGCGACGAACGCGCCCGCGCTCGTCCCCACGTAGACGTCGAAATCGTTGACGGTCCGGTTCACCGTGAGCAGGTCGAGCGCCCGCAGCGCGCCGATCTCGTAGACGCCGCCGGTGAAGCCTCCTCCGCCGAGCACGAGGGCCGTCTTGGACCGCTTCGGGCGTCGGCTGCCCTTGGCTCCGGTCCGGTCCTTGGCCTTCGGCTCGAGCTTGACGACCTGGCCCATGAGACACCGCAGTCTACGGCGCGACCCCCACCGGGTGGCCTCCCGGTATGTCCAGTCCGCGCTCCCGCCGCATCGTTCGACCGCTTGATGTTGTTGGCTACCTGAGATGCGACGGCTCGCCATCACGGCGCTGGTGCTGGCCGCGTCGCCGGCGCTCGCCGCGCCGGCGACCGCCTACGACGAAGCCGCCCTCATCCACCGGATCTCCGCGGAGATGAACCGCGCGGGCAGCGCGTCCGGCGCCTACGTGTCAGACGCGGCGAGCACCCGCCGCATCTACGCGCGCCAGGCGAACGTCGCGCGCATCCCGGCATCCGTGGAGAAGCTCTACACGACATCGACGGCGCTGCTCACGCTCGGCCCGACGACGACCCTCGAGACCGCGGCGGTGAGCGCCGGAACCGTGGACGACGCGGGGGTCCTGCACGGCGATCTCGTCCTCGTCGGCCACGGGGACCCCTTTTTCGGCACCCCGGGCGCGGCCCGGATCGCGAACGCGGTGCGCAAGGCCGGCATCGCGCGCATCGATGGCGCCGTCATCGGCGACGAGACCTACTTCGACCGCCGTCGTGCGGCCCGCTTCAACGGCTACGACGGCGAGGTCGCCGGCGTGCTGAGCGGGCTGGCCTACGACCACGGGATCTTCCGCGGGCACGCGCAGCTGAGCTCGGGGCGCTTCGCGGCCCAGCGCTTCGCGGCCGAGCTGCGCAAGGTGGGCGTGAAGAGCTCGCAGAGCAGCCGCGCGGGGACCGCGCCACCAGGCGCGGCGAAGATCGCCGCGTGGCGCTCGCCGTCCATCGCCGCCATGAGCCGGCTCGTCAACGTGCCGTCCTACAACTTCGGCGCGGAGATGCTGCTCAAGGGCGTCGGCGCGAAGGTGCGTGGGAACGGCTCGACCGCCAGTGGCGCGTCGGTCGTCCGCCAGACGCTCGCCGGGTTCGGCGTGCGCCCGCGCGTCGAGGACGGCTCGGGCCTGTCGCGTTCGAACCGCACGAGCCCACGCCAGGTCGTGGGCATGCTCGAGCACATGTACGCCGACCCCGTCGGAACTGACTTCGAAGCGTCGCTCGCGGTGGCCGGACAGAGCGGCACCGTCGCCGGCCGGATGCGCGGCACCGCCGCCGCGGGCCGCTGCAAGGTCAAGACCGGGACGCTGAGCAACGTCTCGGCACTCGCCGGCTACTGCCGCGCGAAGACCGGCCGCGACATCACGTTCGCGCTGATCATGAACCGGGTCGGCCCGTCGCGGGCGAGGGTGCTGCAGGACCGGATCGCGGTCGCGATCGCGAAGGTGGACGAGTAGGGCACCGCATACCGACTTCCGCGCCCGTCGCGCTCACGGCAGCAGGTCGAGCAGACCCGCCTCGTCGAGCACCGAGACCTCGAGACGCTCGGCCTTCTCGAGCTTCGATCCGGGCGTGGCGCCGGCGACGACGTAGTCGGTCTTCTTCGACACGCCCGACGTGACCCGGCCGCCTGCCGCTTCGATGCGCTGTGTCGCCTGCTCTCGCGTCAGGTCGGGAAGCGTGCCCGTCAACACGAACGTCTTGCCGACGAGCGGTCCCTCGCCCGGCGGCGGCCCGTCCTCCTCCATCCGCACGCCCTCGCTGCGGAGGTCGGCGATGAGGGCGCGCATCTGCTCATCCGCGAGCTGCTCGGCGATCTTCTGGGCCATCTTCGGGCCAACGCCCGGCGTCTGCTCGATCTCCTCGGGGCTCGCCGCGAGCAGCGCGTCGATCGTGCGGAAGCGCTGGGCGAGGTTGCGACCCGTGACAAAGCCGACCTCCTCGAGGCCGATCGCGAACAGGACGCGCCCGAACGGCCGGTCCTTGGACTCCGCGATCGCCTCGACGGTGCGGTTCGCCGAGATCTCGCCGAAGCCCTCGAGTTCGAGCAGCTGCTCGGCGGTCAAACGGTAGAAGTCCGCGGCGGTCGTGACGAGCCCCGCGGACTGCAGCTGGTAGACCTGCTTCTCGCCGAGGCCGTCGATGTCCATCGCGCCGCGCGAGACGAAGTGCTTGAGCAGCTGCCACTGACGCCCGGCGCACAGGCGGTTGGGGCACATCGTGAAGACCGAGTCCTCGGGCTTGATCGTCGGGGTGTCACACACCGGGCAACGCTCGGGCGGCGCGGGCACCGGCGCGCGGTCAGGCCGCTCGACGGCGTGCGGGGCCGGGGAGAGCACCTGCGGGATGACGTCGCCGGCACGCAGCACGATGACCTCGTCACCGGGGCGCAGGTCCTTGCGGACGATGTCCTCCTCGTTGTGCAGCGTCGCGAGCTTCACGGTGACGCCACCCACGTGGACGGGCTCGAGCATCGCGAACGGATGCAGATCGCCGAACTTGCCGACGTTCCACATGATGTCCTTGAGCGTCGTGACCTTCGTCGTCGGGGGGAACTTCCACGCGATCGCCCAGCGCGGGTCGCGTCCGACGGTGCCCAGGCGGCGCTGCAGCTCGAGGTCTGAGACCTTGACGACGACGCCGTCGATCTCGAACTCGAGGCCGCCGCGGCGCGCCTGCCAGGCGAGGCACTGCTTGACGACCTCGTCCTCGTCGTCGATCAGCCTGATGTCCTCGTTGACGCGGAAGCCGTGCGCGCGCAGCCACTGGAGCGCCTCCCAGTGGCTCTCGAAGCGGATGCCGTCGACCCGCCCGACGCCGTAGCTCCACATCGACAGCGGGCGCTCGCGGGTGAGCTTCGGATCGAGCTGGCGGATCGTCCCTGCGGCCGAGTTGCGCGGGTTCATGAACGTCGAGAGGCCGGCCTCGGCGCGGCGCTCGTTCAGCGCGGCGAAGTCCTTCAGCGACATGTAGAGCTCGCCGCGCACCTCGAGCACCGGCGGCGCGTCGTCGATCCGCAGCGGGATCGTGGGGATCGTGCGCAGGTTGTGCGTGACGTCCTCGCCGATCTCTCCGTTGCCGCGGGTCGCACCCTGGACGAGCACGCCGTCCTCGTAGCGCAGCGAGATCGCCAGGCCGTCGATCTTCGGCTCGCACACGAACTCGAACGCCGGATCCTCGATCCCCTCGCGCGCGAGGTGCGCTCGCATCCGCGCGACCCAGGCGCGCAACTCCTCCTCGGTCCGCGCGTTGGCGAGCGAGAGCATCGGGATCTCGTGCTCGACCTTCCGCAGCGCCGACACCGGCTCGCCGCCCACGCGCTGGGTCGGCGAGTCGGGCGTGGCGAGCTCGGGGTGGGCCGCCTCGATCGCGCGCAGCTCGTCGAGCAGGGCGTCGTAGTCGTCGTCGCCGATCTCCGGGTCGTCGAGGACGTAGTAGCGGTAGCCGTGGTGATGAAGCTGCTCGCGCAGCTCGGCGGCGCGCGCCTGGTCGCTCACCGATGCCCCCTTCGCGCTCACTCCACCTCCTCGGCAGCGGGCGCGAGCAGGCGCCCGAGGTCGTGGCGCTCCAGCGCATCCATGCCAGCGGCGTCGGTGAGGTCGAAGTGCAACGGCGTCACCGAGATGAGGCCGCCCGCCACCGCCGCGAGATCGGTTCCCTCCTCGTCGTGGAAGCCCGGATCGTCGCCGTAGACCCAGTAGCGCCTGCGCCCGTCGGCCTGCGTGTCGGTGAGCGTCAGCTCGTCGCGGTAGATGCGCTTGCCCAGGCGCGTGATCGCCACCCCGCTCGCGTCGCCCGCGGGGCAGTTCACGTTGAGCAGCGTTCCGCCCGGCAGCGGAACGTCGTCGATCTCCTCGACGACCCGCGCGACGAAGCGCGCGCCCTCGTCGAAGCTGAACGTGCGCCCGAGGCGGAAGTCCATCTCCTTGGCCGTGGACTGCTGCGAGACGGCGATCGCCGGCAACCCGAGGACGATGCCCTCGAAGGCCGCTGCGACCGTGCCCGAATACGTGATGTCGTCCCCGAGGTTCGCACCGTGGTTCATCCCCGACACGATGAGCTCGGCCTCGAAGCCCTCGATGAGCCCGAGGTTCGCCAGGCGCACGCAGTCGACCGGCGTGCCGTCGGTCGCGTAGCCGACGGAGCCGTCGTCGAACTCCACCTCCTGCACCCACAGTGGCTTGTGCGTCGTGATCATGCGGGCCATCGCCGAGCGGTTGCCGTCCGGCGCGATGACCGCGAGCTCGATCCCCGGCACGCGCAGCAGCGCGCGCCGCAGGGTCTGCAGCCCCTCCGCATCGATCCCGTCGTCGTTGGTCAGCAGTACGCGCATCGGGACTTCTCAGGATACGGCGACGTCGGCGTAGGACACCGACGCGAGCGCCAATCCGCGGGCCGGAGCGGTCGGCCCCGCGTGAGACCGTGGCCGTCCAGTGAGCAACGCCTCGAAGTCCTCCAGCGCGCGCCGGCTGGTCGCGACCTCGAGCATCGTGCCCACGAGCACCCGGTTCATGTGGCGCATGAACGAGTCGGCGGTGATCCAGAACTCGAGCAGGTCGCCGTCGGCGCGCCACTGCGCCGAGTGCACGTCGCGCTCGAAGCGCCGGTGGTAGCTGTCCTTCGGGGTGAACGCGGTGAAGTCGTGCGTGCCCCCGATCGCCCGCGCACAGGCATCCAGCGCGTCGCGGTCGAGCTTCCAGCCGTGCCACAGCGCGCGCCCGTCGAGCCACACCGACCGCGCGCGCCGGTGCAGCAGGCGGTAGCAGTACGTCCGCGACAGCGCATCCCGGCGGGCGTCAAAGCCGTCCGCGGCCGGGTTGGAGTCGAGCACCGCCACGTCCTTGGGCAGCAGCGCGTTGAGGCGCAGCGGATCGACGGCCTCGTGCTCGTAGGAGCACACCTGACCCCAGGCGTGGACCCCGGCGTCGGTGCGACCCGCGACCGTGAGCGAGACCTCGGGCTCGCGCAACACGGTGCGCAGCGCCCGCTCGACCTCGTCGCGCACGCTTCGCTGGCCCGGCTGGCGCGCCCATCCGGCGAAGTGCGTGCCGTCGTACTCGAGGACCAGGCGGCTCGTCATCGCTTGCGCCGCTTGCGAACCGCCACGCCGGCGCCGAGACCCAGCGCGGCGAGGGCGGCGGCGATGACGCCGGT